>CAUJJI010000129.1 GCA_963205265.1 Pseudomonadota bacterium
TCCAGCGTAAAGATCCTCCCCCATAGGGGGAGGGGGACCGCCGGCGCAGCCGGTGGTGGAGGGGTGTCCCCCTCCGATCGAACGCTGACACCCCTCCGTCATTCGCTACGCGAATGCCACCTCCCCCTACGGGGGAGGATCTCGGCTCGTCAGGCTACTTCTGCCGTGTCGTCCTCATACTGGTAGTAGCGCTGGTACTGCTCGCGATAGGCGAGCATCGGGCCGTCGCCTTCGACCAGCAGCGGCTGCTGCATGTAGACCTTGGCATTCCAGATCGGGATGTCCTCGTTGACCTGGCGGACGAGGTCGCGCATCCGCGCCTTGGTCACGCGCAGGCGGCCGTCGCTCAGCCCCGGGATGTGGTACATCTGCCAGCGCAGGTGGGTGTGCTCGGAATCGATCGGCGTCACCTGCTGCGACTGCACGACGTGAGTCACGTCGATATATTCGCCGATCGACTGGCCGGGACCGGTGGCCCGCACGTCGATGATCCCGGTCATCGGGCCGCGCGGGGTGTTCATTTCCGCGACGATGCGATTGTGGCGGACCCAGCCGTCGACGGTGAACTTGCCCGCCGGCGCCTTGGGCACGCCGTGCACGGCGCCGAAATGGGCGTGGTCCTGGCCGTTCTCGGTGATTTCCTGGCAGTGGATGCCGATCACCCACTCGTGGGTTTCGGCCAGCACCCACTCGCCGCCGTCGGGGCATTCGGGCAGGCGCGCCACTTCCCACTTCGGCGCGGCGCGGTTGGGGTGGTACCAGACGAAGATCACGCCGTCGGCCTCGGTTACCGGCCAGGCCGGCAGGCAGTTGCGCCGCAGCCTGGGCGGGACCAGCCTGGTATAGGGGATGTCGGTCACCCCGCCCTCGCCGTTGAAGCTCCAGTGGTGGAACGCGCAGCGCAGATCGTTGCCGATCACCGTGCTGTTGACCCCGAGATGGGCGCCGAGGTGCGGGCAGACCGGATCGACCGCGCGGACCACGCCGTCCTCGCCGCGCCAGGCGACGAACTCGGTGCCGAAATAGCGCATCGTCCGGATCTCGCCCGCGGAAAGCTCGTGGGACAGGGCGATCGCGAACCAGCCGAACGGGATCGGCATGTCGGCATAGCCGCGATCGAGCACGGTGGTCTGGGCAGTCATGTGTTCCCTCCCGGCCCGCCGGGGCCCCTGGCCTGTCTCCGGCAGTCGCGACTCTCTCGCCGCAAGCCGCCTCGACGTAATGAACTTCACTTGGTGCAATCTACCGCAACCCGGCCCGCGGGTCAAAGCCCCTCGATCACTCCGCCGCGACCAGCGTCGCCTGCTGGCCGTCGGCAGCAGAGCCGAGCACCAGCTGGCACGACAGCCGGCAGTCCGCTCCGGCCGAGAGCGCCTCGAGCATTTCCGCCTCGTCGACGCTCGGCGCGGGGAGCATGCCGAGCCATCCGGGCGAAAGCCGCACCAGGCAGGTGCCGCAGGAGATCGCGCCGCCGCAGGTGCCCAGAGTCAAGTCGATCTGGTCGCGCAGCACCTGCATCAGCACGTCGCCGGCATGAGCGGAGATCGTCCGGACCTCGCCGGCGCGATCGGTAATCCTGAGATTCACGTCTGCCATGTTCTGCCTTGCTATCGATCGGATCGGCGCAGTCCGCAGCGCCTCTTGCCGGGCCCTAGCGGCCGCTCGGGATCTCGCGGAACGGCACCGTCTTGTCGACGCGGATGTCGCCCGGCAAGCCGAGCACGCGCTCGGCGATGATGTTCTTCATGATCTCGTCGGTGCCGCCGCCCAGCCGCAGCCCCGGGGCCCACATGAAGCGGTGCTGGAAGGCACCGCCGGCCGCCGCCATGTCGGGATCGTCGACCAGCCCGAAATGATCGAGCAGGTCGAGCGCCTGGCTGGTCATCGCCTGCGTCGTGTTCGCCCACAGCAGCTTGCCGCCCGAGCTTTCCGGTCCGGGTGCCTGCCCCTTCGACAGCGAGGTCAGCGTGCGGAAGCTGGTCAGCCGGATCGCCTCGGACTGCACGTAGTAGTCGGCCAGCCATTCGCGGAATGCCGGATCGTCCAGCGCCGTGCCTTCCCACGACGGCACCGAGGCCGCCAGCTTCATCACGTCGCGCCAGTTGAGCCCGGTGCCCGAACCGAGCGCCGCCCGCTCGTTCATCAGCGTCGAGATCACCACTTTCCAGCCGCCGTCGACGTCCCCGATGCGCTGGTTGTCGGGGATGAAGACGTCGGTCAGGAACACCTCGTTGAGCTCGTTGTCGCCCGACATCATCCGGATCGGCCGCACTTCGACTCCCGGCGTCTTCATGTCGAGCCAGAACACCGTCAGCCCCTTGTGCTTGGGCCGGTCGGGATCGGTGCGCGCGACCAGCATGCCGAAGTCGGCCGCCTGGGCGCCCGAGTTCCAGACCTTCTGGCCGTTGATCCGCCAGCCGTCGCCTTCGCGCACCGCGGCGCAGCGCACCCCGGCCGAGTCCGAGCCGCTGGCCGGCTCCGAGAACAGCTGGCACCAGATCGTGTCGCCGCGCACCGCGGGCGCCACCTGCGCCAGCGACGCCGCATCGGTCGAATGCTCCATCAGCGCCGGCAGCAGCATGTGCAGGCCGGTCATGAAGTAAGTGAACTGCACGCCGGCGCGCGCTTCCTCCTGGTTGAAGATCGCCTCTTCGATGGCGCTGCCGCCGGCGCCGCCGCGTTCCTTCGGCCACGAGATGCAGGCATAGCCGGCATCGGCCTTGGTCGCCTGCCACTGGCGCGCGATCTCCTTGTGGCGCGGATGCCAGTTGCGCCGTTCCTCGGCCGAAAGCGGACCGAGGTCGGGCGCATTCGCCTCGATCCAGCGGCGCACCCTGGCGCGGTATTCGGCTTCCTGGGGGCTGTCCTCGAAGTTCATCGCGCGCTCTCCTGATTGGCCTCGGCAGCGAGGCGCGCCTCGAGCCGCGCGGCCAGCCGCCGCTTCCAGTCGCGGGTCGCCCCGATTGCCAGGCCGACATGCCGCGCCCGCCGGTAGAACAGGTGGCAGTCCGCTTCCCAGGTGAAGCCGATGCCGCCGTGCGTCTGGATATTCTCCTTCGACGCCAGCCAATAGGCATTGCAGGCCGCCACCCGCGCCGCCGCCGCCGCCACCGGCAGCTCCGCAGCGTCGGTCGAAAGCGCCCAGGCGCCGTAATAGGCGTTGGCGCGCAGCACCTCGTTGGCGACGAAGACGTCGGCCAGCTTGTGCTTGATCGCCTGGTAGCCGCCGATCGGCCGCCCGAAGGCATAGCGTTCCAGCGCATAGTCGCGCGCCATCTCGAGGCAGCGGTCCGCCCCGCCCAGCGCCTCGAAGGCCAGCAGGATGGCGGCGCGGTCGTGAATCCGCTCGAGCAGCGCCGCACCTTCGCCCGGCGCGCCGAGCGGCTCGGCAGGTGCCCCGTCGAACGTCACTTGCGCCTCGCCGCGCGTCGGCTCGATCGTCGCCAACCCTTCGCGCGATACGCCCGGCCCGGCCAGGTCGACGAGGTAGAGCCCGGGCCCGTCCGTGCCCGCTGCCAGCACCACCGCGTGGGTGGCGAACAGCCCGTCGGTCACCGGCAGCTTGACCCCGCTCAGCCTGCCGTGGGCAAAGCGGGTCGCCAGCCGGTCGCCGCGCAGCACGCCCGCCCCTTCGGAAAAGGCCAGCGCGCCGACCACCTCGCCGGCGGCCACCCTGGGCAGCCAGGCCTGCTTCTGGTCCTCGCTCCCCGCGACCAGCAGCGCCTCGGCGAACTGGTAGACGCTCGACGCGAAAGGCACCGGCGCCAGCGAGCGGCCCAGTTCCTCGGCCAGCGCGCACAGCTCGACATAGCCGATGCCCAGGCCGCCGTAGCTTTCAGGGATCGCCGCGCCGCACCAGCCCTGCTCGACGATGCGCGCCCACAATCCCTCGTCCAGCCCGCGCCCGGGATCGTCGAGCACCGCGCGCACCACCGTCAGCGGCGACACCGAAGCGAGGAAGCGGCGCGCCTCCTCCTTCAGCGCCTTCTGGTCGTCGGTATAGTCGAAGTTCAAGCCTCACCCTTTCCGGCTGTGCTGCTATGGTTATCGTGAAACGGCCTCCCGGGCCAACGCTTTACAATACTCTTTCCCTGTTGCAATAGCACCCGCCAAGGCTGATCGCGGCCGCTGCCGGAAAGGATGCTCGACCTTGCCCCGTCCTCGCGATATTCCCGTCATCGACACGCTGATCGGCTTCCGCGACACCCACCAGATGGGCGTGGCCAGCACCAAGGGCGACTGGCAGCGCCATCCGGCGGAATACATGTTCAAGGACATTCCCGACGAGCTGACCGGCGATGAGAACCGCTATGATGCGATCGCCGAAACCGTCGCCCAGATGGACGCGCACAACATCCGGGTCGGCGTGATCCACATGTCCGACGATCGCACGGCCGAAGCCCTGCAGCGCCACCCCGATCGCTTCGCCGCGATCCGTCCGGTGGATCCGAACAAGGGCATGGACGCCGTCCGCCTGATCCAGCGCGAATACGATGCCGGCCTGATCAAGGGCGTTTCGTTCTTCCCCTCGGGGCAGAACCCGCCGGTGCCGATCAACAGCAAGCTCGCCTATCCGATCTATGCCAAGTGCATCGAGCTGGACCTGCCGATCTTCATCAACGTCGGCGTGCCCGGGCCGCGCATCCCGATGATGCCGCAATGGGTCGGCCACCTCGACGAAGTCGCCTACGACCTGCCCGAACTCAAGGTGGTTATGCGCCACGGCGCCGAACCCGACGAGGCGCTGGCCTGCAAGCTGCTGCTCAAGTGGCCCAACCTCTACTATTCGACCAGCGCCTTTGCCCCGAAGTACTGGCCGAAAGAGATCATCAGGTTCGCCAACTCGCGCGGCAGCGACAAGGTGATCTACGGGGGCTACTTTCCGATGGGCCTGGAGCTGGACCGCATCTTCGCGGAAATGGATGCGGTGCCGTTCAAGGACGCCGTCTGGCCGAAGTTCCTCTACCAGAACGCCGCGAAGGTCCTGAAGCTGGACATCGCCTGAGCTTCAGGCGCGCGGCCTGCGCGCCATCTCGAAATCACGGAGCGCGCGCCAGATCGCCTGGTCGAGCGCGCGGGCGGCGGGACTGTCCTGTTCCTCGGTCCAGGCATGCAGGGTCACCAGCAGGGCGCGCAGGCGGGTGCTCTCGCGGTCGAGCGCGCTGATCGTCAGCCCCGGGTCGCGCGATGCTGCAGCTTCGCGCAGGCGCGCAGCCAGTTCGCCCGGTTCGACCAGGCCCGCACCGGTGCCCAGCAGCTCGCGGATGCGGGCATGCTCCTCCACCCGGATGGCGACGGCATCGTCCATGCCCAGCGCCACGATGGCGATCAGCGACTGCGCCATGCGGGCGGAACTGGCGGCGAACTCATCGGCGATGTGCGGGAGGAACTGGTCGCGCAGCGCATCACCCACGCCGCCCAGGACGCTTTCGGCGGTCAGCTTCATCCCATGGCTCCCAGCGCGGCCATGCGGTCGAGGATTTCCTTGCGGCTGGCATGGCTGGCGCGCAGCCCGGTCAGGGCGATGATCATCTCGCGGCTGGTGCCGTTCTCGAAGCTGGCCTCGGCCGTGGTCCAGATCCCGCAGGCCTTGACCGCCGCGAACATCCGCCACCAATCCAGCGCCTTTCGGTCCAGCACCAGCCCGCTCGCCGCTTCCCAGATGGCGAGGACTTCGTCGAGCGGCAGGTGGCGTTCCATGGTCCACATCGGGTTGATCGCCCAGGCGACGTCTTCCAGCGGGTCTCCGACGTGGCACATCTCCCAGTCGAGCACCGCGCTGATGCTGCCGTCGGGCAGGAACAGGAAGTTGCCGGCACGATAGTCGCCATGGACGATCGCCGGCTTGGCGGGCTCGGGCGGCGGATTGCGCCGGAGCCAGCGCAGCGCGCCGCGCACGATCGGCTCGATCACTGCCTCGCCGGCGTCGAGCGCGGCTTCCCAGTGGGCAAGCTCGCGCTGCCAGTAGCCGCCGTCGGCGAGACCGTTGCGCAGCGATTCGAGGCCCAGCGCCCGGTGCTCCTGCGCCGCCAGCACTCCCAGGTGGCGCCAGAAGTTGCGGCCGACCACCGCGTCCTGGCCGTCGTAGGGATCGGCCCCGTGGTAATAGTGGCCGGGCTTGCCCGGAACCAGGTCCATGATGAAGAACGGCCGGTCGAGCCAGCGCGGGTCGAGCTCGATCCAATGGACCTGCGGCACCGGCACGCCTCGCCCGGCCAGTGCCGCATAGACCACGAATTCCACGTCGCGCTCGGCATCGACCAGGCCGGATTCGGGAGCCCGGCGCAGGATCAGGCGCCGGTCCTCGTCCACCCCGTCGACACGCCAGCGGGCGCGGAAGCGGAAGGTCTCCTGGCTGCTGCCGCCATGGATGCGGGCCAGTTCGTCCACGGCCACGGCGGTGGCGGCAGGCAAGCGCGCGGCAATGAAATCGGCGATGCGCGATTCGAGCTCGATCATGACTCTCCCCTGCCACAGGATCCTGTCCCGCCGGAGTCATTCCAGGATAGATGCAAGTCCGACTGCGCAATTCCATGTGGCCCGCGCGCGCATATCGCGGGCACGATTGCCGCATTCGCTCCGAATGTCGGGCCGACCGCGGGCTTGGCCTTCCTCAGACCTGCCGGATCCGGGGCGCCTTTGCCGATGGTTTGGCCAACGTAGCCCGGGCCTTCTTCCCGCCGGCCGGAGCGATCGCGCTCTCGCCGAAGCGTCCCCTGATGAACAGCTCGATCTTCGCTGCGACGTCTTCGGCCGTGGGATGGGCGCTGCGCCAGCCGAAATAGATCATGACCGTGCTGTTGCCGAGCATGAGGTCGACGAACAGCTCGGCCGACTGGTCGTGATCGCCGTCCGGGATCAGGCCCCGCCTTGCAAGCTCGCGGAACACCTCTGCCACGTTCGCCTTGAAGCGCGTGAAGATGGTGTTGGTCACCTTGCTCATCAGCTCGGGGAAGCGGGCGCTTTCCGCGATCATCAGGCGCATCAGCTCGATCGCCCGCTGGCGCAGCGAGATTTCGAACGAATACTTCGCCGCGGTCATCAGCGCCGACCTGAGATCGTCGTCGGGCGCGACCTGGGGCGGATCGATCGCGGCAGTATCGCGGGCGAAGATCACTTCGCGAAAGATCGCCTCCTTGTCGCCGAAGTGCTGGTACAGCGTCCGGGTCGCGACCCCGGCTTCCTTGGCGATGTCGAGCAGGGTGGTGGCGGCATAGCCACGCTCGACGAACATGTCTGTGGCCACTTCCATGACCCGCAATTTGCGGCGCTCCAGCTCCTCGGAAGTGGGACGGCCAGCCCGATTGCGCTTGCGGCGGTCCGAACTTTTTCCACGACTGCCAGAAGCGGCGCCACCCTTGCGAGCGGCAGTCTGGACGCGAGAGCTCAAGGACATGACTCCTGTGTTGGCGCTGCAGTGTTCGCCCTGCATCGCCTGCAGCAATGCGAGAAAATGCACCGCGGAACAAGCTTTGTGTTGAATTATTCCCGGATATTCCTCGCCCCGCCCGGCACGCGAGACGCCCGGTCAGGATCCGGTCTCCGGCACGAACGGCCGCCATTCCAGTGCCTTGCGGCAATCGCCCGTGGCGAAAGGCGTCAGGCGGACTGGGCGCGGTCGATGACGATGCCGGTTCCCGAAATGAAGCTTGCGCGGGGCGACGACAGGAACACCACCAGGTCGGCGACTTCCTCGGCGCGGCCGAAGCGGCCGGTGGTCATCCGCGCCTCGACCGCCTCGCGCGGGCCGAGGCCGGAATAGATCTCGCAGAAGGCGTCGGCCATGGCGGTCTCGATGACGCCGGGATGGATCGAGTTGATGCGGATGTCGTGGCCAGCGCGCGCGACTTCCAGCGCCGCGCTTCGGGTATAGTGGGCGATGGCCGCCTTGCTGGCGCCGTAGGACGCCATGATCGAGGCGCCGGCAAGCGACGCTGCGGAAGATACGTTGACGATCGCCCCGTGGCCGCTGCGGCGCATGAAACCGAGCGCGGTGCGCATGCCGAGCAGCGAGCCCTCGACGTTCACCGCAAAGATGCGGCGATAGGCCTCGGTCCCGGGATCGCCGACCCGGTCGGTGCCGACGATCCCGGCGCTGTTGACGAGGATGTCGAGCCGGTGCGCCTCGTCGGCGATCCACCGTTCGAGATCGCGCCATGCGGCATCGCTGGTCACGTCGAGCGCGCGTGCCGTGGCGCGACCGCCGGCGGCGACGATGGCATCGGCCACGGCGCGGGCACCGGCTTGGTCGAGATCGGCGGCGATCACCTCCGCGCCGACCTCGGCCAGCGCCAGTGCCGAGGCACGGCCGATGCCCGAAGCCGCGCCGGTGACGACCGCGACTTGCCCGGACAGGTCGATCCAGCGACCGCCGCTCATGCGTGCTCCAGGATATGGATGCCGGCCGCAGCGCCGAAGCCGAGGACGTGGGCGAGCCCGATCCGCGCATCCCGGACCTGCCGGGCACCGACTTCGCCGCGCAGCTGCTCGACGATCTCGACCATGTTGGCGACGCCGGTCGCGCCGATCGGATGGCCCTTGGACAGCAGGCCGCCCGATACGTTGACCGGGATGCGCCCGCCCAGCCGGGTGGCTCCGCTGTCGATCAGCGAACCGCCCTCGCCCTCGGCGCAGAGGCCCAGGTTCTCGTAGTGGAGGATTTCGGCGACCGCGAAGCAATCGTGCAGTTCGACGATGTCGAGGTCCTGCGGCGACAGGCCCGCCATCTCGTAGGCCTGGGCGGCGGCGAGCCGGGTGACCGAGTTGGGATCGAACATCATCGGATTGCGCGGCTCGTAGGGATCGGACGTCAGGATCGATGCGCGGATGCGGACGGCGCGGCTCATCCCCAGTTCGCGCGCCTTTTTCTCCGAGACCAGGACCAGCGCCGCGGCGCCGTCGACATTGGCCGAGCACATCAGCTTGGTCAGCGGCCAGGCGATCATCTCGCTTGCCAGGACGTCTTCGAGCGGGGTCTCGCTGCGGTAGGCCGCCTTGGGATTCATCGTCGCGTGGAAATGGTTCTTCACTGCGATCTCGGCGAACTGCTCGATCGTGGTGCCGTATTTCTGGGCGTGGACCATGCCGGCCTCGGCGAACACTGCCGGCATCGATTCGGAGCCGAACAGGCCTTCGGGCGGCGGCCCCTCGAAAGGCGCGCCGCCGAGCATCCCGCGCGGGTTCTTTTCCGCGCCGACGGCGACAACCATGTCGTAGATCCCGGCCTTGATCGCCACCCAGGCCTCGCGCACCGCGGTCGCGCCCGAAGCGCAGGCGTTCGAGACGTTGATGCAGGGCACTCCGGTCTGGCCGATCTCCTTGAGGATCTTCTGCCCGAGCATCGACTGGGCGTTGAAGCACGACGAGGCATAGACCGCGCCGATGTCGCGGATCGAGAGCCCTGCATCGTCGAGCGCGCCGAGCACCGCCTGCGCGCCGAGCTGGAAATAGCTGCGGTCGTTGTAGCGGCCGAAGGGGATCATGTCGGCGCCCTGGATGTAGACGTCGCCCATCAGGCCTCTCCTGCGACTGTGAAGTGGAAGCCGATCCACGGTGCGCCGTCCTTGTCGGTGCCGCCGCCGGCGTCGTCGTAGACCAGGCGCAGCGGCAGGCTCTGGCGCAGCTGCGCGGGTTCGACGCCGACGACCGTGCCTTTCAGAGTCAGCCCGCCGTCGAGATCGACCACGGCCGAAACGAAGGGCACGGCGATGCCGGGATAGCTGCGCTGGACCACGGTCCAGGTCCACAGCCGCCCGGTTTCCGGCGACTTGAACGGTGCCGGAGGGGTGCGGTCGGCGCAGGCGCGGCATGCCATCGTCGGTTCGGGCACGACCGCGCCGCATGCGCCGCAGCGATAGCCCTGGAGGAACGGCTTGCCCGACCCGTCGACACGGATCGAACGGTGCCCCGGCCTGGGAGCCATGGTATGTCCTGCCGTCACGCCTGCTCTCCCGCATTCCTGCCCTGCGTCTCGCCGCGGACCGCTTTCAGGAACTTGCCGCGATCGACCTTGCCGGAAGCCGTGCGCGGCAGCGGCAGGTGAGTGAGGTCGACTTCGCGCGGGACCTTGTAGAGGGCAAGGTGCTGCCGGCAGAAGGCCTTGACCGCCTCGTCGCCGAGCGAGGCCCCGGCATCGAGCACCACCCGCGCCGCAAGCCGCTCGCCAAGGCGCGCATCGGGCATGCCGTAGGCGATCGCCTCGCGCACGCCGGGCATCGCCATCAGCACGCGCTCGACTTCGGCGCAGTAGATGTTCTCCCCGCCGGAGATCACCATGTTCTTCTTGCGATCGACGATGGTGTAGATGCCGAGCTCGTTGACCGTGGCGATGTCGCCCGAATCGAGCCAGCCGTCCTGCAGCGCCTCGGCGGTCGCCTGCGGGTCGCCGACATATTCGTTCATCAGCATCGGGCTCGACACCCACAGCTCTCCCGGCTCGCCGATCGCGGCTTCGGTCCCGTCCTCGCGGCGCAGTTGCAGCCGCACGGTCGGTGCCGGCCAGCCGCAGGATGCCGGATGCTCGAGATAGACGTTGCCGCTGATCCCGCAGGTCCATGCCGTCGCCTCGGTCTGGCCGTAGCCGTTGGCGAGCTGGCAATGGGGCATGCGCTGCTTGATCTCCTCGACCAGCTGCAGGTTCAGCGGCGCCGCGCCGTTGACCATGTAGCGGACATTGGCGAGCAACTCCCCGGTGGCGCGCGGGCTGCGGAACATGTCGAACAGCATCGCCGGCACGAACGACAGGCGAGTCATGCCAACGTTCTCGATCATGTCGAAGGCGATGTCGGCGTTCCACTTGCCCATGATGTGGATGGTCGTGCCAAGGCTCAGCGCGCGCAAGGTCGGCATGATGCCCGCGAGGTGGAACATCGGGCCGAGGATCACCGCCGGCGTCGCCATCGCCCGCTGCTGCGGGGGCAGCGTCTCGCCGTTCTCCTCCTCGTAGCGCATGTCCTGGACGGTGCCGATCAGCGTCGCCACCGTGACCGAGTGAGTCAGCGCCCCGTGCGAGAGCAGCGCTCCCTTGGGAAAGCCGGTAGTGCCGGAAGTGAACAGGATGATCGCGCCCGCTTCCGGCGGCATGTCCTCGGCCGTGAATGCCAGCCCATCCACGGGCGCCGACAGCGCGTCGAAATCGGCGTCGCGGCCGGGGCGCAGCGGATGCGACGGCGCACCGACGACGATGCGCGGCCAGGCCGGATCGGGACGCTCGGCCGCGATCACCGCGTCGCGTTCGGCATCGAGAATGGCCAGCGTGCAGCCGGCCTGGTCGATCGCGCGCAGCATCTCTTCCGCGACGCCGCGGCTGTTGACCAGCGCCGCCTGCCCGCCCAGCGCCGTGACCGCGATCAGCGCAAGGATCCATTCGGGCCGGTTGGCGGTGACAACCGCGACTCTGGTCCCGCGCCCGACCCCGAACCGGTCGCGCAGCTGTGCCGCAAGCGCGGCAGCCCGCGCGAAGCCTTCGCCATAGGTGATGCGGACATCGCCGGCGACGATCATCTCGCGGTCGGCATGGGCCAGGGCCCGGCGATAGAGCGCGGCGAGATTGCGCGGCTCGCCCTTGAACACCTCGTGCCGGTGGCCGCCGATCTCGACGGTTTCGAGCTCCCACGCCTTGCCCGGGCCGAGCACGCGCTCGACCATGGGATCGCGTATCTCCTCGCGCCAGGCGCTCGCTGCAGACATGGGCTATGCTCGCTCCCGGAACAATGATTCTCACGTGCAGCAATACCTGCCGGCAAGGGGTTAGGAAAGGCGCCATTCCGTTCGGCCGGCCTGCCGCTCGCCCGCATGCGCATCGGGATGATCGGCCGGCTTGCAACAGCTCGCGGGGATCGTGGGCGCGATGGCGGTGGCGGGCAGGCCTTCGCCGCCTTGCCCTGCGCGGCGATTTCGCGTTGATCCCGTGACCGGAAGCGGAGACTCGGCCATGGGCGAATATACGGGCAAGTCGGCAGTGGTCACCGGGGCCGGATCGGGGCTTGGCGCGGCGATGGCCGCGCTGTTCGCCGGCGCCGGCGCCCGGGTAGCGCTGCTCGACATCGATGGCGACCGTGCCGAGGTGCAGGCGGCGGAACTGCGGGCGCGCGGTGCCGAGGCCTTCGCCATGCGCGTCGACGTCGCCGACCGGGCCTCGGTCGCGGCGGCGGCGCGGGCGGTGCAGGACCGGTTCGGCGGCTGCGACGTGCTCTGCGCCAATGTCGGCGTCCAGCAGTTCGGCGCGATCGACAGGCTCACCGATCAGGACTGGCAATGGGTCATGGGCGTGAATTTCCACGGCGTGGTCAACACCGTGGACGCCTTCCTGCCCCTGCTGCGCGCGCGTGACGGCCGGCGGCACGTGGTCCTGACCGCGTCGGCCAGCTTCTTCCAGTTCGGCATCCGCATGGCGGCCTATGTCGCCTCGAAGTTCGCGGTCGTCGGCTACGGCGAAGTCCTGCGGCAGGAACTGGCGCCCGAAGGCATCAACGTGGCGATGCTGTTCCCCGCCGGCATGGCGACTCGCCATATCGAGAGCAGCATAGCCGCGCGGCCGAGCGAACTGGGTGAATCGCGCTTCGACTACGAGGACGTCAAGGCGATGATGGCAGGCGCGGAGATCGATGCCGCAGCGCATGTCGCCACGGCGGAGCACGCGGTGCGCAACCTGCTTGCCGAACTCGCGGCGGGTTCGGCCTATATCATCACCCACGGCAATTACCGCCACCAGGTCGAGGCGCAGCAGCAGGCCGTGCTGGCAGCGTTCGACCGGCTGGCGGCCAATCCCTGAACCCGTCGCCGCGCAGCTGGAGCGGCGGTCACGGCACGGGCGGAGCGTCAGACCGTCCCGACCCCCGTCACCGGCGAGCCGACCGCGCCCGGCAGCCGCAGCGGCGGCGCGGTGAACAGGAAGCGCGAACGGCCATGCGCGCGCAGCCAGTCGGCAAGCTCGCTGAGCAGGAAGAATTCGCCGAGCGGAATGCCGAGCTTGAACAGGCACAGGTTGTGCAGCGGCACGCGGATGCCGTCGGGCGTCGCGCGCTCGAAATCGGGCGAGACCTCGACCGCTTCATTGTCTGCCACCAGCGCCGCGCAGCCGCTGTCGGCGACCCATTGCAGCAGGCGGTCGTCGAAGCCGTCGAGCCCGGCACACTGGTGGGGATCGAGCACGATCGACGGATCGGCATATTGCGCCAGCAGCGCCCGGTCGAAGCCGGTGCGCAGGCACAGCACGTCGCCGGGCTCGACCACGACCTTGTCGGCTTCGAGAATGCGCATCAGCCGGTCGTAGCCGACCGCCACGCGGCCCGGACCGACATGGGCGGCAAGGTCGATCATCACGCCGCGCGCCTGCAGCCCGGTTTCCGCCAGGCGCTCTATGCCCAGCGCCAGCGCGCCGTAAGGGCCGGGCTGCTCGGCGCGATCGTGCAGGTAGTCGTAAGGGCCGCGCACGTCCCGGTTGGCGCGAAACCCGTTGTAGTAAGTGATATCCTCGCCCCCTGCGCCGTCGTCGTGGAGGCAGCCCATGTGGCAGAGCGCATCCCATTGCGTGGAATATTGCAGCGACAGCGTCACCCGGTCGTCGCAGACCACCTCCTTCATGCCGGGGAAGGCGCGCGCATAGGGATAGTTCGCGACCGGGTCCTCGCCACGCATCGACCAGGCGTGGGCTGGCGGAAAGCGGCGCGGGTTGAACTGCTGGCGCGGGCAATCGAGCGGCAGCGAGAGGCAGAAGGCCAGCCCCTCGCGCACTTCGGCAGCGGCGGCGCGGCGGCGCTCGGGCGTGATCAGGTTGAGCCGGCCGATCTGGTCGTCCGGGCCGAAATCGCCCCAGTTGGCGCCGGGCGGCCGGCTGCGCCAGCGTCCGCCGCCCGGTTCGCCCGCCTTGCTCTCCGCCTTGCCCATCGCGATCTCCTGTCGTGCCGCAGCGCCCTGGGCGACGGTTCTGGGCACATTGCGGCGGCCCGGCAAGGGCGAACGCACCATCGTCGCGACGATCTGTCGGCCACGAGCTTGGCGGCGATCCGCACGGCGCCTAGTGTCCGCCGCCGGCGACGCGATCGCCCGCCCGTTACCGGAGGACAGCCATGGCTCGTTTCACCTATACCATCCTCTCCAGCGCGGTGCCGGGGCGCGAGGAGGAGTTCGTGAGCTGGTACCGCGATCGCCACCTCGCCGACGTGCTGCGCATGCCGGGCGTGGTCAGCGGCAAGCTGTTCTCCCTCGACTTCCAGCGCGTCTACGAACTCGACGCCCCGCAGTGGACCCTGATGACGATCTACGAACTGGAAGGCGACGATCCCGACGCGATCATTGCCGCCATCCGCGGCGCTTCGGGTTCGGAAGCCATGCCGTCGACCGAAGCGCTGACCAAGGCGGGCATGATCCAGGCCGCCGGCCACCTGATCGCCTCGGCCGACGGCGCGGCGACCTGATCGACGGAAGGACACCGCACGATGAAGCAAGCGTTCCGGCTCTCCGTCCCGCAGGCCCGGCTCGACTGGATCGCGCGGCGCGTTGCCGATGCGGTGATCGGCTATGCCCCCGATGACGACACGGATTGGAAATACGGCACCGACGCCCGCTACCTGGCGGAATTCCGCGATCACTGGCGCGACCGCTACGACTGGGATGCCGCCCAGGCCGCCTTCAATGCCTTCCCGCAGTACCTGGCGACGATCGAGGGCATCCCGATCCATTTCTACCATGTCCCGGCAACCAGCGGAGGTCCGGGCTATCCGCTGATCCTCAGCCACGGCTGGCCGGGCTCGGTGCTCGAATTCCTCGAAGCGATCCCGCTGCTCGCGGCGCGCGGCTACGACGTGGTAGTCCCGTCGCTGCCCGGCTACGGCTTTTCCGGCCGGCCGCCGCGCCCGATCGGCGCCTCGGACATTGCCCGGATGTGGCGCACGCTGATGGTCGATGTGCTCGGCTATCGACGCTTCGGCGCGCAAGGCGGCGACTGGGGCGCTTCGGTGACGACCGCACTGGCACGCGAGCACGGCGACGTCGTCGGCGCTTTCCATCTCAACTACCTTGCCCATTCGCCGCGCGGCGAGATGCTGCCCGAAGAGGCCGAATGGCTGCGGCAATCGCGCCGGCGCTTCCGCGAGGTCGGCTCCTATTCGCAGCAGATGACCTTTCGCCCGCAGACGCTGGGCCTGGCGCTGTCGGACACCCCGGTCGGCTTCGCCTCGTGGGTGCTGGAAAAGTATCGCGCCTGGTCGGACAACGACGGCGACATCGAAACCGCGTTCACCAAGGACCAGCTCATCACCAGCGTGATGACCTACCTGGTCGGCGACAACGTCCAGGCCTCGATGTGGCTCTATGCCAGCATGGTGCAGGCGCGGCCGAGCGAGTTCGCCGGGCGCATCGCCGCGCCCTTCGGGCTTGCGGTATTCCCGCGCGAGACCCAGCCGCCGCCGCGGGCGGCAGTCGAATCGCGGTTCAACATCGTCCATTGGCAGGCCATGCCCAAAGGCGGTCACTTCGCGGCCTGGGAGGAACCCGAACTGTTCGCCGGCGAAGTCGCGGGCTTCTTCGACCGCTGGCGCTGACCGCATGCGACCGGGTGAACCGGATTGCGCCTGTTGCATTCACTGGGTACCGACATGGGCTGCCGAAGGCTTGCGGCAGCGGCGACCGAGCGCGGCGGCCGGGGATCGTCATGCGCGTCCTCGCATGCAGCCGGCGCCGGCAGGGCAAAGGAGACTGGACATGGCCGATCGTGACGAAACCGCCGCCGCGGAGTTCCGCATCTTCCGCGCCAAGGATGCGCCGTCGCTGATGGAATCCGGGTGCATGACGGTGGAACCCTACACCCCCGTCCAGCGCGAAGGCATGGACAAGGTCCTGGCCGCCGGCTTCCTCGAGGGAGACGAGGTTCGCGTCCTGGTCGACCTGCCGGGTTTCAGCCTGACCCATGTCTGGTTCAAGCCCGGCTATCCGCTGCCCTTGCACAGCCACGATGCCGACTGCCTCTATTACGTCATCGCCGGATCGATCCGGCTGGGCACCGAGGACTTGGGTCCGCGCGACAGCTTCTTCGTTCCGGCAAACGTGCCCTATGCCTACAGGCCGGGGCCCGAGGGCGTCGAATTGCTGGAGTTCCGGCAGCAGGGAAAGTTCAATTTCGTCAACCTCGCGAAGGGGGCGGAGTTCTGGGACAAGGCCGCGGCGCAGGTCACGGCGCATCGCGAAGGCTGGAAGACGGCGGAACCGCCCCGGCTCAACTGACCGCGAGGGTGGCAAGCGGCCCTGCGCGCCTGGCCGAGGCCATGCAGCCGATCCTTGTACGGGGGCGGAATCCGTTGCATGGCACAATGAACCACAGCGAAGGCATTATCCCATGAGCGAAGACCTGGTCCGCTATGAAGATCCCGCTCCCGGCGTCGCGCGGGTCGTGCTTGCCCGCGCGGACAAGCACAATTCGCTCAACCCGGAACTGATCTTCGCGATCGACGCGGCGTTCGCCCGGGCCCTGGCCGACGACACGGTCAAGGTGGTGATCCTCGCCGCCGACGGGCGCAACTTCTCGGCCGGCCACGACATTGCCGACACCGTCGAGCAGTACCAGCAGAAGATGCAGGACATCAGCCCGCGCGCCTCGGGCTGGAGCGGTTTCCAGGAACCCGGCGCTCACGGCTGGTATGCCGCGGAGAAGGAAGGCTACCTTGAGCCCGCGCGGCGCCTGCGCAATTTCTCCAAGCCGACGATCTGCGCGGTGCAGGGCAGATGCATCGCCGGCGCGCTGATCTATGCCTGGGTCTGCGACATCATCATCGCCGCCGACAATGCGCAGTTCTCCGACCCGGTGGTCGGGTTCGGCGTTTCGGGCGTGGAATGGCTGGCCCACCCGTGGGAACTCGGTGCGCGCAAGGCTAAGGAATTCCTGTTCACTGCCGACGTCTGGAGCGCCGAGGAAGCGCACCGGCTCGGCATGGTGAACCACGTCGTGCCGCTCGACGCGCTGCAGGATTTCGCGCTGGCCATGGCGGTGAAGATCGCCGCCAAGCCGGCATTCGCGCTGAAGCTGGCCAAGGAAGCGGTCAACAAGACGCTCGACATCCAGGGCCAGCAGAACGCCATCGACCAGGCATTCTCGCTGCATCACCTGTGCCACCAGCAGAACTTCCGGATGTTCGGCTACGGCATGGACACGTCGAACCTGCCGGCGATGGCGAGCGCGCCCAGGAAGTAGGAGCGCGGGGATGGCCGATCATCTGTCCGGCAAGTCGGTCATCGTCACCGGCGCGGGCAACGGCTTCGGCAAGCTGACCGCGCGGAAGCTCGGCGCAGCGGGGGCGCGAGTCGCCTGCCTCGACATCGACGGCGCGGCGGCCGAAGCCGTGGCGGCGGGAATCCGCTCCGCCGGCGGCCAGGCCCTGGCCTTCGCGGCCGACGTGACGCGCATCGACGACATGCGCGCCGCGGCGGCCGCCACCGTCGCGGCATTCGGCGCGATCGACGTGCTGGTCAACAACGCCGGGATCATGCCGCTCGCCTATGTCGCCGACCATGCCGCGGCGCTGCCGGCCTGGGAGCGCTGCATCGACATCAATCTCAAGGGGATGATGAACGGCACGATCGCGGTCCACGACCAAATGCTGGCGCAAGGGCGCGGCCATATCGTCAACCTGTCCTCGATCTACGGCAACCGGCCGACCGCCGGCGCGGCCGTCTACGGCGCGACCAAGGCGGCGGTCGACTACTTCAGCCACGCGCTGCGCCAGGAAGCGCGCGGGCGCATCAAGGTGACGGTGATCAAGCCGACCGGCGTGATCGCCACCGGACTTGGCGACACCGTGGTCAACAAGGCGGCCGGGGCGCCGATCGTCGGGCACAACATGACCGAGTTCTACGCCGACTACGGCAAGCTCGGGCTCGGCGATGCCGGCGACCTCACCGATCCGGAAGCGATCGGCTACGGCTTCCTCGCGCCCGAGCACATCGCCGACGCCATCGTCCATGCGATCGACCAGCCCTGGGGCGTCTCGATCAGCGACATCACGGTGCGCGCATCGGGCGATCACTACATCAACTGAGCGGCGCCCCCGACCGAATCTCGTGCGTGTAGACTTCGTTGCGGGCGATCTCACGCCCCCGCATCTGCACGAAATCGAAGCCGCGCAGGCTGCGGCCACCGGCGAAATCGCAATACCAGCGGGCGCAGAAGCCGCCGGGGATCGCCCACAGCTCGTCCGAGCGATAGCGCCAGTCGGGCATCAGCGGAAACAGCCGCTCGAGGTAGCCGACCAGCGCCGCGCGGCCGGAGAGGCCCTGGGCCGTCGCCGAATCCATGAAGGCGCAGTCCTCGGTGTACATGGCGGCGATCGCGGCGATGTCCTTGCGAGTCCAGGCATCGAGCCAGCCGTCGTTGAACGCGGACAGCTCGGCATGGGTAGTCGGTTCGGCCATGTCACTTCGCCCCGTCGGTCATGCCGGTCATGCCGGCCGGCGCATAGGGGCCCATGTGGACCTGCTCGAACAGGCCGATGCCGCTGCAGCTGCCGTCGTCGACGCGCACCACCTGCTGGGTGTGGAAGTTCGGCACCTGCAGGAGGTCGAGTGCGTCGGGATCGATCGTCTCGTGACCGAGCGCGAGCTCGCCCTTCCACCAGGCATGGGCCCACTCGGGATGGGCATAGCCGATCCCGCGCATGTGGAAGCGCAGCAAGGGCTCCATCTCGACGTGGCGCGTGCTGCCGTCGTGATCGACGAGGTCGATCGCCATGCTGCGCGCTAGCCGCGTGCCGGGGAACCAGCCGATGTGGTGGCGGCAGGTGGCCAGCCGGCGGGCAAGGCCGTCCTCGACCTCGGGCCCGTCCGGCTCGTCGGGATAGAGGGGGGCGACGATCGCATCGCGGTGGAGCACCGAACCGTCGCCGCCGTCGTAGAAGATCGCCTGGGTCACATGATCATCCCAGAACAGCGGCGCCCAGAAGAAGGTCGATCCGCCATAGGGATTGGGCGCGCCGCCGGTATCGGGCTCGCCGATCTTGCGCACGCCCCAAGAACGGTCCTTGACGCCGAAGCACGACTGCGGATCGACCGCGATCTCGCCCTCGGGCGTGCGGATCGTGCCGCTCCAGCGGCCGAAGACGTCGAAGCGGGTGCAATCCAGGATCCGCCGCGGACCGTTCCACAGCGTCTGGTGCGCTTCCTCGATCGCGGCGGTGCGGGCGGAGAAGGTGAGGTCGCAGGACAGGCCGCTGGCGTTGTCGTCGAGCACCAGCCGGGTGCGGCGCATCGGCACCGGGATCTCCAGCCGGAACGGCCCCACCGACATGTCGGTGCGCTCGCGCGGGGCACGGCGGGAGCCGAAGAACGAATGCTGGAGCCCGCCGCGCCGCCGCAGGCTGAAGGCGCAGTCGAGGATGCCGCGATGGGGATAGAGCCCCATGGCGATCCCGAACATGTATTCCCCGCCGGCGCTGAAGCCGCCGAACCAGAAGCGGTCGTAGGCGTTGCGATCGGTGGTCGCGGGATGGGCGATCGGTTCGACCGTCTGGTGGATCGGGAAGTCGTCGAGCTTGTTGAGCATGCCCTGGCCTCTCGGTCCCCGTCAGTTCGGCGTGAAGCGGATCGGCACCCGCTTGGGGCCGTTGACGAACAGGGCTTCGCTCATCGCCGGCGGGCCGGCAAGCTCGACCGACTTGAGGTGAGGCAGCAGTTCCTCGAACAGGATGCGCATTTCCAGCCGGCCGAGGTACTGCCCGAGGCAGAGATGCGCGCCGTAGCCGAAAGCGACGTGGCGGTTGGGCTTGCGGTCGATGCGGAAGCTGTCGGGATCGGGAAAGGCATCGTCGTCGCGGTTCGCCGAGCCGTAGCAAAGCATCAGCCAGTCGTCCCTGGCGACAGGGATGCCGCCGACCTCGGTGTCCTCGACCGCACGCCGCATGAAATGCTTGACCGGTGTGGTCCAGCGGATCGCCTCGTCGACCAGGCCCGAAAGCAGCGACGGGTCCGCCTTGAGCTTGGCGAATTCGCCCGGGTTCTCCGCCAGCGCCCACATCGCACCGCCGGTCGATGCGGACGTCGTGTCGTGGCCGGCAGTAGCCGAGATCACGTAGTAGCCCATCATCTCGAGATAGGGGATCGGCTCACCGTCGATCCGGGCATTGGCGATGACCGAGGCAAGGTCGCTGGTGGGACTTGCCCGGCGCTCGGCAGTCAGCTTGTCGAAGTACTGCATCATCGCGGTGATCGCGCTCAGGTCGAGCTTGGCATCGTCGTCCTTGATGCTGAGAGTCGAGTTGCCGCGCGCGTTGAGCTCTGGATCGGTCGAGCCGAACATCTCCTGCGTGAGCTTGAGCATGAGCGCTTCGTCCTCGGGCGGCAGACCCAGGATCAGCATGATCACGAGCAGCGGATAGCGGAACGAGACCACTTTCGCGAAATCGCATTCGCCGCCCGTCGCCAGCATGTCGGCGACCAGGGCCCGGGCGATGGTTCGGATGCTGCCTTCGAAATTGCGCAGGTTTCCGGGCTGGAACCAGGAACTGGTCAACGAGCGGTACTTTTCGTGCTGCGGCGGATCCATGTCGACGAGCGACTTGATCGGCGAGCTGTTGCCCCCGGTGATCTCCTGCATCTTCTTCTTCGATGCGATCGAGGTCAGCACCGCGTTGGGCCCGTTGTGGAACAGCTGGTTCTGGCGGCTGATCTCCTGCACGTCCTGGTACCGGGTGACCACGCGGAAGGGATCGTAGGCCGCGTCCCGGACCCAGCCCAGCGGATCGTTCCGCCGCAGCCACTTGTAGGTCTCGTAGATGCTGCCGTCGGCATAGGCCTTGGGATCGACGATCCGCGCGGCATGCTGGGAAGGGATGGTCATTGGCCGGCTCCGACTTGGTGGCTGTGGAAATTCTGCGCAGCGCCCCGCCGGCGGTCAGCGCACTTCGTGGAATTCGTACTCGATCCGGGTTCCGGCCGGACCGGCGACGATCCGCCCCTTGCCCACCGCCTGGATGCCGTTGAGCCAGGCATAGCGCTCGTCGCCGGTCTCGAAGACCGGCGCGCAATAGGCGTTGAGGCCGTCGTCGCGCCGGGCGAGGTCGAGCCGGCCGCCGTACTGCATGTAGATCAGCGCACCGTCGTCGGTTCGCAGCGTCATGCGCACGTCGACGATCGCCACGCTGCCGGTGCGGACCAACCAGTCGGCCGCGGCGCTGCCGGCGAGGTCGGCACGAAGACGTTCGCCTTCGAAGCGCGCGGCCGTGATGTCGCCGACACTGCGCGCACCGGCCGGGCCCGTGCCGACATCGTGGTTCGCCGTGACATCGACAGTCGCAGTACACAGCGGAATCAGTTCCAGCATCCGTTCCCCTTCCTCTTCACCGGCCCTTGCCCGATGCCCATGACCGCAACGAACAGGCCCGCGGCCATAATGCAACAACATCTATCCATTTCATAGGACGGGATTCGGTCGTCGCCGCCGGCCGCTCTCGTCACGATGGATCGGCGTCTGCGAGGCGGCCCAATGGCGGCCCAAATGGCGGCCCAGCCTCAAACCAGCCGCACGCCCGGATATTCGCCCAGGATGATGCTTTCCATGTCGCCGTACCCGCAGTTGCCGCCCTCGCGAATGCGGACCGGGCGATCGCGGATCTGCCAGCGATAGGTCTCGGCCAGCTTGGCCGGGTCGTTGACGTCCTCGATCGTCTCGCCGTCCAGGAATTCCTCGCCCTTGAAGCTCCCGTGGATCTGGCCCTTCCATTCGCCGTACATGCCTGGGAGCAGGCGGAAGCCCATCTCGGGGTTGATCGCCTCGATTTCGAACACCCGCTCCACCACGCCCTTGCCCTTGCCTGCGAGGATGGCGGTCACCGTCCCGCGCATCGCGCCGCGATCCGAAGCGCGATAGTCGATTTCGGGATAGAGGTGCAGGATCGGGATCTGGGTTCCGTCGCTTTCGTTGATGTACCCGCTGAAGAATTCCGGTGGGCCGTCGCCGCCGAAATCGCGGAAATAGTAGGCGAGGTCGTAGGACGTCCCGTCCGGGCGGTCGATCTTCGAGACCAGCCAGTTGAAATGGAAAGCGGAGCCCGCCTTGTTGCCGCCGGTCACGCCGTGGCCGCCGACCGGTGCCAGGTCGGCCGGGTCGAGCCCGACATGCTCGCGGATTCCCCAGCTGCGGTCGCGGAAGCCGTACCACTCCTCGGGATCGACCGCGTGCCGCTCGCCGTCGATCAGTATCCAGCCCGAGACTGTGCCGGCCTGGTGGAAGCGGATGACGTCCGACGCGGTGCGGCCCGACTGGATCACCACGTCGCGGTTCTCGAAGAAGCCGGGCATCGTCGCATGGAAGGTGAGCGCGAACTGCAGCGGCTGGACCGCGTTTTCGGCAAGCGTCAGCCGGATCGCCTTCAACGGCTCGACCACTTCGTAACCGAGCGGGCCGACTCCCAGGCTGTCGGGCGCGGAGGACAGCAGCCGGCTGGCGCGCACGGTCAGCTGCCGGGTGCCGATCTGCACGCCGCCGTAGCCGTCGACGATGTTGCGGTTGGCATATTTGCCGAGCCCGAAGCTCGCCTGGAGCGAGCCGTCCTTGCGCATCAGCGTGAACCAGGCCTTTTCGGTCCAGGCGCGGTCGGCCGAACCCACGGCGGCGAACGTGTTGACGATCTGGTGGCTGAATTGCTCATCCGCGCTGGTCAGCGGAGCGATTGTCGGGATCATGATGCCTGTCCTGTGTTCCGCTGTCCGGCGGGCGAGAGAGTATGCGAGGCGGCTGCGGCTCGATCGCGGCCGCCCATCCTCCCGCATTCCCTGGCCGCCATGCCGTTCGACATACGGCTTGTACTCCCGATATTAAATGCCCTAGTCAAGTTGCAATAACTCCCCGGGCCGGACTCCGGGGAAATCCATGTGCGAGGAACCAGCGTGACCGCTCCCCATCCCGATCCGTTGCTGCAGCCGTTCTCCACCCGCAACCTCACCTTCCGCAACCGCATGGTCCATGCGCCGACGACGATGAACATGTCGGACGATCGCGGCTACGTCACGCGCCAGGCGGTCGGCGCGTACGAGGCGCTCGCGGCCGGCGGATTCGGCGCGGT
Source organism: Pseudomonadota bacterium (assembly GCA_963205265.1). GTDB lineage: Bacteria > Pseudomonadota > Alphaproteobacteria > Sphingomonadales > Sphingomonadaceae > Novosphingobium. The sequence continues at coordinate 23,046 of CAUJJI010000129.1, forward strand.
CTGCGTCGGCGCGACCTGCGTGCGCTGGGACGGCCTCATCAACGAGCGGATGTTCGGGTTCTACGACGACACCTACATCATCAGCCAGCGCGAGCTGGTCGAGGTGATCCACAACAACGATGCGCTCGCCGGGATCCAGCTGTTCTATGGCGGGCTCATCCCCGGCGTCGGCGCGACCTTTCCGCTCGAGCCGGGCAAGGGCTGGATTCCGGGCACCGTCTCCTGGGGCCCCTCGGGCAAGTATCCGATCGGCAACGCGCAGCCGGGCGTGGTCTCGACCGAGGACTACCGCGAGCTGGTCGAAGCCTACGCCCAGGCCGCGCGGCGCTCCCGGGAAGCCGGCTACGACTACGTCTCGTTCCACTTCTGCCACGGCTCGCTGCCGCACGTGACCCTGTCGCTGCTCGAAAACCAGGGCCGCAACGACGAATATGCCGACCGCTTCCTGTTCTGCGAGCAGATCCTCCAGCGCACCCAGGAACTGTGCGGCAAGGATTACCCGCTGATCCCGCGCATGGTCTGCGACGAGAACTTCGTCGGCGGCTACGACCTCGACTACTTCATCGAGCATTACGCCCCCCGCCTGCACGCGCTCGGCATCGATGCCATGGACTGCACCTTCGGCTCGATGCTGCCGGCGGAAAGCCGCGATCCCGAAGTGCCCTCGGGCGAAGTGATCGGCGGCGGCTTCTACGTCCCCAACCTCGTCGCCCTGCCCTACATCAAGCGGCTGCGCGCCGGCCTGGCCGAGCGCGGCATCTCGATGCCGCTGATGGGCTCGTGCAACGTCAACACGCCCGAACAGATGCGGGCGATGGTCGGCGAAGGCGCGGCGGACTTCTTCGCTTCCTGCCGCCAGTCGCTCGACGATCCCGATTTCCCGCGCAAGATCGCCGAAGGGCGCGAGGCGGAAATCCGCAAGTCGACCCGCACCGGCGCCTCGCTGCTGGCGGGCAACATCTTCAACAAGGGGGTGGCCGGATCGGCGCAGAACGCCGCCTTCAGCCGCGACCGCGACTATCGCATCGTGCCGACGCTGCGTCCGAAGAAGGTGCTGATCGCCGGCGGCGGCTCGGGCGGGATGGAATACGCGATCACGGCGCACCAGGTCGGCCACGAGGTGACGATCTTCGAGCAGGACGACGCACTGGGCGGGGCCATGGCCTGGGCCGGCAACTACCGCACCCTGCCCAACATGGAACAGATCGCCTACCAGCCGGAATGGCACAAGCTGATGGTCGCCAAGCTCGGCATCCCGGTGCGCCTCGGCACCGAGCTGACGCGCGAGCTCGCGCTGGCGGAGCGTCCCGACGTCGTCGTCGTGGCGACCGGGGCCAGGCCCGCCCTGCCCCGGGTCGCCGGCCTCGACGCCGCGCTCGCCGGCGGCTTTGCCCGCACCATCGACCGCGTCCTGCGCGAAGGGCCGGAAACCCTGCCGGAAGGCCCGGTCGTCGTATGGGGCGCCGGCGAGGGCATCGAACTCGCGCTCGACCTGGCTCGCGCCGGCCGCCGGGTGCGGCTGCTCGACGCTGCGCCGAGCTTCGTGCCGGCACACTACATCGGTTCGCGTGCCCGGGCCGTGCTGCGCTGGGCCGGGCAAGTCGGCCTGGCACCCGAACTCGACGCCGCCCTCGAAGGCGTGGGCGACGGCTCGGTGCACCTGCGCCATGCCGGCGGCACCGAGACGATCGCCTGCACCGCCCTGCTCCTGGCGCCGGGCCGCGTCGCGCACGATCCGCTGTCGACGGCGCTGCTGGGGACGGGCATCACGGTCCAGGTCATAGGCGACGCGCGCAAGCCACGGTCCTATGGCAATGCCATTCACGAGGCGGCCTACCTCGCACGCAATATCTGAACCTGCTGGGGAGAGACGAATGCACTGGCTGACCGACGACCAGCGCGCGCTGCGCGACATGGCTGCGAATTTCGCCCGCAAGGAGCTGGAACCGATCGCCAACCAGATCGACCTCGATGAGCATACCCCGGACGAACTGGTGGCGAAGGCGGCGGCGCTGGGCTTCTACGGCCTCTACACCTCGCCCGAATACGGCGGCTCCGGTGCCGATCTCGTCTCGGTCTGCCTGGTCGTCGAGGAACTGGCCAAGGCCAGCCCGGCCTATGCCGGCATGCTGACCGTGCAGATGGTGCTCTGCCCCAGGACCGTCGAGATCCTCGGCACCGAGGAGCAGAAGCGCCGCATCCTGCCCGGAAGCGCATCGGGCGAGCGGCTGCTCGCCTATTCGCAGAGCGAGCCGGCCGGCGCCGCGAACATCGCCGGCCATCTCACCAGAGTCGTGCCGGACGGCAACGGCTATCGCATCGACGGCGCCAAGCTGTTCTGCACCCAGGGCACGGCGGGCACCTGGCTGGTCATGGCCAAGTCGAAGGACCGCGAGGGCAACGAAGGCTACGGCTGCTTCATCGTCGAGCGCGAGGACGAAGGCTTCGCGATCGCCCCGCACGAGAACAAGCTCGGCTGGCGCGGCACCAACACCGGTCCGATCTCTTTCGACAACGTGTTCCTCGCCGAGGACGACATCCTCGGCGACATCCTCACCGGTGGCTTCTCGCACCGCGCCGCCAACCAGGCCAACCTGCTTGCCCACGTCGCCAGCTCGATCGGCTGCGCCCAGGGCCTGTTCGACAAGACGTTCGACTATGTCCAGCAGCGGCGCCTTTACGGCAAGGACATGGCCGAACTCCAGCCGATCGCCTACTGGCTGGCGGAATGCCACGCGAAGATCGCGGCATGCCGGGCCTTGCTCTACGACACGGTGCGCGCATTCGAAGCCGGCGCGGCGACGGCCGACGGCGGCAACATCTGCAAGGCCTTCATCGGCGAGACCTGCTTCGACGTCTGCGTCAAGCTGCTGCAGATGTGGGGCGGCAGCGGCATCATGAATTCGACCGGGGTCAACCGCTACATGCGCGACGCGCGCGCCAAATGCGTCGCCGAAGGCGCGACCGAGATGCATTACGCGATCATCGCCAACAATCTGCTGCACGACCAGCCGACGCTGGTGCCCAGGAACATCGTCAAGACGTCGGGTTGAGGCCGGGCGCTAGGTCGAAAGGACGAGCCGGATGGAATGCGTCCACCGCTCCGCTGAGTCTCCAGTCTAGTTCTGCGACTCCGGCAGCCGCAGGACCATGCCTGCCATGTCCTCGACCACCGGCACCTGGCACGACAGGCGCACGCCCTCGCCCTCCTCGTTCCAGTAGTCGAGCATTTCCCTCTCGCTTTCGCGCGGGGCCGGCATCAGCCGGGCCCATTCCGCATCGAAATAGATCCGGCAGGTGCCGCAGGCGCAGTTGCCCCCGCACTCGGCGAGCACGCCGGGCACGTTGGCGGCAACGGCATTCTTCATCAGCGACAGGCCCGGGCGGGCATCGACTTCGGTCTCCTGCCCGTCGTGTTCGACAAACGTGATCTTCACCATGGTGCTGTCCTTGTCCTGCATCCGGCGACCGGTCTCGGCTCAGACCCTGTCGAACTCCATCCACTGCTCGATGACGCCATAGAGCGAATAGTTGGGGAGGTACTGGAACTGGCGGGCGTTGGCCGGGCCGTGCCGGCCTTCGTCGAACCGGATGTTCTTCAGCCGCGCCAGCAGCCGCTCCACCGCCACGCGGCCTTCGGCGCGCGCCAGCGGTCCGCCGGCGCAGGCGTGCAGCCCCCGGCCGAAGGCGACGTGGGTGCGCACGTTCTTGCGGTCGAGATTGAACGCATTCGGCGCCTCGTACTTTGCCGGATCGCGATTCATCGCGGCGATGTTGAGCATCACGTGCTGGCCGGGCTCGAACGTGAAGCCGCCGATCGTCACGCGGTTGCGGACATAGCGGAACGTGCTCTTGGTCACGCCTTCGATCCGCAGGGCTTCGTCGACGAAGTCGGGGATCAGAGCCGGTTCGGCCCGCAGCCGGTCTTCGAGACCCGGGTTGTCGGCCAGCAGGCGCAGCATGGCGGCGAACAGCTGGACGGTCGTGTCCTGCCCGGCGCCGAACAGGAAGGTGGCCACGGCCACCACCGCTTCGGGCGGCGGCAGCGAGCCGTCGTCGTAGGTCTGCTGGCACAGGCGGGTGAGCACGTCGTCGCGAGGGTTGGCGCGGCGGTCGAGCACATAGCCGTAGAACTGCATCCCCATCCGCGCCAGGGGATTGGCCGACATGTCGAAGCCGCCGCCGAGATTCCCGGGCATCTGGTTGGGATCGGCCGCCATGCCCCGCACCGAAACACGATCCTCCTCCGGAACGCCGATCAGTTCGGCAATGACCAGCTGGGCAAAGGGCTGGCCGAAATCGGTCACGACGTTGAACCGGCCCTTGTCGATGAACTCGTCGATGATCTGGTCGGCAACCTCGTACATGTAGGCCTCGTTGGCCTTCATCCGGGCCGGGGTGATGATGCCGTTGAGGATCGCCTTCGACTTCTCGTGCGCCGACGTATCCTCGGACATGATCGAGGCGAGGTAGCCGTTCTGGGCCCGGCAGCTGTCGATCTGCTCGTCCATCGGCCGGTGCGGATCATAGTCGAGCGGCAGGTAGGGACCGGTGACGGTGTTGATCGCCGAGAAGTTCTCGTCGTCGCGGAAGATCGCGCAGCCTTCGTCGTAGCCGGTGACGGCAACGACGTTGCGGTTGCCCAGCGGCACGATCGGCCCCTGGGCCCGCAGATACTCGAAGAAGCCGTGGGGATCGGCGGCTATGGCATATTCGGTGAAGACGTCGGTCTTCGCATAGTCGATCGTGGTCTGGCTGGTCATCTGCACCTCTCCATCGGATATGCCGCACTTTGCTAGACAGGTGTATAGCAAAGAAATCCAGGCCCGGTCAAACGCCGCCTGCAGCCTCAGCTTTCGATGCTTGCCTCGCCGGTGCGGGCAAAGCGATCGAGCGCCGATTCGACCACGGCGCGCAGCTTGTCGTGCCCGGCGCTGATGCCGACCGCATCCTCCTGGACCATGGTATAGGACAGGCTCGCCAGGACGATGGTCGCCACTTCGGGATCGATCTTCGGCTCGATCCCGCGGGCCGCGAGATGGTCCGCGAGGATCCTGGTCTGCGCCGCACGCGCGGCCTCCGCAGCCTCGCGGACCACGGCGCGCACGGCCGGCCGCCGCGCCGCCAGCGCCGCCAGTTCGAGCGCCAGCAAGGCGAACTCGCGATCGTTGCTCATCCGCCAGATCGCACGCAGCGGATCGGCGCGCACCGCCGGCTCATTGAGCGCCGCCAGCGCCCGCTGCGAAGTCCTGCGCACCAGCTGCACCAGCAGCGCGTCCATCGATTCGAAATAGTAATGGACGATCTGGCGCTTCAGCTCGAGCCGGTCCGCCAGGGTTCGCGCGGTCAGCGCGCCGTGCCCCTGCTCACGAATGATCGCCTCGGCCGCATCGAGCAGGAGACCGTGCATTTCGGACTCGGGCGCGGCCCGCCGCCGGTTGGAAGCCATCGGTCATCCTGTTCCTTTGGCCCGACGCCCGTCAAGCCTCGGCCTTGATTCCCGGACTCAGCGCGGGGTCCCGTAGGCGATCGACTGCAGCCGCTGCTGCGCGGCCCGCACTGCCTGCTGCTTCGCCTGCAGCGATTGCAGCCTCTGGTTGATCGCGGATTGAACGGCCGGATCGCCGGTCTCGATCATCGGCCCGGACAGGCGCACGCTCGCGCGATGCTCTTCGAGATAGCGCCCCAGATCGATCGCCTCGCCCAGCACCGTGTCCATCACCGGGACAATGTCCTTGAACGCCGCTGCCGGCTCGGTCACGAGCCGGGCGTAGGCCTTGTCGTAGACCGGCTTCAGGTCGGCCGGCTGGTCGAGCCCGGCATGGGCCGCATCGGCTTTCGCGAGCGCCCCGGTAAGGGCGCTGCCCATCGCGTTGATGCCGTCCTTGGCCGCCTGCAATTGATCGCGGCGTGTCATTGTGTCGGCCAGCGAAGAGATCGAGCCGGCCCTGACCGCGGCCGTCATCTTGGGTGAGACGCTTTCGTCCATGGCCTTGTTGAAATCGGTGATGACCGCATAGTGATCGGCATAGGAACCGAGGCGCGAGCGCTCTTCATCGGTGAGCTGCGGCACGTGGATGCCCGGCTTGTCCAGCACGCGGGTCTGGAGGAAGCTGATGAAGGCGGCGCGCTCCTGCCCTTCGTTCGCACTACAGGCGGCCAGGAACAGCGTCGCGAACGCCAGCCATACCAGTGTCAGACCTGCCTGCCGCTTGCCCATGCCCGCCTCTCCACGAAATCGGCCTTTCGGAAGGATTGAACGAGTCGGTGGCCAGCTACAAGCCCTTTCGAGGCGGGCCGGCTTGCGGCGATGGCGGCGATCACTTATCCTCGGCCAAACAGACAGGACGGGGGACAGCTCGGCCATGCGCAGACTGACGGCGATCGCGGCACTTGCCTGCCTTTCGTTCACTTCCGTTGCCCAGGCTGCGGGCGATCCCACTTACGGTTACGCGCAGCGCTCTGCGCCTCGGATCGGCGCAGGTGCCCAGCTGTCCCTCACGGTGCCGCTGGGCGGGCGCCGCGACGATGCCGGACCGCGCCTGTCGCTGCGCGCCGGCCCCAGCCTGACGCGCGAAGCGGCCGACCGGAACGTCCGGCATACCCGGGTCGCACCCTTCGCCGAGCTTGCACTCCGCCCCGGCCGCTCGACGACCTGGTCGCTGGCCGGCAAGCCGATCGCGCAAAGCTTCACGCTGGCCGGCCTGCGCGAGGAACAGGCGCGCCGGGCAGAGGCAGAGCGCAAGGGCGTGTCCACGCTCGGCGCGGTCGGCATCGGCATCGGCGTCCTGGCGGTCGCTGCCGGCATCGGCCTGCTGGTGCTGATCGACAAGATCGAGGACAACTCGGAATAGCGACCGACCGGCAGCGCGCCGCGCGGCGTTCGCCCTGCCCGGATGTGCCACAAGCCGCACCGCGCGCCACAGGAGACTGCCCTTGCGTAAGCTTATCTGCGCCGCTGCCTTGCTGGCCCTGCTCGGCGCGCCCGCATCGGCACAGGTCAGCCTGTCCGCTGCGGAGCGGGCAGCCGTGTTCCGGGCGGCCGGCTTCAAGCTCCAGCGCGGGCAATGGTCGGCCTGCGGCGATCCCGGCACTGCCGGCTATACCGCGGGCGAGATCGAGACGGTGCGCGACCTCAACGGCGACGGCCGCGCCGAAGCCGTCGTCACCGAAGGCAGCGCCTATTGCTTCGGCATGGCCGAAGTGGGCTACACGCTGGTCGGCAAGCAGGCCGACGGCAGCTGGAAACGCATCGCCGGCGGCGCCGGCTTCGCCCGGTTCCTGGCGACCAAGGGCGTCGGAGGCTGGCCCGACATCGAAGTCGGCGGGCCGGGCTTCTGCTTTCCGGTCGAGCGCTGGAACGGCAAGGCCTATGTGCTGCAGCGCCACCAGTACGAAGGCAAGCCCTGCCGGCCGCAGCGGTGACTTTGCGCTCCCGGCGGAGCGCCCCCAAACCTCTGGAAAAAGCCGGCCGTGCCCTTGGCCCGAATCCCCCCGACCCTCTAGGGCCGCCGGGTGAGTGCTCCCATCCAAATCGGCGTCGACCCTGGCGGCAGCCCGATCACCATCGACATCGTGGAATTGCTGGCCACCCGCCTGCTGGTGCAGGGCAACAGCGGCTCGGGCAAGTCGCACCTGCTGCGCCGCATCCTCGAAGAGAGCGCCGCCATCGTCCAGCAAGTGGTGATCGATCCCGAGGGCGACTTCGTCACGCTCGCTGACCTCTTCGGCCACATCGTCGTCGACGGCGCGGCCTATTCGGCGGCGGAGCTCACCCGCCTGGCCGCGCGCATCCGCGAGCACCGCGCATCGGTCGTCCTCGCGCTCGACGGGCTCGAGATCGAGGCGCAGATGCGCTGCGCCGCCCTGTTCCTGTCGGCGCTGTTCGATGCCCCGCGCGAGCAGTGGTTCCCGGCGCTCGTCGTGGTCGACGAAGCGCAGATGTTCGCGCCTGCCGCCGCGGGCGAAGTCAGCGACGAGGCCCGGCGCCTCAGCCTCACCGCGATGACCAACCTGATGTGCCGCGGCCGCAAGCGCGGGCTCGCCGGGATCGTTGCCACCCAGCGCCTGGCCAAGCTCGCCAAGAACGTCGCGGCCGAAGCGTCCAACTTCCTCATGGGCCGCACCTTCCTCGACATCGACATGGCCCGCGCGGCCGACCTGCTCGGCATGGAGCGTCGCCAGGCCGAGCAGATCCGCGATCTCGCCCGCGGCCAGTTCCTCGGGCTCGGCCCGGCGATCAGCCGCCGGCCGGTGGCGGTGCGGATCGGCCCGGTCCGCACCGGCGCGCGCGTCATGGCGCACGAGCTGGCGCCGCCGCCGACGGCCGCGCCCGGCCAGCTGCACGCGCTGCTGCATGCCGACCTGCACCTGGACGACGGCCCGGCCTGCGCCTCGCCGCCGCCGCCGTCCGCGCCCGAGGCCGAGACGCTCATCGAGCGGATCGAAGCCGTGCCGCTGGTGGCGGCGGAAGACATCGAAGAGGGCCAGGCCGTTGCCGTCCCGCAAGGCGAGATCGACGCAGCCGTCGACGGCATCCTCTTCGAAATGGCGGTCGAGGAGGGATGCACTTTCCAGCCCCCGGCCAAGCTGTTCCAGGATTTCTCGGTGCGTTGCCGCATGCAGCGGATCACCGCCGGCCAGGTCGGCATGGCGCAGTTCCGCCGCCGCTTCGCCATGGCGCTGGCCGGCGTGACCGACGCGAGCGCGAGCCCCTGGCGCGAGATCCTGCGCGTCGCCGGATCGCTGTCGGACGACCTGCTCGCCCCGTTCCTGGTCATCGCCCACGCCGCCCACACCGGCGCCCCCTGCCCCGACGACCACGAGCTGGCGCGCATCTACGGCACCAATTCGCTGGGGCGCATCCGCCGCCTGCTCGAGCATTACGAGCGCAGCGGGCTGATCGTCGTCCGCACCGATTTCAGCGGGCGCCGCTCGGTCGCGATCCCCGAGCTGGGCCTGTCGACCGAACCGCTCGAAGCCTGACCTTGCGGCGTTGACGTCGCCCGCCCAGGCGTGCTTGATCACGCCGCGGGGCCAAGAGGGAGAAGGCAATGCGGGTCGAAAAGAGCTTCTGTCGCCTCTGCTTCGGCTTCTGCGGGATGGACGTGACGATCGGCGACGACGGCCGCGTCCAGTCGGTCCGCGGCGATCACGCCAACCCGGTCACCCAGGGCTATGCCTGCGTCAAGGGCCTCGATGCGCCCGAAGCGCTCTACGGCGACACCCGGATCATGCGCCCGCTCAAGCGCGTCGGCGACAAGCACGTGCCGATCGGCATCGAGCAGGCGCTCGACGAGATCGCCGCCAAGATGAAGACGATCGTCGCCGAGGACGGGGCACAGAGCCTGGCCTTCTTCCGGGGCACCGGCACTTTCGGTTCCAACGTCGCGATCTTCAGCTGGCCGAACCTCGCCGAAGCGATCGGCGGCCAGCGCTTTTCGACCATGACCATCGACCAGTCGGCGAAATGGGTCACGCAGGACCGGCTCGGCACCTGGCCGGCGGGCAAGCAGCCGTTCCTCGGCTCCGACGTCTATCTCTTCGCCGGCAGCAATCCGCTGGTCTCGGTGTTCAGCTGGGACATGCCCTCGCAAAATCCGCAGAAGAAGCTCAAGCAGGCGCGCGCGGCGGGGATGAAGCTGATCGTCGTCGACCCGCGCAAGACCGAGATGGCGCAGTTCGCCGACATCCACCTGCAGATCTACCCGGGCGAGGATGCCGCCGTCGCGGCGGGCCTGATCCACGTCGTCCTGGCCAGTGGCTGGGAAGACAAGGCGTTCTGCGAGGCTCACGTCGCCGGCGTCGAAGCGCTGCGGCGGGAAGTGGCGCCGTTCACGCCCGAAGTCGTGGCGCAGCGGGCCGGCATCGCCGCCGCCGACCTTATCGCCGCCGCCCGGCTGTTCGCCGTGGAATCGCGCCGCGGCAGCGTCAGCACCGGCACCGGGGTCGACATGGCGGCCTTCCCCAATCTTGCCGAGCATCTCTACCAGGCGCTCGGCGTGATCTGCGGGCGCTTTCTCCGCGCCGGCGAGGCACTGCCCAATCCCGGCGTGCTCGTCGCCAGGCAGCCTCCGCACGAAGGCGCGATCGGCCCGGCCCGCGGCTTCGAGAAGGCACCGCGGTCGCGCGTGCGCGGTGCCGTCCGCCTGATGGGCGAATCGGCCACGCCGACGCTGGCCGAGGAAATCCTGACTCCCGGCAAGGGCCGCGTCCGCGGCCTGCTGATATCGGGCGCCAATCCGGCCAGCGCTATCCCCGACAGCAGGAAAGTGGTCGAGGCATTCCGCGCGCTCGACCTGCTGGTGGTGGTCGAGCCGTTCCACTCGGAGACCACCAGGCTGGCCGACTACGTGCTGCCGCCGAAGTTCCTCTACGAACATGCCGACCTCACCTTCGGGCTCGAGATGAGCAACCTCGAGATTCCCTACACCTGCTACACGCCGCCGCTGGTCGATCCGCCGGAAGGATCGGAACTGGTCGACGAAGGCTACGTCGCCTGGGCGCTGGCGAAGCGCATGGGGGTGACGCTCAGCTACTTCGGCGTCGATCTCGACATGGACAGGCCGCCGAGCGACGACGATTTCCTCGCGATCCTCGCGTCGCGCGGCAACGTCTCCTACGACGAGATCAAGCGGACGGCGGTAGGCGGCAAGGTGTTCGACGGCCTGCCCCAAGTCAGGGTGCTGCCCCCGCTCGAGGACCGGGGCCGCTTCGAAGTGATGCCCGACGATGTCGCCGCCGAGCTCCGCAGCTTCGCCGATACCCGCGGCGCGGCGCCGACTCTCGCGGCCGACGGCGATTTCCCGCTGCGCATGATCGCCCGGCGGATCAGGGAAGTCTCGAACACCTCTTGCCGCACTTTCAAGTCGGCGCGCGAGCGGGCGCCCTACAACCCGATCTGCGCCCATCCCGACGATCTCGCCCGATCCGGCCTGCGCGAAGGCGACGAATGCTGGGTCGTGTCCGATAACGGCCGGATTCCGGCCATCGCCAAGGGCGACGCGACGCTCAAGCCCGGGGTGGTGAGCATGACTCACGGCTACGGCTGGCTCGTCGGCGAGGATTTCGACTACCGCGACAAGGGATCGTCGATCTCGCTGCTGATCAGCCTCGACCGCGATTGCGAACAGCTTCAGGCCATGCCGCGCATGTCGGGCGTGCCGGTGCGAATCGCGGCGCGCTAGGCGCTGCAGTTGCGCCGTGATCTGGGTGGAGGCGTTCCCATAATCGTCACCCTGAACTTGTTCGTCACCCTGAACTCGTTTCAGGGCCCATTTCACCTCGAGGCGCCGGAGCCGTGCATGGACGGACAACGGCGCCGTTGCGTTTCAGTCGTGAGCTTCGGGGCTTGGGGAGAAATGGGTGCTGAAACAAGTTCAGCATGACGAAATAGCTTGACATTACAAACCATATTGGTTATATGCCACGCGTCACGGGTTGGTGGAGCGGTACCGGTCGTCTCCTCTCCCCCGGCAGCCGGCGCCGCTCCAAGGCGGCCCACCAGGATGCGAGGAACCACAAACGTCAGGCGGTCATGGGCGAGCCCGACCCGCCAACGCTTCGCACCTCAGGGTTCAAAACGCCAAGCCTGTCGTGCCAGGCAAACCGAGGCGCCGGCTTTTCCGTGCGTTGGTTTCCCCAGGCGTAAGCCCGCATTCGCCAGCGGGGGTGAAGCTGTGTCTGCTTAAGATCCTCCCCCATAGGGGGAGGGGGACCGCCGG
>CAUJJI010000130.1 GCA_963205265.1 Pseudomonadota bacterium
TCCCCGCATCCGGATAAGTGGTCGCCCTGACAGGCGCCGGCCCTTGGGGTAGCGGCGAGCGAACCGGTTCCGCTCCCTCGCACCCGTGAGGTATGGGGCATATAACCAATGTGGTTCGTGATGTCAAGGCTATTTTGCCAATTCGGCTTCGATCGCGCTCACCAGGGCGGGATCGTTGGGCTCGGTGCCCGGGGCGAAGCGGCCGGCGACTTCGCCGTCGCGGCCGATGAGGAACTTCTCGAAGTTCCACAGCACTTCGGGATCCTCGGTCGGAGTCATGCCGTAGCCCTTGAGTCGCTCGCGGAATTCGGCGGCCGGGCCCTGCTTCTCGGGCTTGGCCGCGGTCAGTGCGGCGTAGAGGGGCTGCTTGCCCGCGCCGGTGACGTCGGCCTTGCCGAACAGCGGGAACGACACGCCGTAGTTGACCGAGCAGAACTCGACGATTTCCTCGTGCGTGCCCGGCTCCTGCGCGCCGAAGTCGTTGGCCGGGAAGCCCAGCACTTCGAAGCCCTTGTCCCTGTACTGCTTGTACAGGGCTTCCAGCCCCTCGTACTGCGGGGTCAGGCCGCACTTCGAGGCGACGTTCACCACCAGCAGGACATTGCCCGCGTGGTTGGCCAGTTTGTCGGCGCTGCCGTCGATGCGGTTCAGCGGGATTTCGGCGAGATCGGTAGCCACGGCTTCTCCCTTTCAGCTCTGGTAGCGAGCGGTCGTCTTCTGCTTCACCTCTTCGGCACTGACGCCCGGCGCCAGTTCGACGAGTCGGAACGGCGAAGTGTGGTCCGGCCGGGCGAAGACGGCAAGGTCGGTGATGATCATGTCGACGACGTTTCGGCCGGTGAGCGGCAGGGTGCATTCGGGAATGAACTTGGCCGAGCCGTCCTTGGCCGTGTGCTCCATGACGACGATGATCTTCTTGACCCCGGCGACGAGGTCCATCGCCCCGCCCATGCCCTTGATCATCTTGCCGGGCACCATCCAGTTGGCGAGGTCGCCGTCCTGCGACACTTCCATGCCGCCGAGGACCGCGAGGTCGATGTGCCCGCCGCGGATCATGCCGAAGCTCGTCGCGCTGTCGAAATAGGCCGAATGGGGCAGCTCGCTGATCGTCTGCTTGCCCGCGTTGATCAGGTCGGGATCGACCTCGTCTTCGTAGGGGAACGGGCCGATGCCGAGCATGCCGTTCTCCGACTGCAGCGTCACCGTCATGCCCTGGGGCACGTAGTTCGCCACCAGCGTCGGGATGCCGATGCCGAGGTTGACGTAAAAGCCGTCCTGCAGCTCGCGCGCGGCGCGCGCCGCCATGTCTTCGCGTGTCCAGGCCACTATGCGGTCTCCCTCTCGCGCACCGTACGGAACTCGATCTGCTTGTCGTAGGGCGCGCCCAGCACCAGCCGCTGGACGTAGACGCCCGGCAAGTGGATGCAGTCGGGATCGAGCGAGCCGGTCGGCACGATCTCTTCCACCTCGACCACGCAGACCTTGCCGCAAGTGGCGGCAGGCACGTTGAAGTTGCGCGCGGTCTTGCGGAACACGACGTTGCCGGTCTCGTCGGCCTTCCACGCCTTGACCAGGCTGAGGTCGGCGAAGATACCCAGTTCGAGGATGTAGTCCTCGCCCCCGAAGTTCTTCACTTCCTTGCCCTCGGCGACCAGCGTGCCGACGCCCGTCCGGGTATAGAAGCCGGGAATGCCCGCGCCGCCGGCGCGCATGCGCTCGGCCAGGGTGCCCTGGGGGCAGAACTCGACCTCGAGCTCGCCCGAGAGATACTGCCGTTCGAACTCCTTGTTCTCGCCGACGTAGGACGCGATCATCTTCCTGACCTGGCGCGTGCGCAGCAGCTTGCCGATGCCTTCGTTGTCGATGCCGGCATTGTTGCTGGCGAAAGTCAGGTCTTTGACCCCGCTGTCGCGCACCGCATCGAGCAGGCGTTCGGGGATGCCGCACAGGCCGAAGCCGCCGGCGGCGATCACCATGCCGTCGCGGAGCAGGCCGTCGAGCGCGGCTGCGGCGCTGGGATAGAGCTTGTTCATGCGTGCGACCTTCCAGTCCGTGAGCGCTGCGGCAGCGAGGCGCAACCGTGCCGCGCATAGCAAACCCGCCCGAAAGGTCCAGTTGCAGAATACGCGCCGGCGCTTGCAGGGCCTGCATCGCGCCAGGCCCGCAAGCGAAGATCGCGGCAGCCATTCCCGGGTCCATGGTCTATGGTCCCTTCCGGGATGAGTCGCGCCGCCGGCACGGCGGCCAACCGGGAGGGATACGATGCGATCGATACTGGTACTCGGAGACCGCAGTGAAGCCATGGCCGCAAGGCTCGACGCCGCGCTGGCGCTGGCGCGCGACTGGAACGGCCATGTCACGGTGCTGATCGACACGCCGGTCAGGCGCTATATCGCCATGGACCCGATGGGCGGCAGCTATGTCGCTTCCACGGCCATGCAGCAGGCGCTGGCCGAGGACGATGCCTATGCCGGCGAAGTCGAGGCCGAGCTGGCCGGCAAGGGCGTGCCTTTCGAGATCCTGCGCAGCGAGGCGGAACCGATCGATGCGCTCGCCGACGCCGCCCGGCTGGCCGACCTCGTCATCGTCTCGCGCTCGTCCGACCTCGGCGGCGAACTTGCCCTGGCGGCGCGGGCGCCGGTGCTGGTGCTGCCCGACGCCGGCACGCTTGCCCTGCCGCTCGCGCGCGCCTGCATCGCCTGGGACGGCGGCGACGAAGCGGCGATGGCGCTGCGCTACGCCGTGCCGCTGCTCGCCGGCTGCGGCAGCGTGACCGTGCTGACCGTGGTCGAGAAGCCCGGCGGCGCCCCCGCCGACGAGGCGCTGGGCTACCTTGCCCGGCACGGCATCGCCGCCGAGGCGCGCGAGCTGACCCGGCAGGGCAACCCCGAGGATACGCTTGCCGCCGCCGTCCAGGCCGACGGCGCGCAGCTGCTGGTGATGGGCGCCTATGGGCGCAGCCGGATGAGCGAGTTCCTGTTCGGCGGCGTCACGCGCCACTTCCTGACCAGCGCGGACGCGCCCGCCTTGCTCCTCGCGCATTGAGCGGCATCAAATTACAGTTGCAAGAAACGCAATCCAGACTGTTCTTTTCGCACTTGCACAAAAAATGAGTGGGTGTCATTAAGACCCTGCCTTTCAGGCATCCTCTCCCAAAACTTCCACGGCCCGGTCGGCAACGACCGGGCCTTTTTTTCGGTCGGCACCGCCCCCGGTTTGCAATCGCACCCCGCAGTACCTAGCTTCCCCCCGAAGGCATTCAGGGAAGGACTGACATGGCTGATGCGGCGGCGGGCTTAGAGGAACGGACAGTCAAGCTGCAGGTCGCGGCAGCCCGGCAGGAGGAAAGCGGGCACGGCATCGCGCGCCTGCCCAAGTCGGCGATGGCGACGCTCGGCATCACCGAGGGCGACGCCGTCGAGATCACCGGCAAGCGCGTCACCGTCGCCCAGGCGGTCCATGCCTATCCCGAGGACCAGTCGCTCGACGTCGTCCGCCTCGACGGCCTGCAGCGCGCCAATGCCGAAGTCGGCTCGGGCGACCACGTCACCATCCGCAAGGCCGAGCCGCGACCCGCCCAGCGCGTCGTCTTCGCGCCGGCGCAGCGCGAGATGCGGCTGCAAGGGCCGTCGCAGGCCCTGAAGCGCACCTTCTTCGGCCGGCCGCTGACCGCGGGCGACATCGTCGCCACGTCGGGCCAGCAGCAGGTCCGCGACCTGCCGCCCCAGCTGGCGCGGATGTTCAATGCACCGGCCTATGCGCTGACCCAGATTCGCCTGACCGTGGTCTCGACCGTGCCCAAGGGCATCGTCCACATCGACGAGAACACCGAGGTCGAGCTGCGCGAGGAATTCGAGGAAGCGCGCGGCTCGCGCGGGCAGGTCAACTACGACGACGTCGGCGGCATGGGCGACACCATCCGCCAGCTGCGCGAAATGGTCGAGCTGCCGCTGCGCTATCCCGAGCTGTTCACCCGCCTCGGCGTCGATCCGCCCAAGGGCGTGCTGCTGCACGGCCCGCCGGGCACCGGCAAGACCCGCCTCGCCCAGGCCGTCGCCAACGAGAGCGAAGCGAACTTCTTCACCATCAACGGGCCCGAGATCATGGGCTCGGGCTACGGCGAGAGCGAGAAGGCGCTGCGCGAGGTCTTCGAGGAAGCGGCCAAGGCGTCGCCCTCGATCGTCTTCATCGACGAGATCGATTCGATCGCGCCCAAGCGCACCCAGGTCCACGGCGAAGCGGAGAAGCGGCTGGTCGCCCAGCTGCTGACGCTGATGGACGGGCTGCACGCGCGCTCCAACATCGTCGTCATCGCCGCCACCAACCGGCCCGACGCGATCGACGAGGCGCTGCGCCGCCCCGGCCGCTTCGACCGCGAGATCATCATCGGCGTGCCCGACGAGAGCGGCCGGCGCGAGATCCTGGGCATCCACACTCGCGGCATGCCGCTGGCCGAGGACGTCGACCTCAACGAGCTGGCGCGCACCACGCACGGCTTCGTCGGCGCCGACATCGCCGCGCTGGCGCGCGAGGCTGCGATCGAGGCGGTGCGCCGGATCATGCCGCAGCTCGATCTCGAGGCGCGGACCATCCCGCCCGAAGTGCTCGAGAACCTGTCCGTCCTGCGCGAGGATTTCGTCGACGCCCTGAAGCGCGTCCAGCCTTCGGCGATGCGCGAGGTCATGGTGCAGGTGCCGAACATCGGCTGGTACGACGTCGGCGGCCTCGGCGAGGTGCAGCTCAAGCTCAAGGAAGGCATCGAGCTGCCGCTGAAGAACCCCGAGGCGTTCCACCGCCTCGGCATCCGCCCGGCCAAGGGCTTCCTGCTCTACGGCCCGCCGGGCACCGGCAAGACGCTGCTGGCCAAGGCCGTGGCCAAGGAATCGGAAGCGAACTTCATCTCGATCAAGTCGTCCGACCTGCTGTCGAAATGGTACGGCGAAAGCGAGCAGCAGATCTCGCGCCTGTTCGCCCGCGCCCGCCAGGTCGCGCCCTGCGTGATCTTCATCGACGAGATCGACAGCCTGGTGCCGTCGCGCGCGTCGCAGGGCATGGGCGAGCCGCAGGTGACCGGCCGCGTCGTCAACACCATCCTCGCCGAGATGGACGGCATGGAGGAACTGCAGTCGGTCGTGCTGATCGGCGCGACCAACCGCCCGGCGCTGGTCGACCCGGCGCTGCTGCGGCCCGGCCGCCTCGACGAGCTGATCTATGTCGGCACGCCCGATGCCGGGGGACGCGAGCACATCCTCAAGATCCACACCGGGAAGATGCCGCTGGCCAAGGACGTCGACCTCAAGGCCATCGCCGCTGAGACCGAGCGCTTCACAGGTGCCGACCTGGAGGACGTGGTCCGCCGCGCCGGCCTGGTCGCCATCCGCAAGCACGGCGCCAAGGTGAAGACCGTGACCGCCGATGACTTCGCCGACGCCCTTGCCGATTCGCGCGCCACCGTCACGCCCGAGATGGAGGACGAGTACCGCAAGATGAAAGGCGAACTTAAGAAGCGGGCGATGGAAGTCTCGCCGATCGGCTTCATCACGCCCGGCATGGTGGAATCGCGGCGCGAGAAGAAGCACGGCTAGGCTAGGGATCCTCCCCTGCAAGGGGGAGGATCAACTCCTACCGCCCCTTCAGCGCGTCGGGCATTTCCGTGCGCAGCCATTCGACCATGCCTTCGCGCACCGCCAGCCGCAGGCGGGCCATCGCCGCGTGATCCCGGGCGCTCATCACCAGCTTGAGCTCGACGCCCTCGATCTTGACGTCCGAGACCTGCAGCTCGCCGGTGCGCCGGTCCCAGTCCTTGCTGGCTTCGAGGCGGCCGTGGAAGGCCTCGCGGATCGGGGCGATGGGATGGCCCGCGGCGATCGGCAGGACCACCGTGGCAGTGACGCCGCCGGCGACGCGGGTCCAGTTCTGGAACGTCGTCTCGAGGAACTTCGTCGTCGGCACGATGATCCGCCGCTCGTCCGCGGTGCGGATGATGACGTAGGTCATGCGGATGTCCTCGACCCGGCCGCTCTCGCCCTCGATGACGACGAGGTCGCCGATGCGGACCGGTTCGGTCAGCGCCATCTGGATGCCGGCGATCAGCGACTTCAGCGCCGGCTGCGCCGCCGCGCCGACGGCGAGGCCGGCGAGGCCCGCCGAAGCCATCAGGGTGACGCCGACGTTGCGCACGCCGGGTATGCCCAGCAGCATCAGCGCCACGGTCACGAAGACGATGACGAAGCCCGCGCTGCGCGACAGGATGGCAACGCGGGTGCGGCGGCTGCGGGCGGCGATCTCGTCGCTGGACAGCTCGGCGCGCGACTCCATGGCGATGGCGAAGGCCTTGACCAGCGCGAAGGCCACCCAGCCGAGCAGCGCCGGCACGACGAAGCGCGCGATGCTGTCCCACAGGTGCGCCAGGCCCGGCTGCGATTCCGCCGCGATCGAGATCGCCACGGCGACCAGCGACCAGCGCATCGGCCGGCGCAGCTTCTCGACCACCAGCTCGTCCGAGGTCAGGTGCGACAGCCGGGTCAGGCGGCCGAGCAGCTTGAACAGCAGCAGGTGGACCGCGAGCGCGAGCACCACCGCCACCGCCGCCGCGACAGCCGCGCCGGCCCCCTGGTCGGCCCAGTGATTGAGTTCTTCGGGAGACGGAAACCTGACGTTCATAGCCCCTACCCTTCAGGGGAGGGGTAGGGGTGGGGGCTTTCCGGATCGAGCCGAGGTTCGTGGGGATAGCCCCCACCCCCGGCCCCTCCCCTGAAGGGGAGGGGAGGAAGGCCGCCGCCGATCAATGCGCGGCTCCCCAGCTTACCCCCGTGCCGATCTCGACGCCGAGCGGCACGTCGAGGCGCACCGCCGGCAGGGCAGCCTCGGCCATGACCCGCTCGATCACCGGCGCCGCCCGCGCCACGGCTTCGACCGGCAGTTCGAAGACCAGTTCGTCGTGGACCTGCAGCAGCATCCTCACATCGTCGAGGCCGGCATCGGCCAGCGCCGGGCCCATGCGCACCATGGCGCGCTTGATGATGTCGGCGCTGGTGCCCTGGATCGGCGCGTTGATCGCGGCGCGCTCGCTGCCCTGGCGCTCGGCCTGCTGCTTCGAGTTGATCCGCGGGAACCAGGTCTTGCGGCCGAACAGGGTTTCCGAATAGCCGCGCTCGCGCACGCTTTCGAGCGTGTGGACGATGTAGCGCTGGATACCGGGGAATCGCTCGAAGTAGCGGTCGATCATCGCCTGCGCCTCTTCCGCCGTCACTCCCAGCCGGGTGGCGAGGCCCCAGCGCGAGATGCCGTAGAGGATGGCGAAGTTGATCGTCTTGGCGCGGCCGCGGGTGTCGCGGTCGACCGTGCCGAACATTTCCATCGCGGTGCGCGCGTGGATGTCCTCGCCGGCGGCGAAGGCTTCCTTGAGGCTCGGCACGTCGGCCATGTGCGCGGCGAGCCGCAGTTCGATCTGGCTGTAGTCGGCCGAGATCAGGACATTGCCCGGCTCGGCGACGAAGCAGTCGCGGATCTGGCGGCCGATCTCGGTGCGGATCGGGATGTTCTGCAGGTTGGGCTCGGTCGACGACAGCCGCCCGGTTTGCGCGCCGACGAGCGAATAGCTGGTGTGGACGCGGCCGGTCCGCGGATTGATCGCCGCCTGCAGCGCCTCGGTATAGGTCGAGCGCAGCTTGGTCAGCTGGCGCCATTCGAGCACTCTGGACGCCATTTCCAGGCCTTCGGCGGCCAGCGATTCGAGCACGCTCTGGTCGGTCGAATACTGGCCGCTCTTGCCCTTCTTGCCGCCCTTGAAGCCCATGCGCTCGAACAGCACGTCGCCGAGCTGCTTGGGGCTGCCGATAGTGAAGACTTCGCCGGCAAGCGCGTGGATCTCGGTCTCGAGCGCGCCGATCTGCTCGGCGAAGGTGCTCGACAGCCCGGCCAGCCGCTCGCGGTCGACCTTGATGCCGTGGCGCTCCATCTGCGCGACCACCGGGATCAGCGGGCGGTCGACGCGCTCGTAGATGCGGGTGCCGCCCTCTTCGGCCAGCCGCGGCTTGAGCACGCAGTGCAGCCGCCAGGTGACGTCGGCGTCCTCGGCCGCGTAGCAGGTCGCCTTGTCGAGCTGGACCTCGGCAAAGGTGATCGCCTTCTTGCCGCTGCCGCAGACGTCCTTGAACGGGATCGGCGCGTGGCCGAGATGGCGCTGCGCCAGTTCGTCCATGCCGTGGCCGCCGCCAATGCCGTCGAGGCTGCGCCCCGCGTCCAGGCAGAAGCTGATGATCATCGAATCGTCGATCGGGGCGACGGCGATGCCGTGGCGCGCGAGGATGTTGATGTCGTACTTGGCGTTCTGGCCGATCTTGAGCACCGCATCGCTTTCGAGCAGCGGCTTGAGCCGGGCGAGCGCGACGTCGCGGTCGATCTGCTCCGGCTTTTCGGCGAACATGTCGGTGCCGCCATGGCCGAGCGGGATGTAGCAGGCCTGGTTCGGGCCGACCGCCAGGCTGACGCCGCAGATCTCGGCGCGCATGGCATCGAGAGCGGTAGTCTCGGTATCGAAGGCGATCCGCCGCGCCGCGAAGCCGCGCGCGATCCAGGTGTCGAGCGCCTCGAGCGTGGTGACGCATTCGTAGGCACCGTGATCGATCGCCGGCATGTCGGGCAGCGGCTGGCGCGCCGCGCCCACTGCCGGGCCGGCGGCGGCATTGACCGGCTTGGGCGGATGCAGCTGCGTGGTCGTCGCCGGGCTGCCGTGGCCGTCGCCGAGTCGCCGCAGCAGGCTGGTGAAGCCGTGGCGCGAGAGGAAGGCGGCGAGCGGGTCCTTGGGAATCTCGCCGAGCTTGAACTGCTCGATCGGCAGCGGCAGCGGGCAATCTTCCTTGAGCGCGACGAGGCGGCGCGACAGGCGCGCCATGTCGGCCTGTTCGATCAGGCTGTCGCGCAGCTTGCCCGGCTTCATGCCCGGTGCCGCGGCCAGTGCCGATTCGAGGTCGCCGTGCTCCTGGATCAGCTTGCTGGCGGTCTTCGGGCCGATGCCGCGGATGCCGGGGACATTGTCGACCGAATCGCCCATCAGTGCCAGCACGTCGCCGACCTTCTCGGGCGGAACGCCGAATTTCTCGACCACCTCGGGGATGTCGATGCGCTGGTTCTTCATCGTGTCGAGCATGTCGATGCAGCCGCCGCCGGGGCTGTCGGCGCCGCCATCGACGTCGGCGGCGCACTTGCCGACCAGCTGCATGAGGTCCTTGTCGGACGAGACGATGGTCACGTCCCAGCCGCGCCGGGTCGCCTCGCGGGCGTATGAGGCGATGATGTCGTCGGCCTCGACTCCCTCCTCCTCGATGCAGGGCAGCGAGAAGGCGCGGGTCGCGTCGCGAATCAGCGGGAACTGGGGAACCAGGTCCTCGGGCGGGGGCGGGCGGTTGGCCTTGTACTTGTCGTAGAGTTCGTTGCGGAACGAAGTCGACGCCTTGTCGAGGATCACGGCAAGGTGCGTCGGCCCGTCCGCCTTGTGCAGATCGTCGGCGAGTTTCCACAACATTGTCGTGTAGCCGTAGACCGCCCCGACCGGCGTCCCCTCGGGGTCCGTCAGCGGCGGCAGGCGGTGATAGGCGCGGAAGATATAGGCCGACCCGTCGACCAGATAGAGATGCTGCTTTGACTCCATCGTCGCTTGGTAGCAGCACCGCCGGGCAACGTCAGCCCGCATCTGGCCGATCGTGCAGGCGACGCATTTTCAGCATTTTTTCCTGCCTCGGCACCGCTCGCGGAACGTGGCTGCCCGGCCGTCCGCCGCGCCGCCGAACGCCCGCGCACAGCCGTGCCGAGGCCGGGCCCGGCGGCGAATCTTTTGTCGGTTTTCGGGCCTCGGTCACATCGATGACACAATTGCCCGGTAGGCTTTGCGACAATGCGGCATTTCGCGACACGCGACAAACGCTTGCATCGAAGCTTCTAGGCGATTATTTGACGCGCGAAGTCTACCGCCTCGGTAGGCTTTCGGCCCGGCCTTGTGCCGTGCTTGGTCCACTCGCTGTTCAAGGGATTACCATACATGCGCAAGATCGTTCTCGCTGCCGCCGTGGTTGGCGCTCTCGCTCTCTCGGCTTGCTCGAAGTCTGAAGACACCGCCGCCACCGAGGCCACCGAAGCCGCTTCGGAAGCCGTTGACGCCGCCGCTGACGCCGCTGCCGCCGCTTCGGACGCTGCCGGTGACGCCGCTGCCGTCGCTTCGGACGCTGCTGGCGAAGCCGCTGCTTCGGCTTCGGACGCCGCTGACGCCGCTGCCGGCGCTGCTGCCGACGCCGCCGACGCGATGAAGAAGGAATAATTTCCCTTCACAGTCGAAAAGGTTTCGGGCGCGTCGGGGAAACCCGGCGCGCCCTTTCCTTTTGGGGTTGGTGGGAAGCCATCCACTTGCTCCTGACCGGGGAGCAGCCTTCGCGGCGGATCAGGGCGCTGGCTGGCAGGTCGAAACCTGCAGGCCTTACCGCGAAGCGGTGCGGCGCGAGCCGGCCGGCTCGGCCAGGTAGCCGTCGTAGATCGTTCGCGCGATCGAGGCGATGCGCGCTTCGCGGGCGGCGCGGGTGCCCTGGCCGGTGACGTAGATCGCCACCACCATGGCTCGGCCGTCGGGCGTGCGGATGATGCCGACGTCGCTCGACGTATTGTTGAGCGAGCCGGTCTTGTGAGCCACCTGGGCGTCTTCGGGCAGCAGGGCCGGAATCCGGCGCTTGCCGGTGATGCAGCGCTCCATCGTGCCGAGCAGGATGGCCCGGCTGGTCGGGCTGAGCCACTGGCCGCGGTAGAGGCCGCTCAGCAGCTGGACCATGGCCAGCGGCGTGGCGCTGTCGCGCGGATCGATGGTCGTCGCCGGATCGATCTCGCCGTCGTCGCGCACCAGCGTGGCGATGTCGCGGTCGATGCGGAAATTGCGGATGCCGGCGCCGGCCAGCCAGCGGTTGACCGCCGTCGGCCCGCCGACGGCCGCGAGCAGCGCGTCGGTCGCCTGGTTGTCGCTGCGCGTCAGGGTGAGTTCGATCAGGCTCTGCGCCGTCAGCACGTTGCCCGGGCGGACCGGAGCGACCGCGCCGTCGAACTTGCGCGAGGGTACGGGCACCATCAGCGGAAATGTCTGGTCGAGCCGGAAACGGCCCTGGTCGACGCCTTCGAGGAAAGTCGCGACGATCGCCACCTTGCTGGTGCTGGCCATCGGGAACGGCTGGTCGCCCAGCACCTGGACGACGTGGCCCGATGTGAGGTCGAGCGCGGCGACGCCGATCCGCCCGGCTTCGTGCCCGGCGACGGCGGCGACCCGTGCCTCGAGCGCGCTGGCGTAGCTGCGCTGGGCCTGCGGCTGGAAGGCGAAGACGAGGGGCGCGCGCGCCGGCTGCTGCGCCAGCGGCCTGGCCGAGAAAGTGCGATCGAAGGCAGCTTCGAAATCGTCGCGATCGCTCGCGCGGGCGGCGCCGAGCGGGACGATGCTTGACCCCGCCCAGGCGAGCAGAGCCATGACGGCGCCGAAAACTGTCCTTGAAGAACGCTTCATAACAGGTCCCACCCTACACCCGCTGACCTTGGCATTTGCTTAACCACTTCAGATTGATCGCGAAATATCCGAGCGACGAAACGCCGCTGGATTGCGGGCAGTCGCATGATCGGCTCGCTTCGGCGCAATCTGCGCCTCGCGTCGTCAGGAATCGGACGAACCGGAGGCTGGGGGGAATGGTCGCGGCAGCGATTCGTTCCGCCGCGCCGACAGATGCCTGCTCCCGCACGAAAAAGGGCCGGGAAGTTTCCCTCCCGGCCCCATTCGTCTGGCTTTCGTCGGCGGGACTTAGAAGTCCATGCCGCCCATGCCGCCCATGCCGCCCGGGGGCATGCCCATGGCCGGCTTGTCGTCGGGCTTCTCGCTGATCGCGGCTTCGGTCGTGATCAGCAGGCCGGCCACCGAGGCCGCGTCCTGCAGCGCCGTGCGCACGACCTTGGTCGGGTCGATGACGCCGGCGTCGACGAGGTTCTCGTAAGTGTCGGTCTGAGCGTTGAAGCCCTTGGTCTGGTCGGCTTCGCGCAGCAGGTTGCCGGCGACGACCGCGCCGTCATGACCGGCGTTCTCGGCGATCTGACGGATCGGCGCCTGGATCGCCTTGCGGACGATGTCGATGCCGCGGGTCTGGTCGTCGTTGTTGCCCTTCAGGCCATCGAGCGCCTTGGTGGCATAGAGCAGCGCGGTGCCGCCGCCCGGGACGATGCCTTCCTCGACTGCGGCGCGAGTCGCGTGGAGCGCGTCGTCGACGCGGTCCTTGCGCTCCTTCCCCTCGACTTCCGAAGCGCCGCCGACCTTGATCACGGCAACGCCGCCGGCGAGCTTGGCGAGACGCTCCTGGAGCTTCTCGCGGTCATAGTCGCTGGTGGTGACTTCGATCTGGGCGCGGATCTGCTCGACCCGGGCCTTGATCTCGTCGGCCGAACCGGCGCCGTCGACGATCGTCGTATTGTCCTTGTCGATCGAGACGCGCTTGGCCTGGCCGAGCATGCCGACAGTGACGTTCTCGAGCTTGATGCCGAGGTCTTCCGAGATCATCTCGCCAGCGGTCAGCGTGGCGATGTCGCCCAGCATGGCCTTGCGGCGATCACCGAAGCCCGGAGCCTTGACGGCCGCGACCTTGAGGCCGCCGCGCAGCTTGTTGACGACGAGCGTGGCCAGGGCCTCGCCCTCGATGTCCTCGGCGATGATGAGGAGCGGACGGCCCGACTGCACCACGGCCTCGAGGATCGGCAGCATCGACTGGAGGTTCGACAGCTTCTTCTCGTGGATCAGGATGTAGGGGTTGTCGAGCTCGACCGTCATCTTGTCGGGATTGGTGACGAAGTAGGGCGACAGGTAGCCGCGGTCGAACTGCATGCCTTCGACGACGTCGAGTTCGAACTCGAGGCCCTTGGCTTCCTCGACGGTGATGACGCCTTCCTTGCCGACCTTCTCCATGGCCTCGGCGATCTTTTCGCCGACTTCACGGTCGCCGTTGGCCGAGATGATGCCGACCTGGGCGATTTCCTTGGTGCCCGAAACCGGCTTCGAACGGCCCTTGAGGTCTTCGACGACCTTGCTGACGGCGATGTCGATGCCGCGCTTCAGGTCCATCGGGTTGATGCCCGCGGCGACCGAGGTCATGCCCTCGCGGACGATCGCCTGGGCGAGCACGGTCGCGGTGGTGGTGCCGTCGCCGGCCTGGTCATTGGTCTTCGAGGCGACTTCGCGCAGCATCTGCGCGCCCATGTTCTCGAACTTGTCCTTGAGCTCGATCTCCTTGGCGACGGTGACGCCGTCCTTGGTGATGCGCGGTGCGCCGAAGCTCTTGTCGATGACGACGTTGCGGCCCTTGGGCCCCAGCGTGACTTTCACGGCGTTGGCGAGAATGTCCACGCCGGCGAGAATGCGTTCGCGCGCGTCGCGCGAAAACCGTACGTCCTTGGCTGCCATTTCAATTATCCTTCAATTTGCAGGGAAAATAGGAAATCCTCAGGCGATCACGCCCAGGATGTCGCTTTCCTTCATGATCAGCAGGTCTTCACCGTCGACCTTGACTTCGGTGCCGGACCACTTGCCGAACAGCACGCGATCACCCACCTTGACGTCGAGCGGGGTGACCTTGCCGTCTTCCGCACGCGCGCCGTTGCCGGCGGCGACGATTTCGCCCTCGGCCGGCTTTTCCTTGGCGCTATCGGGGATGATGATGCCGCCGGCGGTCTTTTCCTCGGCCTCTACGCGGCGCACGAGCACGCGGTCGTGCAGCGGACGAAAACCCATGGGATACTCCCTCTTCCAGTGAAACAGATGACTTGGCACTCTCGCCAGAGAGTGCCAGCGCCGCGCATATGGGTGGGGCTTTCCGGCCCGTCAAGCGTCTCGGCCGGAAAATTTCTTTCGATCCGTTCAGGCGTGGGACAGTGCCGACGGTACGAGGTGCAGCCGCTCGCGGCGCTGCCAGCGGCGCAGCAGCAGCCCGGCCACGACGATCAGACCGACCGCGAGCCCGATCCAGATGCCCTGGCCGCGCAGGGGACTCGCGAAGCCCAGCCACACCGCCGTGCCGAATCCGGGCAGCCAATAGCCGGCGATGGCGATGACCATCGGCATGCGCGTATCCTGCAGCCCGCGCAAGGCCCCGGCGGCGACTGCCTGGGTACCGTCGAACAGCTGGAAGGCCGCGCCGACGGCAAGGTATTGCACGGCGAGCGCGACGACCACGGCATTGGCCGGCGCCGCGACGTCGAGATAGGCGGCCAGGATCAGCGTCGGCGCGAACAGCATGATGCTCGACGAGACCGCCATGAATCCCACGCCGACGAGCAGCGAGGCCCAGCCGGCGCGGCCGACCGCCGCGGCGTCGCCGGCGCCGAAGTGGTAGCCGACGCGAATCGTCGCCGCCTGGCCGACGCCGAAGGGCACCTGGAAGAAGATCGCCGCGACCTGCAGCGCCACCGTATGGGCCGCCAGCTCGGCCTCGCCGATGCGACCCATGAGGAAGGCGGCGGCGCTGAACAGCCCCGCCTCGGCGACGACGGTGAGGCCGATCGGCATGCCGATCGCCACCATCTGCCGCAGCCGGGTCCACTCGGGCCGCCACAGCCGTCCGAAGACGTGGTAGCGCCGCAGCCGCCGGTCGCGCGAGATCGCCACGGCATAGGCGGCGACGACAAGCACCGCGGTGATGATGGTCGAGATCGCCGAGCCGATCAGGCCGAGCGGCGGTGCGCCGAGATTGCCGAAGACGAAGAGCCAGTTGCCCAGGCCGTTGACCAGGATGGCAAGCGCCGTGATCGCGGTCGCGAAGACCGGCCGGCCCATCGCCGAGACGAAAGTGCGCAGCACGTTGCCGACCAACATGGGGGTGAGCGAGACGGCCAGCACGACCAGGAACTCCCCGGCGCGCGCCGCCAGGACCGGGTCCTGCCCGGTCGCCCGCATCAGCCGCTCGCCCGCCATGCACAGGCCCATGCCGGCGAGGCCGCAGAGCACCGCCAGCCACAGCGCCATGCGCACCGATCGGCGAATCTCGCGCACGGCATTGGCCTTGCGCCCGCGCTCGGCGGCGATCAGCGGGGCCACCGCGCCGGTCAGCCCGGTGCAGCCGTAGTTGATCAGCGCGAACAGCGCGACGGCAAGGCTGGATGCAGCCAGCGCTTCCTGCCCCAGCCGGGCGACGAACATCACGTCGATCGCATAGACCGCCATCTGCAGCAGGTTGGCCAGCGCCAGCGGCAGCGCGAGCCGCAGCGTCGCACCCAGCTCGGTGCGGAAGGGAGATGGCGGTTGCGGCGATGGCATGGGCCGGCCGCGATAGGCGAGCGGGCGTGCGCAGGCAAAGCGAATCGGCGATTGAGCGTGGCGGCAGCGCGCTTGCGAAAAACCCACTCCGCCTTTCCGGCACGATGTTCTAGAGCGGGCGCGGTTCACCGAAGGAGATTGGACGATGTTTCACCGGGCACGCGCTCTCGCCGTCCTGGCCATGGCGGCCAGCGTCGCGGCTTGCGGCGGCGAGAAGCAGCAGCAACCCGCCGAGGCGGCGAGCGAGCAGCCGGCCGCAGCCGCAAGCGCCGAGCCGGCCCCGACCGCTCTCGCGACCCCTGCCCCCGCAGCCGAAGCTGCCACGCCACTCGCCGCCGGAACGCCGCCGGCCAGCTTCGCCCTGTGCCGCACCTGCCATGCGGTCGAAGCCGGCAAGAACGGCATCGGCCCGACCTTGGCGGGGATCGTCGGCAGCAAGGCCGGCGACGTGGCGGGCTACCAGTTCAGCCCGGCGCTCGCCCAGTCCGGGATCGTCTGGGACCGCGCGACGCTCGACCAGTGGCTGTCCGGTCCGCCGAAGATGGTGCCCGGCACCAAGATGGTCATGAGCGTGCCCGATCCGGCAAGGCGCAAGGAGATCATCGACTATCTCGAAACGCTGAAATAGGCTGGCCGCAGGGGGAGGAACGCGACTTGACCGACGACGAACTGAAAGCCCGCGTCGCCATCGCCGACCGGCTGGGCGCCTGCGCCCTCGCCGGCGATGCGCGCAAGGCCGACGCCTATGCCGCCTGCTTCACGACCGACGGGGTGCTCGAACTCGACATCGCGATCGAAGGGCGCGAGGCGATCCGGCGCTGGATGACGGCGCCCTCGGTGATCCCCCAGCCGAAAAGCGGATCGCCCGGCTTCATCAGCCACCACGTCACCAGCTCGCGGGTCGAGATGACCGGGCCCGGCACGGCCACGGGGCGCAGCTATTTCCTGGTCACCAGCGCCGCCGGGATCGACCACAACGGCTACTACGACGACAGCTTCCGCCAGGAAGGCGGCGAGTGGCTGATCGCCCGCCGCAAGCCCCGCACACTGTGGATCAGCGAGACGAGCGTGCTGCGGGGCTGAGGCAGCGCGCCCCGGCTCCTCCCCGGAACGGGGAGGACCTTCCATCTAGAGCGCGATCAATAGACCGGCTCGAGCATCTTCGCCATGGCCGCTTCGGTCGCCGGATGGCCGGGCTTCATCGTCCCGCCGATCGAGGTGCGGTGCATGACGCGGCCCTCGTCGGTATAGGGCACGACGCGGTGCATCAGGCCCTCGTTGTCCCAGATCACGAGATCGCCGACCTGCCAGTCGTGCTTGTAGGTGAAGGCCGGCTGCGCCGCCCACTGGTTGAGCCGCCACAGCAGCGAGCGGCCGTGCGGGCTCGCCTGGCCGACCACCCCGTCGGCATGGGTGCCGAGCAGCAGCGACTTGCGGCCGTCGGCATGAGTCCACACCAGCGGGTGCTCCATCGGCGGCGCCATCTCGCGGTAGCGCTCGGCGCGGCCCGGCGGCGTCGAGCCGAACACCGGCCGCACCGCCGCCTCGATCGTGTGGATCACGCGCAGGCCCTCGAGCTCCCGCTTCTCCTGGTCCGAGAGATGCTCGTAGGCGGCATAGAGGTTGGCGAACTCGGTCGAGCCGCCCTCGTCCGAAAGCCGGCGCGCCGAAAGCACGGTCGCCTTGGGCAGCGGGATGTCCATCAGCAGCCCGTCGATGTGCCAGAAGAAAGTGCCGAGCACGTAGTCGGGCTCGGTGTTGATCTTCTTGTCGAGCGTGATCTTGTAGACGTCGGCCGCCGAGACGTCGGAACCGGGCGCCTTCTTGGTGAAATTGGTGCGCGTGCCGAGCCTGTCGGTGAAAGCGAGCTGCTCCTCGTCGCTGACGTCGATCTGCGGGAAGACGAGCACGCCGCGCGTCTCCAGCGCCTGGCGGACCTGCTCGATGACCTCGTCGTCGAGGAGATGCGCCTTGTCGACGTGGACCAGGCTGCCGATCTCCGGCTTGATGTCGGTGAAGGTGACTCTCACGGGACTTCTCCTGATTTTGTTCTATTTGCTGAACTAGTGTTCAGCACCTAGCAGCGGCAGCAGGCCTAGTCCAGACCATAGCACGCCCCGCGACATTTCGCTCGCCCGGCAGTCGTGTTTCTGTTATGTTCCAGGGCATGCGGACTTCTGCAGGGAGAACGGCTATGACCAGCGGCGGATGCAGGTGCGGCGCGGTGCGCTACGCGGCCGAGGTCGAGGATACCAGCCGCCACGGCCTCTGCCATTGCGAGGACTGCCGCCGCTCGGCCGGCGCGCCCGCGGTCGCCTGGCTGGCGGTGCCCAGGGACGCCTTCCGCGTGACGCAGGGCGAGCCGGTGCGATGGGACGGCACCGGCGCGGCCGAACGCTATTTCTGCGGTCGCTGCGGCACCGGGCTCTACTACTTCAACGACAAGGTCATGCCCGGGATCGTCGACATCCAGTCGGCGACGCTCGACCGGGCCGAGGACTATGCCCCCGCCGTACAGATCCAGTGCGCCGAACGGCTCGGATACATGGCCGCCCTCCACACCCTCCCCGAGTTCCCCCGCTTCCCGGGCTAGGCGTTCCCCCTCCTCCGCAGGGCACCAGTTCCTCCCCCACCGGGGGAGGGGGACCATGCGAAGCATGGTGGAGGGGCAGGTGCGGGTTCTCCGAACCCCTGCTCGAAGCACCCGCCCCACCAGCGTCCGGAGCCCAGGCCCCTGCCCCTCCACCCCGCCGCCTGCGGCGTCGCGGTCCCCCTCCCCGTTCCGGGGAGGAACTTCACGCGTCCCGGCTACGGTCCGGGACGGCGCGATGGGGGCCATGGAGAAGAAACGAAAAGGGCGGCCCGCGAGGACCGCCCTTTGCGCATTCTCATGCTCCCCGCCGAAGCGGAGGGCAGGGAAGAAGGTCTTACTTGAGCTCGACGGTGCCGCCGGCTTCCTCGATCTTCTTCTTGATCTCTTCGGCCTCGGCCTTGTTGACGCCTTCCTTGACCGCCTTCGGGGCGCTCTCGACCAGGGTCTTGGCTTCGGTCAGGCCCAGGCCGGTGATGGCGCGGACTTCCTTGATGACCTGGATCTTCTTGCCGCCGTCACCGGTCAGGATGACGTCGAATTCGGTCTTCTCTTCGACCGCAGCGGCGGCTTCGCCACCACCGGCCGGAGCCGCGACGGCGACGGCGGCAGCGGCGGAGACGCCCCATGCCTCTTCCAGCGCCTTGGCGAGGTCGGCCGCCTCGAGGACGGTCAGCTGCGACAGTTCTTCAACAAGCTTGGCGATATCGGCCATGATCTACACTCCATGAATTGTGGCCGGCCGAAGTCGGGATGACCCGGGCCGGTAAATCGTTCGAACCTGCTTAAGCGGCATCCTTCGCGGCGTAGGCGCCGAAGACGCGCGCCAGCTTCGCCGCCGGAGCGGTGGTGAGCTGGGCGATCTTGGTCGCCGGAGCCTGGACGAGGCCGACCAGCTTGGCACGCAGTTCGTCGAGCGACGGCATCGCGGCGAGCGCCTTGACCCCTTCCGCATTGAGGACCTGCGAACCCATCGCGCCGCCGACGA
Organism: Pseudomonadota bacterium; assembly: GCA_963205265.1. Classification (GTDB taxonomy): domain Bacteria; phylum Pseudomonadota; class Alphaproteobacteria; order Sphingomonadales; family Sphingomonadaceae; genus Novosphingobium. The sequence goes on from CAUJJI010000130.1 coordinate 18,892, forward strand.
TCTCGATCTTGTCGGTGGTCTTGGCGAAATCCACCACAGCCTTGGCGGCGGCGACGGGATCGACCGAAGTGGCGATCGCCGTCGGGCCGGTGAGGAATTCACCGATGCCTTCGTACTGGGTGTCCGCGATGGCAAGCTTGGCAAGACGGTTCTTCGCAACCTTGTAGGTCGCACCCGCTTCACGCACTTTGCCGCGCAGGGCGGTGGACTGGGCCACCGACATGCCGAGGTTGCGGGTGATGACCACCAAGCCGACCTCGCTGAAAGTCGCGTTGAGCTGGGCGACCGATTCGGCTTTCTGCGAACGATCCATGCCTTACTCCTTCACACATGGCCGATGGGCGCAAAGCCCATGCGGCCGGCTACGTTGTCCGCCCTGCCGGGGCAGGACGGGCGAGTCCGTCGATGGGGAAGGAGTGCGCAAGAAGCGCGATGGCACCACGCCGAAGCGCGGGCCGGTAGAATCTCTGTTCCCCGTCTAGGCTGGGAATTAAGCGCCCTGGCGGGTGCACCAACTGTCTCGGACGGATGAACGGCGGGCAGAACCCACCGGTCAGGGCGGGCCAATGGCGAAAGGGCGCGGGAAAGTCAAGCGCGGGCCGCTCCGCCGCCCGATTTCGACCGGGCCGCCGATTGACACCGGAGATCCCGCGCCCTATATGCGCCCTTCGCTCGGCGCTTCGAGCAAGGCGGGTCCATGCGCGGGGGCCTGCCCGGGAAGGAAGCGATCTGGGTTTTCATCTGACGCGAAGGCTGCAGGCCACGGGCTCCGCTTGGCGGAAATCGTGTCGCCACGCGGCCTTTTCGCGTCGGATGTCGCCATACCGCACATGGCATCTGTCCCGCCGGGCGTTCCCGGCAAGAAGCGAAGAGGCAAGACCCCTCCATGGCTACCAAGCCCCAGACCTCCCGGCCCACCGGCCGGGCATCGGCCAAGAAGCGCATCCGCAAGATTTTCGGCGACATCCACGAAGTCGTGCAGATGCCGAACCTCATCGAGGTGCAGCGCGAATCCTACGAGCAGTTCCTGCGCTCCGATCCCAAGACGGGCTACGTCTCGGGCCTGGAAAAGACGCTGCGCTCGGTCTTCCCGATCCGCGACTTCGCCGAGACCAGCGAGCTGGACTTCGTCCACTACGAGCTCGAGGAGCCGAAGTACGACGTCACCGAATGCCGCCAGCGCGGCATCACCTATGCGGCGCCGATGAAAGTCACGCTGCGCCTGATCGTCTTCGAAGTCGACAGCGAGACCGAGACCCGGTCCGTCCTCGATATCAAGGAGCAGGACGTCTACATGGGCGACATGCCGCTCATGACCGAGAACGGCACTTTCGTCATCAACGGCACCGAGCGCGTGATCGTCTCGCAGATGCACCGCTCGCCGGGCGTGCTGTTCGACCACGACCGCGGCAAGACGCACTCCTCGGGCAAGTTCCTCTTCGCCGCCCGCGTCATCCCCTATCGCGGCTCGTGGCTGGACTTCGAGTTCGACGCCAAGGACATCGTCAACGTCCGCATCGACCGCAAGCGCAAGCTGCCGGTGACGGCGCTGCTCTATGCGCTGGGCCTGAATAGCGAGGAAATCCTCAACTACTTCTACGACACCGTGACCTGGAAGCGCGGTGCCAGCGACATCCAGGGCGGCGGCTGGCGCCGGCCCTATACTGCCGAGCAGTGGCGCGGCATCAAGCCGGCTTTCGACATCGTCGACGCCGCATCGGGCGAGGTCATCTTCCCCGCCGGCCAGAAGATCAGCCCCCGCGCCGCCAACAAGGCGGAAAAGGACGGCCTTGCCGAGCTGCTGATCCCGACCGAAGAGATCTTCGGCCGCTATTCGGCCAGGGACGTGATCAACGAGCAGACCGGCCGCATCTACATCGAGGCCGGTGACGAAGTGACGCCCGAGAACCTCGACGCGCTGGACAAGGCGGGCATCGACCAGCTCGACCTGCTCGACATCGACGACGTCAACACCGGCCCCTGGATCCGCAACACGCTGAAGGCCGACAAGGCCGAGAATCGCGACATGGGCCTGGAAGCCATCTACAAGGTGATGCGTCCCGGCGAGCCGCCGACGAAGGAAACCGCCGAAGCTCTGTTCGCCGGCCTGTTCTTCGACGGCGACCGCTACGACCTGTCGGCCGTGGGCCGCGTCAAGCTGAACATGCGCCTCGGCCTCGACGCCGCGGACACGATCACCACGCTGCGCACCGACGACATCCTGGCGGTGGTCAAGGAACTGGTGAACCTCAAGGACGGCAAGGGCGAGATCGACGACATCGACAATCTCGGCAACCGCCGCGTCCGCTCGGTGGGCGAGCTGCTCGAGAACCAGTACCGCATCGGCCTGCTGCGCATGGAGCGCGCGGTGAAGGAGCGGATGAGCTCGGTCGACGTGTCGACCGTCATGCCCAACGACCTGATCAACGCCAAGCCGGCGGTGGCCGCGGTGCGCGAGTTCTTCGGTTCCTCGCAGCTCTCGCAGTTCATGGACCAGACCAACCCGCTGTCGGAAGTCACCCACAAGCGCCGCGTCTCGGCGCTCGGGCCAGGCGGCCTCACGCGTGAGCGTGCGGGCTTCGAAGTCCGCGACGTCCACCCGACGCACTACGGCCGCATCTGCCCGATCGAGACGCCGGAAGGCCCGAACATCGGCCTGATCAACTCGCTGTCGACCTTTGCCCGGGTCAACAAGTACGGCTTCATCGAGACGCCGTACCGCAAGGTGGTCGAAGGCAAGGTGACCAAGGAAGTGGTCTACCTCTCGGCGATGGAAGAGCAGAAGCACACCGTCGCCCAGGCTTCGGCCGAAACCAATGCCGACGGCAGCTTCGTCGAGGAGCTGGTCTCGGCGCGCGAGAGCGGCGAATTCGTCATGGCGCCGCGCGACCACGTCACGCTGATGGACGTCAGTCCCAAGCAGCTGGTCTCGGTCGCGGCATCGCTGATCCCGTTCCTCGAGAACGACGACGCCAACCGCGCGCTGATGGGCTCGAACATGCAGCGCCAGGCGGTGCCGCTGGTCAAGGCCGAGGCGCCCTTCGTCGGCACCGGCATGGAAGAGACCGTGGCGCGCGATTCGGGCGCGGCCATCGCGGCGATCCGCGGCGGCGTGATCGACCAGGTCGACGCCACCCGCATCGTCATCCGCGCGGCCGGCGACATCGAGCCCGGCCAGTCGGGCGTCGACATCTACACGCTGCAGAAGTTCCAGCGTTCCAACCAGAACACCTGCATCAACCAGCGGCCGCTGGTGAAGGTGGGCGAAGTGGTCGAGGCCGGCGACATCATCGCCGACGGTCCTTCGACCGAGCTGGGCGAACTGGCGCTGGGCCGCAACAGCCTCGTCGCCTTCATGCCGTGGAACGGCTACAAC
>CAUJJI010000131.1 GCA_963205265.1 Pseudomonadota bacterium
CCTCAAACGTCAGGCGGTCATGGGCGAGCCCGACCCGCCAACGCTTCGCACCTCAGGGTTCAAACCGCCAAGCCTGTCGTGCCAGGCAAACCGAGGCGCCGGCTTTTCCGTGCGTTGGTTTCCCCAGGCGCAAGCCCGCATTCGCCAGCGGGGGTGAAGCTGTGCCTGCCAAAGATCCTCCCCCACAGGGGGAGGGGGACCGCCGGCGCAGCCGGTGGTGGAGGGGTGTCCCCCTCCGATCAGACGCTGACACCCCTCCGTCATTCGCTACGCGAATGCCACCTCCCCCTAAGGGGGAGAATCTTTAAGTACCTCCCCGTTCCGGGGAGGGGGACCGCGACGCGCAACCGGTGCCCTGCCGGCCGCCGGGCCGACCGCCGACAGCACGACGTCTACAGATCGAAGCGTTCGACATAGTCGCGGAAGGCCTCGCGGATGCCTTCGCGGGTGAGGCCGTATTCTTCCGCGGTATAGCGGTGCTCGCCATGTGCGCCGCGGGCGTTGCGGCGGCCGTAGTCGGCGATCGCGGCGCGCAGTTCGGGGGTGATTTCCATGCCGAGGCCGGCATAGGCCTTTTCGAAGCTGCCGACCGGGTCGGCGACGACGTCGGCATTGCGCAGGTCGACGAAGCGCTCCTCGCCGATGCGCTGCCGGGCCGCCATGGCGCGGTCCATGCCTTGCTTCCAGAAATGCAGCAGCTTCGGTCCGTAGCTGCGCTTGTCGAGCCCGGCCATGTCGCAGCGCTCGCTGCTGAGATGGTAGCGCAGGCTGGAATCGGACGCGATGACGCTGGCCGGATCGCGATGAGTCATGACGATGCGGGCATCCGGATATTCGGCGACGAATTCCTCGAGCCGGAAGATGTGCGGCGGGGCCTTGAGCAGCCAGAGGTGCGGGGGGCGCCGCGAATGCAGGATCTGCAGGACCTTGCGGTGCCAGCGGTAGGTCGCGGTGAAATCCGAGCCGATCCACCAGTCGACGAAGCTGTCGGGCATGGGGAAGGCGCCGTGGTAGGCGCGCATGGTAAGGCCAGCCAGGAAGACGAGATCTTCCTCCGGCCCGTCGGGATCGGACAGGTGCATCGCCTGGTTGGCATAGCTCGCCGCCGCTGCCCTGGCCGCGACGGCGCGCGCGTCGGTCGCCTCCTCGGCCAGGACGGGCGGCGGCAAGGGCTGGACCGCTTCCCAGCCGCGCAGGAAGCGGAAGCGCGGATCCAGCGCCATCATCGCCACGGTCGCGGTCGTGCCGGTACGCGGCAGGCCGGTGACCAGCACCGGGCCCTGGACGGGCACTTCGGCCAGCTCCGGGTGCCGCTTCCAGTGATCCTCGATCCGCAAGCGGCTGGCGAGGCTGCCGACGATCGCCGCCTCGGCGCCGGCGCGGCCGGCCTGGTTGAGTGGCAGGGCGGCAAAGGCGGCCAGGGCGCGCTCCAGCCCTTCGGCGAAGTCGTCGCCGCCGAAATCGGTCAGCCCGGTGGCCGCGATCGCACGCTCCATGGCCTGGTCCGGCGTCAGCATGAATTCGCTCTCCCGAATTTTGATTTGAAGTTTCGACATACTGTCCACATCATCCGCAGTGAATTCAAGCGGGCAGTCGCACCGGGTATCAAAGGGTGGAGAGAGCGATGACGAACGAGGAAATGGCCAACGGCCTGCCGCTGGAAGCGGATCTCATGCTGGCCGAACCGCCCCCGCCTCCGTTCGACTGGGTGCGCGAAGGGACCTCGCTGTGGTTCTTCGAGGAGAACGGCGACTTCGCGATCCCGCGCATCGGAGTCGAAGCCGAGCCCTGGAGCTGGGACAACCGCCGCTTCAGCGCCAATTTCGCCCAGGCCGACGGTCGCGTCCTGCAGAACGACGGAGTGGGGCCGATGCCTCCGGTGCTCGATGGCGATGGCCGTCCGGCGGTGATGGGCGGCGGGCCGATGACGTTCCGCTGCATCGAGCCGTTCCGCCGCTGGCACGTGTCCTTCGACGGCGAGATGATCGACACCCATGTCGACGCCCAGCTCGGCAGCTGCGTCGATGCGTCGAAACGCGTGCCGCTGCGCTACGAGATGGAAATCGAGATGGTGGTGCCCGCCAATGTCCAGGACATTTCCCCGGACAAGTTCGCCACCTGGGGCAAGGGCAAGCGGCGCGATGCGGTCTCGGTCGGGCTCGGCTGGCGCTTCGAGCAGTGCCTGCGCGGATCGGGCGAGCTGTGGCTCGACGGCGGCCACCGCAGTTTCCGCGGGCAGGGCAGCCGGGTGAAGCGGCGCTCGGTGCGCACCGACGGCCTGTTCCTGCGCGGCCACGCCTGGCAATGCGCGGTCTTCCCCGACGGCCGCGCCTTCGGCTTCGAAGTGCGCCCGGTCCACGACGACGGCTTCGAGCCGTGGAACGAGGGCTTCGTCTATGTCGACGGCACGATGCACGCGGCGAAAGTCCATGACCCGAAGTGGCTGGGCGAAGTGATCGCTGCCGGCGAGGACGTATCCTTCGAGCTGCACTCGGACCTCGGCGTGACACGCATCAGCGGCACGACGGGACTATCGACGTTCCGGGTCGCGACGACGAAGCTGTTCGGGCTCAACCTGCAGCAGGGCGGCGTGCTCTACGACTGGGACGGCCAGAAGGCCTGGGGCATGATCGAGCGGTCGATGCCGACCGAGCTGACCGGGAAGCTGGATTGACGCCATAGCCGCCCTCAAGGGCTCCTCGGCCGGGGCCCGGCGGGTCATGCCATGCATCGAGGCTTGCTATCGCCCGAGGGTGCGATACCTTCCCGGATTGGCGGAACCGGCCGCAGAGCCGCGATCGATCGAACCGAGAGTGGATGCCCCATGACCAGATACCCTGCCGACGAAGTTCGCGACGATTTCTATCCCAAGGCCGATTACGTCGACCGGGAGTTTCACGAGCTCGAGAAGACCAATCTCTGGCCCAAGGTGTGGCAGACCGCCTGCCGGGTCGAGGAAATCCCCGAGCCGGGCGACTACGTCGTCTACGACATCTGCGACGAATCCGTGATCGTCGTGCGCGGCAGCGACGGGCAGATCCGGGCCTTCCACAACTTCTGCACCCATCGCGGCACCCAGTTGGCCGAGGGGCAGGGCAATGTGAAGCAGTTCGTCTGCCCGTTCCACGGCTGGCGCTTCGGCACCGATGGCCGCAACATCAAGGTCATCGACCGGCAGGACTGGGGCTCGTGCCTGGCGAAGGACGATGTCGACCTCGTGCCGGTCCAGGCCGGCGAATGGGCCGGCTTCGTCTGGATCAACATGGATCCGGGCTGCCAGCCGCTCGACGCCTTCCTCGAGCCGATGAAGGCGATGTGCGAGCTGTTCGAGTTCGAGAAGCTGCGCCCGGCCTGGTACAAGTCGACGATCGTGCCCGCCAACTGGAAGACGACGCTGGGCGCCTTCACCGAATTCTATCACGTGCAGACCACGCACGCGCAGATGCTGACCTATACCCAGGACTATTCGATCAGCCGCGCGATGGGCCGGCACGGGTGGATTTCCTATGCCGCCAGCCAGGGCATCCCGGTCGGCCGCAGCCCGCGCCTGCCGCCCCAGGAGCAGCCGGATTTCCGCGAGTACCTGTTCGAATATGCGGAACAGTTCAAGCATATGCTGAAGGCCATGCAGACCGAGCGCGCCTATCAGGCGACGCAGCGGCTGCGCAGCGAGGTCGCCGCCGACGCCCCGCCCGGGGAAGTGCTCGGCAAGTGGGGCCAGTTCATCTACGAGGCGGCGATCGCATCGGGCGCGGGCTGGCCCGAGAACCTGACTCCCGAATATATCACGGCCAGCGGCTTCGACTGGCACGTGTTCCCCAACACCGTGTTCCTCCATCCGGCGATCGAAGCCGTCCTGTGGTACCGGATCACGCCCAACGGCGACGATCACCAGACCTCGATCATGGACGTCTGGTCGCTCGAACGCTTCGCCCCGGGCACCGAGCCCAGGGTGCAGCGCGAATTCCACGAGAACTGGCGCGACGGCGACTATCCGCTGATCTTCGAGCAGGACTTCCTCAACATTCCCAAGGTCCAGCGCGGCATGAAGTCCAGTGCCTTCAAGGGCGGCCGGCCGAGCCCGGTCCAGGAGCGCGCGGTCTCGCACTTCCACCGCACGCTGCGGCGATTCCTTGAAGACCCCCATGCCGACGACGGGCTGGAGCCCGAGCCGCTGGTCGAAGTGCCGAAGGAGCATGCCGAGACCTGACGGCAGCAGGCCGGACCAGACGCGAGGAGGGCGAGTGAATGGACTTCGACGAGACTTTCGACCTGGTCATCATCGGCAGCGGCTGCGCCTCGGTGACGGCGGCGCTGGCGGCGAAGTCCCTGGGCGCCAGGCCGGTCATCATCGAGAAGCAGGCGCTGTTCGGCGGGTCGACGGCCTATTCGGGCGGCATCGCCTGGCTCCCGAACAACCCCTTGCTCGACGACGACAACCCGGCGGATGCCCGCGCCTATCTCGATCACGTCGTCGGTCCTCCGGACAAGGCTTCCCCCGTCGCCAAGCGCGAGGCTTTCCTCAAGCAGGGTCCGCGCGCCGTGCAGTTCCTGCTCGACCAGGGGGTGAAGCTGATCCGCGTCCCCTGGCCCGACTACTATTCTGACGCGCCCGGCGGCCACCGCATCGGCCGCACCGTCTCGGCCGCGCTGTTCGACTTGCGCGAGCTCGGCGAGTGGCAGGACCGGGTCGGCTATTTCTACGGCTTCCCGCGCCTGCCTGTCGGCTCGTGGGAATTCGTCGACCTGACGCTCGCCAAGACCACCTGGAAAGGCAAGATGGCCGGGCTGCGGCTCGCGCTGAAGATGCTTAAGGACAAGCTGACCGGCAGCCGCACGGTCGGCTCGGGCAACGCGGTGCAGGGGCGCTTCCTCAAGGCCGCGCTGGATGCGGGCATCCCGCTCTACATGGAAACCGAGCTGACCGGGCTGGAAGTCGAGGACGGCCGCGTCGTCGGCGCCAGGGTCCGCGACGGCAAGGGCGAGCGCCGCATCGGCGCCACCCGCGGCGTCCTGCTCAATGCCGGCGGCTTCTCGCGCAATCTCGAGATGCGGCGCAAGTTCCAGCCGCAGCCGACCTCGACCGACTGGACCATGGCCAATCCCGGCGACACCGGCGACGCGATGCAGATGGCCCTGGCCCTGGGCGCCGACAGCGACTGCATGGAGGAAGCCTGGTGGACGCCCGGCTCGCTGCTGCCCGATGGCAAGTACGGCGGGTTCCACGTCCCGGGGGAAAGCGGCAAGCCGCATGTCATCATCGTCGGACCCGACGGCAGGCGCGTCGGCAACGAAGCCGGCGCCTACATGGAATTCGGCCAGCGCATGTATGCCAGGGGGGCGGTGCCGAGCTGGGCGATCATCGAGAGCCGCATGCTCAAGGACTACAGCTGGGGGCCGCTGCTGCCCGGCAAGCCGATCCGGCCCTGGATCGACAACGGCTATCTGGTCAAGGCCGATACGATCGCCGGACTGGCGCAGGCATGCGGCATCGACGCAGCCGGTCTGGCGGCCGAGGTCGCGCGCTTCAACGGCTTCGCCGAGCGCGGCGTGGACGAGGACTTCGGCCGCGGGGCGAGCTATCACAACCGGGCCATGGGCGATCCGGGAAACAAGCCGAACCCCTCGCTCGGCAAGATCGAGCGAGCGCCGTTTTACGCGGTGAAGATCTGGCCGCTCGACGTCGGCACGTCCGGCGGGCTGGTCACCGACGAGCACGCCAGAGTGCTCAGGACCGACGGCACGCCGATCGCCGGGCTCTATGCGGCCGGCAACATCACCGCCCCGGTCGTCGGCCATACCTATCCGGGCGCCGGCGCCAGCATCGGCGGCGGCATCGCCTTCGGCTATGTCGCGGCGCGCCACGCGCTGGGGGCGAACTGAGCCGCCGGCGGGGACTGCATCGCCTCGCCGCCCCGCTGCGCGCCTAGAGTGCTTCCGCTTTTGCTTACATCAAAGCCGGCACTCTAGAACCTTGTTCTGCCGTGATTTCCGAGTGGCCAGATGATTCCCTCCGGCTCGAAATCACTCTAGGGCGCCAGCGGGTTGAGCGTGGGCGCCGCGACGCGCGTCAGGCGGTTCGCATCGCGGTGGTGGAACGGCTCGGCCTGCCCCTTGACCTGCATCACCGTGTCTTCCTCGTAAGACCAGGTGCCGTCGTCGTGGACGGTGACGGTGATGGTGAAGCTGTCGGTGCGGAAGTTCTCCTCCAGGTAGGGGTTGGAGCAGATGCCGTAGGCCGTCGACCCGCGCGCGGCGGTGAGCGTGAAAGTCCTCGCATCGGCCTTCGCCTTGCCGACCGCCAGCACGGTCTGCCCGCGCGGGATGGTCAGCGAATGCATGACGGTTTCGGTGGCCGGCTCCCACAGCCAGTAGCCGACCTGGTCGTGATAGGTGCCCTTCTCGCCGGGCTTGGACATCCAGGTGTGATAGCGCAGCGCATAGAGCACTTGCGGCCCGTTGTTGCCGGGGTCGACCGGCTGCAGCGAGATCCGCTCGAAATAGCCCTGCGTCCGCGCGCCCTCGCGCTTGGGAGCGACATCGACGCCGCGCTCGCCTTCCCAGACCCCGGCCAGCGGCGCGAGCGGCCCGAGATTCGCCAGCGTCTCGCCGGTGATCCCCGGCGGTTCGGCAAAGATGTCGTCCGGATAGTCTGCCATGCATGGTCCTCCGTCTGCCGCCGTCTGCAAGTGCCCGGCTTGCACAATAGATCGCGTCTTTAGTGCGCTTGCATTGAAGGGCGTCAATCCCCGCGCAGCCCAGTCGGAAAATTTTCCGCAGCGCACCGCCGAAGCACCGCACCCTGCAGCGCCCGACCGCTGCCCGGACCTCGTGCCGGAGATGCGCGAACTCCGCCTGGTCCCCGGACGGCGATCGACTTTTTCAGGGACAAGGACGTTCTTCGAACTGCCTTCGACCATTGAGCGAGGGGGGGGATGGCGCTCGGGATGCGGAAAGCGGGGGTGGATGCGGAAAGCTTCGGCCGGTGCGTCTTGTGGCGTGAAGCGTTGTGCTACCGATTTTACCAGCAAAGGGGTTTGCCAAGATGGATCTCCCACCCTTCCGCCTCAACCAATGGCTGGATCATTTCGACTTCGCCGATCCGCCGATCGCCTGCAATCTGGCCGGCAGCACCGGGCCGCGCTGGTTGTTGCGGGAATTGCTGGCGATCGGGGGCGATGCTCCCGCTTTGGACGGTCTCGCGCTCGGCTATGCGCCCGCGGGCGGCGGCAAGGCGCTGCGGGAGGCGATCGCGGCGGTCTATGGCGTCGATCCGGACTGGGTGGTGGTCACCAACGGCGCGTCGGAGGCGTTTTCGGTGCTGCTGTGCGTCTGTGCGCGCGAGGGCGGCAATGTCGTGCTGCCGACGCCGGCCTATCCGGCGTTCGGTGGCATGGCGCAGGCGTGGCGGCTCGGCGTGCGGAGCTATGCGCTGCGGCGCGAGGAGGGCTTTCGGCAGTCGCCCGGGCAAGTGCTGGCCGCGGTCGACGGCAACTCCGTCCTTGCGGTGGTCAATACGCCGCACAACCCGAGCGGGGCAATCATGCCGCGCGATGCCGTTGCGGCGCTTGCCGGCGCCCTGGGCGAGCGCGGGGTGCCGCTGCTGGTCGACGAGGTGTTCCACCCGATCTATCATGGCGAAGTCCTTCCTTCGGCGGTGGGGATCGGCAATGCCATCGTCGTCGGCGACATGTCGAAGGCGCTGTCGATGCCGGGGCTGCGGATCGGCTGGATCATCGATGCCGATGCCCGGCGCCGCGAGCGGCTGGTCACCGCGCGCAGCTATTTCTCGCTGAGCGGCTCGCCCTTGCTCGAGGCGCTGGCGACCCATGCGATGCGCCACCAGGCCGCGATCGTGGCGCGGGCGCAGTCGGTCGCCACGGCCAATCTTGCGCTGTTGACGGCGTTCATGGCGGAGGTGGACGGCATCCTGTCCTGGGTGCCGCCGCCGGGCGGGGTGCTCGCCTATCCCTGGTTCGATGACCTGCGCGCCAGCCGCCCCTGGTGCGAGGCGATGGCCGCACGCGGCGTGCTCATCGCGCCGGGCGACTGCTTCGGCCAGGCCGAGCACATGCGCATCGGCTTCGGCGCGCGCGAGCCGGACGAACTGGCCGCCGCGCTGGACGCGATGCGGTCGGCGCTGCACGAGGCTTGACCGGGGAAGGGACGGGCATGGACGAATCGAGGCAGGGCGAGATCGCGATCATCTTCGTCTCGCAGCGCGCGGCGGCCGACCCCGAAGGCTATGAGCGCGCGGCCGAGGCGATGTGCGCGGCGGCGGCGCAGCGGCCGGGCTACCGGGGAATCCGCAGTGCACGCGGCACCGACGGGATCGGCATCACCATCAGCTACTGGCAGGACGAGCAGTCCGCCCTGGCCTGGCGGGACGACCCGGCCCATGCCGCGGTTCGCGAGGAGGGACGCCGGACCTGGTACGACTGGTACGAGACGATCGTCACCGAGGTCGTGCGCGACTATGCCTGGGCGCGGCCGTGAGGCGCGGCCAGGCACGGACGCCAAGGCGGGCCGGGGCCGCGTGAACGCTGTCGCGCGGGCGCCTCTCCGGCGGGACGGATGGGTTGGGCAGCTGGCAAAGTAATTTGGCATGGGACGTAACCTTTCGGCTGATCCCGACTCGCCTAGAGCAGCGGCTGCGTGTAGGAAAATGGTTTTTATCCAACATGTTGGATCATGCACGGGGGTGCCGCAACGGCGCTGCCGGAAGGGCCGCCATCGTGTCCGGCCCGCAAGGCCGGAAGGATGGTGGGCGCGACAGGGATTGAACCTGTGACCCCACCCGTGTGAAGGGTGTGCTCTACCGCTGAGCTACGCGCCCGCTCCGGTGCCGTTCGGCCGGCGGAAGCGCGCCCTTACGCAAGCTGGGACGAATTGACAAGCGCCGAGCTTCGCCTAGAGGCGCATGCATGAGCGAAGAACAGACTTCCGGCCCCGACGTCCCGCCCGATCGCCTGGCGATCAACCCGCGCAGCCCGCATTTCGATGCCGACAAGCTGCAGCGCGGCGTCGGCATCCGCTTCAAGGGCGTGGTCCGCACCAATGTCGAGGAATACTGCATTTCCGAAAGCTGGGTGCGCGTCCAGGCCGGCAAGAGCCGTGATCGCCACGGCCAGCCGCTGACCATCAAGCTCAACGGCCCGGTGGAAGCCTGGTACGAAGACCTGGGCGAAGAGGCGCCGGTGGCGAAGGCCGGATAGGCCGGCGCGGCGGCCGGCTCAGCGCAGGCGGCCGGCGATGATGTCGGCGATCGGGTCGTCCTCGACGCGCGCTGATTTCGTGGGTTTCGTAGGCTTCGTCAGCTTCGCCTTGCCCGGCTTTTGGCCGTAGATGAAGCCGTAGAGCGGCCAGCGGCCCGCGCCCAGGCGCTGGGCGGGGCCGTACCAGACGCGCACCTCGCTCCAGTCGTTGTCGGACGATACGTCGACGGCGCGGACATCGTCCTCGATCCGCCCGCGGGCGGACCAGTTGGCATGGCGGATCAGGACGGTTCGCCGGTCGACGACGCGGCTGACCGCGGCGACATGGCCGAGGCGGGAATTGCCGTGCGGGCGCAGCGCCATCACCGCTCCGACTCGCGGGACGCTGCCGCGGGCATAGCGGCCCTCGGCCTGGCCCCACCAGGTGTGGGCATCGCCGAAAATGCGGATGCCGGACACCTGCCGGGCATAGGGTACGCACTGGAGGTAGGGCGAGCGGGCAGTGCCGCCGCCGGCGGAATCGCCGATCTCGATGCTCGACCGCGGCTCGGCGGCGACAGGGCCGCCGGCCGCCGCGAGAGCGAGGGGGACGAGAAGCCCATGGGTCAGACAGGCGCGCTTCATATCGGCCGTTCCTGCCAGAACAAGGTTAACACGAGCCTGACACGGGCGGTGCAAATGGCTGAAAATCGCCGGATTGCCAGTCGCCCGCTGCCGTTTGGCTTGCCAAGCGACGGCTGAACGGCCAAGCGCTGGGGAATGCTGCCTCAGGTCATCATCATCGGTCGGCCGAACGTCGGCAAGTCGACGCTGTTCAACCGGCTCGTCGGCAAGCGGCTGGCGCTGGTCGACGACCAGCCCGGCGTCACCCGCGACCGCCGCTTCGGCGAGGCGCATCTGCTCGGGCTCGATTTCACCGTCGTCGACACCGCCGGCTGGGAGGACGACGATCCCGCCAGCCTGCCCGGCCGCATGCGGGCGCAGACCGAAGCATCGCTGCAGGGCGCGACCGTGGCGCTGTTCGTCGTCGATGCGCGAGCCGGCACCACTCCGCTCGACGAGGAGATCGGCCGCTGGCTGCGCAGCAGCCCGGTGCCGGTCGTGCTGGTCGCGAACAAGGCGGAAGGCCGCGCGGCCGAAAGCGGGCTGCTCGAAGCCTATGCGCTGGGCCTGGGCGAACCCGTGGCGCTCTCGGCCGAGCATGGCGAAGGCATGGGCGACCTGTTCGAGGCGCTCTTGCCGCATCTCGACGACAAGCAGCGGGTCGAGGCCGAGGACGGGGCGGAGGACGAGCTTTCGGGTCCGCTCAAGCTGGCCATCGTCGGCCGGCCCAATGCCGGCAAGTCGACGCTGATCAACCGCATGCTCGGCGAGGACCGGCTGCTGACCGGGCCCGAAGCCGGGATCACGCGCGATTCGATCGCGGTCGACTGGCTGTGGCACGATCCGAAAAGCGGCGAGGAAAGGCCCGTGCGGCTGATCGACACCGCCGGCATGCGCAAGAAGGCGCGTGTGACCGAGAAGCTGGAGAAGCTGGCCGTCGCCGACGCGCGGCACGCGGTCGATTTCGCCGAAGTCGTGGTCCTGCTGCTCGACGCCACGCAGGGGCTCGAACACCAGGACCTCAAGATCGCCTCGATGGTTCTGGAAGAAGGCCGTGCGCTGATCATCGCGATCAACAAGTGGGACGTTGCGGAAAATCCCTCGTCGCTGTTCAACGGCGTACGCGCCGCGCTCGACGACGGCCTGGCCCAGGTGCGCGGCGTGCCGCTGCTGGCCGTCTCGGCGCGGACCGGCAAGGGGCTCGACGACCTGCTGCGCGCCGCATTCGAGATCCGCGAGGCGTGGAGCAAGCGCGTGCCGACCGCCGCGCTCAACCGCTGGTTCGACGATGCGCTCGCGGCCAATCCGCCGCCGGCGCCGGGCGGCAAGCGCATCAAGATGCGCTACATCACCCAGGCGAAGACCCGGCCGCCGGGCTTCGTGCTGTTCGGCACCCGGCTCGACATGCTGCCGGAAAGCTACCGCCGCTACCTGGTGAACGGGATCAGGCGCGAACTGGGCTTCGAGGCGGTGCCGATCCGCTTGACTCTGCGCAGCCCGAAGAATCCCTTCGCGAAGTAACGGTTCCAGCGCGCCCTGCATCCCCGCGCAGGCGGGAAGCTCGGCCGGCTACAAGGGGACGCTCGCGGGGACGCCGGAAGCGCGCCTCAATCCCCCGCCGGCTTGCTCTGCAGCTGGACGTAGTTCTCCAGCCCCATCCGGGCGATCAGCTCGAACTGCGTCTCGAGGAAGTCGATGTGCTCCTCCTCGCTGTCGAGGATGTCCTCGAACAGTTCGCGGCTGTTGTAGTCGCGCACGGTCTCGCAATGGGCGATCGCGTCCTGGAGCACCGGCAGCGCTTCCTGCTCGAGCGTGAGGTCGGCGCGCAGGATCTCCTCGACCGTCTCGCCGACATGCAGCTTCCCCAGCGACTGGAAGTTGGGCAGGCCTTCGAGGAAGAAGATCCGCTCGGCCAGCCTGTCGGCGTGTTTCATTTCGTCGATCGATTCGCCGCGTTCGTACTCGGCGAGACGGGTCACGCCCCAGTTGTCGAGCATGCGGTAATGCAGCCAATACTGGTTGATCGCGGTGAGTTCGTTCTGGAGGACCTTGTTCAGGAACTCGATGACTTTCTGATCGCCTCGCATGTCGTGACCTCCGCGTTCGTAGCGGGATCACTATGACTCACGCACGCAGTTGCGGCAAGCGCAGTCGCCGGAAGACTTTGCCGGGTTTTCAAGGGTTTGCGCAGTCCTGCGAACAGTCCGCCGATCGGCGCCGTCAGACGCAGGTGACCATGCGCGATCTTTCGCGTTCGTCGGCGAGGATGACGGCCGCTTCGTCAAGGCACTGGCGGCACTGCGGCGGACGGCCGAGCGCGGCATAGACCGCATCGGCATCGCCGGAGCAGGTCAGCGCAGCGCTGCGCAGTTCGGATTCGCGTATCGCATTGCAGATGCAGATGTACACGGACGCCTCTCGAATCGCTTCCGATGCCGGAATATATGAAATGCGAATGGATCGCAATAGCGTTAGCGGCGCAGCGGCAAGCGCCGGCCTTCGGTCAGCGAACGCCACAGCCATTCGAGCGGACCTTGCCGGTAGCGAGCGAGCCAGGGTCCGCTCCAGGCTAGCATCAATGCCCAGGCAAGCAGGACGAAAGCGAGCTCCTCGACCCGGTCGACCTTACCCATCAGGTTCAGGCCCCAGCCGTAGAACAGCGCGGTCATCACCACGGTGGTGCCGATGTAGTTGCTGAATGCCATGCGACCCGCGGCGGCCAGCCGTCCGCCCAAGGCGGTAGCGGCAAGCCGGGGCGTGGCGAGAACCAGCAGGGCGGCATAGCCCAGGCCCATCAGCAGGTGCGGCAGCGCCAGCCAGTAGAGCAGGGCCGCGCTCATCGCCTGGGGCGGAAAGTCGCGCGCCCACATCCAGGCGGTGATCTCGAGAGTGATCGCCAGCCCGCAGCCGGTGCCGATCAGCCCCAGCCGCCACAAGCGTCCGGGCGGCCAGCCGCCGCTGAAGAAGCCCGTGCGATAGAGCGCCATGCCGATCAGCATCAGCGGCAGCGTCTCCCCCAGGCTGGGCCAGGTCATCTCGAGCAGCCAGAACGGCCGCTCGCCCAGCTTGACGGCGGCCTGCCGGACGAAGCCCAGGCGATATTCGGCCATCTCGCGCTGGGCATTGGCGGCGACCTGGCGCCGGAAGGTGGCGTCGGCCTGCTGCATTGCCGGGGTTCCGTGGTCCAGGCGGACCTGCTCTTCGGCGTGAACTTCCGGCAGCGTCAGGGCCGTGCCGCCGAGGTGCCAGCCGGCAAAGGTCAGCAGCGCGACCATCACCAGCGTCCGCACCGGCAGCTCGCGCATGAACAGTGCGAGAATGCCGGCGAGCGCGAAGAGGAACAGGATGTCGCCCCACCAGAACAAAATGTAGTGCAGCCAGCCGAACAGCAGCAGGAAGGCAAGGCGCCGCAGCTGCAGCACGTCGCCGTCGCGGCCTGCCGCTTCCGCCCGCTCGATGAACAGCAGCATGCTGGCGCCGAACAGGATCGTGAACAGCGCGCGCATCTTGCCTTCGAACAGCACCATGGCGCCGGCGTAGACCGCGGCGTCGGCGAAGCTCCCGCGCACGGGGATATGCGGCCCCAGGGTTGCCCCTGTCGGGCCGGCGAAGCCGGTGATGTTGATCACCAGGATGCCGAGAATGGCGACCCCGCGTATCAGGTCGAGAGAGCCGATCCTTTGCGCCTCGGACCGGCCCAACCGCTCAGTTCCTGACCGCGATGCAGGCAAATCCCGCGGCGGAGAGCCTTGCGCAGGCGGCCTGCGCTTCCGCCTGGCTGGCAAAGCCGCCGGCCTGGAGCTTCGTCAGCCTTCCGGCCGGCACGAGCAGCTTGGCGTGTCCTGCCAGTTCCGGCCGTCCCTTGACCCTGGTCCACAGCGCATCGGCATTGCCGGCGACGCCGAAGGCGCCGAACTGGATGCGCCAGCCCTGTGTCGAGGGCGTGGTCGTGATCGGCGACGGGCTTGGGGCGGGACGCGGGGGCGGGGGCGCCTTGGCCCGCGGAGCAGGCGGTGCCGGGGGCGTCGCCGGAGCCGCAACGGGGGGCTTCGACCGCGTCTCGTCCATGATCGTCGCGACGGGGGGGATTCGCGGGGCGGGCGGCCTGGGCCGGCTGAAGTCGGCTCCGGCCGTGGCCGGGGTCGCCGGCGGGGAAGGCGGCAGCTTCGGCGGCTGCGACCCGACCGGGAAGCGGGGCTGGTCCATCGAGCCGGGGCGGGGCGCGCCCTCGCTGGGCACCGAGGCTCCGAGGTTTGCGGCCGCGACCTGCCGCGCCCGCCTGGCATCGGCCTCTGCCGCCAGCTGCGAGGCGAGCTTCACGCTCTGCTGGCGCTGGTCGAGCGGGATGTGCTGGTCCATCTGGGCCAGCGCCGGCACGGCTTGCGGCAGGCCGTCCTGCTGCGCCAGGCTGAGCAGGGCATAGGCACGGACCCAGTCCTTCGGCACGTTCTCGCCGTTGAAATGGGCAAGGCCGAGCAGATAGCGCGCCCTGGAGTCTCCCCGGTCGGCCGCCGCGGCGATATAGGGCATGGCGCGCGCGCGCTCGCCCGCCTGGAACAGCAGCAGCCCGTAGTTGTCGGAAGCCTGCATGTGCCCGCTCGCCGCCGCCTTGGCGAACAGGTCCGTCGCTTTCGACAGATCCTGGGGTACGCCGCGCCCGAGCTTGTAGGCCTGGGCGAGATTGAACTGGGCGTCGGCATCGCCCTTGTCGGCAGGCCCCTTCCACTCGCGGACGGCAGCGCCATAATCGCCGCGCGACCAGGCGTCGACTCCGGCTTTCACGTCGGCCAGCAGGGGATTCGCGGCGGCGAGAGCCGCGCCCGATATCAGCAGTCTCAGCAAGACGGATCTCGTCATCATTCGGTGCCCTCACCCCGGCGCAGCCTTTACCTGCAGCCCAATCACAAGCGATGCCACGGCAAGGGCGCGCCAAGCCAGCCGCAATCGGTGCCTAAGTGACATAGTGAACCGCTCGTTAGCAAAGGCTTTGTGCCGTGGCCTGCGCGAATTTCCTCATTCCTTCGCATGGCGCATTAACCGAAAATTAGGAACGATCTGCGATCCCCCAACACAATCTATTCGCCGTATTTGAGCTTTTTCGGGGGGCTTGGCATTGCGCGTATTGGCATTGGCATCGCAGAAGGGGGGATCGGGCAAGACAACGCTGTCCGGTCATCTCGCCGTCCAGGCCCAGCTTGCTGGAGCGGGACCTGTCGTATTGATCGACATCGATCCGCAAGGTTCGCTTGCCGACTGGTGGAACGAACGTGAGGCGGAACTTCCCGCTTTCGCGCAGACGACCGTCGCACGGTTGGCCAGCGACCTCCAGGTCCTGCGCCAGCAGGGCTTCCGGCTTGCCGTGATCGATACGCCGCCGGCGATCACCATGGCGATCCAAAGCGTCATTTCCGTGGCCGAGCTGATCGTCGTGCCGACGCGGCCTAGCCCGCACGACCTGCGCGCCGTCGGCGCCACCGTCGACCTGTGCGAGCGCGCCGGCAAGCCGTTGATCTTCGTCGTCAACGCCGCCACGCCCAAGGCCAAGATCACGTCCGAGGCCGCCGTCGCGCTGTCGCAGCACGGCACGGTCGCGCCGATCACATTGCATCACCGCACCGACTTCGCGGCCTCGATGATCGACGGCCGCACGGTGATGGAGATCGATCCCAACGGCCGCTCGGCCCAGGAGATCACGGCGCTGTGGAACTACATCGCCGATCGCCTGGAAAAGAACTTCCGTCGCACCGTCTTCGCCGCGCCGACCAATGCGCCGATGATGCCCGGCGCGCACCGGCCGGTAGGTGGCTTCGGCCGCCGCGTCGCCGGCTCCTGACGAAGGGGCCGGGGGCATGACCGAACCAAAGACATTCGCGTCGCTCACGCCGACCCTGCTGGCCCGCAAGGGCGGCGCCAAGCCGGCGATGCGTCCCCAGCTGGCGCCGCTCCACCAGTTCCATGAGGCTACGGCCCGCCAGTTCGACGATCTCGGCTGGAACGACATGGGGCACGAGGATGAGGCCGTGGTCAACCAGGGGGCGGAGATCGTCCATCTGAACGGCTCCGTCCAGCTCGACCACCAGACATCCGACCATGTACCCGAGGTGCTGCGTCAGCGGCACAGCGCCGCCGCCAATGTCGCAAAGCTCGAGCGGCCGCGCCGTTCCGCCCTTTCGGAAGGGCGCCGCGCCGCTTTCACGCTGCGGCTCGATGGCGAGCGCCACCTGCAGCTGCGGCTTGCCTGCACCATCACCAACCGCAGTGCGCAGCAGATCGTGACGGAAGCGCTCGATCTACTGCTCGCCGAAATGCCCGAGGTCGCAGCGCTGGCCAAACGGGTTCGCAAGCGCGGGTAAGGCTCGAACAAGGGGAATGACGATGATCCGGAAACTTCAGGGCAGCCAGGCCATCCGCTACGCAGTGTGCGGGGCGCTCGCCACCGTGCTCGTCGCCGGCACCGGCTGGGGCCACCTGTCCGAAGCCTCGGCGCGTTCGGCGCAGAGCGAATACGCCAAGGCGAGCAAGCGCCTGGATCGCGCGGTTGCCGACGCCGAAGCGGTCGTCCGCCGCAATCCCCGCAATGCTTCTGCCCGCGTGGCGCTGGGCAATGCCTATCTGGCTGCCGGCCGCTTCGATTCGGCCGCGACGACGCTGCAGGATGCCGTATCGCTCGGCGATTCCAGCCCGGCGACTGCGCTGCGCCTGGCCCTGGCGCTGATCGGCGTCGGTCAGGATCGCGACGCGGTAACGGTGCTCGACCAGAACCGCGATGGCATACCGGCCGGCGATTTCGGTCTGGCCCTCGCGCTCGCCGGTGAAGCCGGCCGCGGTGCCGACGTCCTCGCCGAAGCGCTGCGCAACGGTGAGAGCTCGGCGAAGCTGCGCCAGAACCTGGCTTATGCCTATGCGCTCGACGGGCGCTGGACCGATGCCCGGGTGATGGCGGCGCAGGACGTGCCGGCCGACCAGCTCGATGCGCGGATGGGCGCTTGGGCGACCATGGTTCGTCCCGAAGACTACCAGCAGCGGGTCGCCGGCCTGCTCGGCGCTCCGATCCGTGCCGATGCCGGCCAGCCGGCCGAGCTGGCGCTGGGTGGCGAGGCGGTCAAGCCCGCCGCGCCCCAGTTCGCCGCGGCGGAGCCCGTGGCAGAGCTGCCGCCCGTCGGCGAGACGGCTGCCGCTCCCGCCGTGTCGGATCCCTCGCGCGAGTTCGTCGTCGCCGAAGAGCCGGCGGTACCCTTTGCTGCCGCTCCCGCACCTGCGTTCGCGCCGGTCGCCGAGGCACCTGCTGCATCGCGCAATTTCGACGCGGCCTTCGCTGCTGCTCCGCCGGCCCTGTTGCGTCCGGTCGCGACCGCGAGCGCCGCTCCGATCCGCAGTCTCCGCGCCAGGCCGGTGATCACTGCTGCCGCCTTTGCCAAGCCGCTGCGCAACGGCAGCCACGCCGTCCAGCTGGGTTCCTTCTCCACGCCGGACAATGCGAAGCGCGCGGTCAAGATCTACCAGTCGCGCCATCCCGAGCTGAAGAATTTCGCGCTGACGATCACGCCGGCCGTAGTGCGCGGCAAGAACTTCTGGCGCGTTTCGGCCGCCGGCTTCAACCAGGCTTCCGCCTTCGGCCTGTGCTCCACGGTGCGCACGCGCGGCGGCGGCTGCCTCGCCTATTCGGCGAGCCGCACGCTCCCCGGTGCCTTGCCCGTCGGCGGGCAGGGCGGCGTCCTGATGGCACGCCGCTAACCCTTCACGAGATCCTTGCCCAACTGGACCCCCTCCGCTTCGGAGGGGGTTCTTTTATGCGCGGGATGCGGTGCTGCTCAGCCTAGCTGCGCCCCGCCCTTGAACAGGGAGAGGACGCGCCCCTGGACGGGCTGGCGATCGAACGGCGTATTGCCGGCAGCCGCGGCCATCTTGCGCGAATCGACGATCCACGGCCGCTCGGGATCGATGATGGCGATGTCGGCCTCGGCACCTTCGGCGAGCCTGCCGGCATTGACCCCCAGCAGTTCCGCCGGCCGCGCCGCCAGCAGCCGGAAGGCGCGGGAAAGGTCAATCACCCCGTCGCGCACGAGGTTGAGAGCCAGCGGCAGCAAGGTCTCGGCGCCAGCCATGCCCGGCTCGGCATCGGCGAAAGGCAGGCGCTTGTCCTCCGGCCCGCGCGGATCGTGGCCGGAAGCGATGACGTCGATCGTCTCGTCGGCGATGGCGGCGCGGACCGCCTGGCGATCGGCTTCCGAGCGCAGCGGCGGGGAGAGATGGGCGAAAGTCCGGAACTCCGCGATGGCAAGGTCGGACAGCATGAAATGCGCCGGGGTTATGCCC
>CAUJJI010000132.1 GCA_963205265.1 Pseudomonadota bacterium
ATGCCCTCGCCGGCCGGGATCAGCGTCTCGGTGGCGCCTGTCGAGAGCGTGACGGTGGCGTTGTACTCCTCGAACAGGATGCCGGCGAAGGGAAAGCGCCGGCGGGTGTCCTCGCGCAGCGGCTGCGCCCCGGTCGAGGAATAGTACTTGTAGGCCTCCTCGACCTTGGCGTGGCCGATCAGCTTGTCGAAGAACTCAGGGCTGACGAGAGCGAGCACGCCGGTCATGGTCTCGCCCTTGAGCTCGGTTTCGACCTTGCGGAGCACGTCGCGCACCTTGCCCTGGACCTGGGTGCCGGCGGTGCCGAGCACGAAGTCCGTTTCGAGCTGCGCCAGCCCGAACTCGGTGAAGTAGTTGTAGAGCGTGGTGCCGGCGCCGTCCTTCACAATGCCGCGGAGCGCATTGACCTCCATGTACTCGCGGGTCTGCGCGTGCTTGACCCGCATGCGGGTGAGCTTGCGCTCCATGACGGTGGCGAGCGGATCGGCGGCGTCGGCGACGCCGAAGCCGCGCACGCCCTGGATGTCCTGGGGCGTGATCACGTCGTCGTGGGGAATCCACGGCACCGTGAAGGAGCGCATCGAGCGCGTGTCGCGGTTGGCGACGGTGGCGGGACCGCCGAGCGGCACGGTCGGCAGGAGGTTGAGCACGCCTTCCGCCTGCTCGATGACGACGGAGCGCTGGGTCACGCCCTCGAAACGGAAGAGGCCCATCTGCCCGAGCCGGGTGTAGACATTGGGCAGGATGTTGATGGCCTGGGTCATCTCGGCGAGCGAGTAGCCGCCCGCGTCGAACGGGTTGATCATGGCGACCATGGGGTCGGGTCTCCTTGGGCTGGAACGGGCATGAAAAAGGCCCCGAAGGCGGACGCCTCGGAGCCGGTCAGAGAGTTAGAGGGGAAACGTGAAGATCAGGCGGTGTCGCGCGGTACGATGCCGGCGGCGCTGAGCTCGGCGTTCTTGGCGGCCGTCTTGGCCGCGTCATCGACGGAGGCGTCGAAGACGAGCGCCGCCTTGGACACAATCGCGGGCCCGCGGGCGACGACGAGTCCGGTCCTGTCGCCGGCCGTGGCGTCGACCGCTTCGATCAGAACGGCGCTTGCGACCTCCGCACCCTCGTCCCCGACGACCTGGGCGGCCGGCGACAGGCGGTACTTGCCCGACGCGGTGATCCGCCCGAGCACGGAGCCGAGCGCGTAGCTCGTTCCCGCCTTGAGCGTGACGGTCTCGCGGCAGTAGCTGGAGTTGAGCTCGTACTTGAGAAGATCGCCCAGCGTGGGCGGCATGGTCAGCACAGGCATGGGTCACCTCCTCATGCGTTGCGGTTGGCGGATGCGGCGCGCTCGCGCGCGCGGCGGACGATGGGGCTGTCACCAGCGGTGGGTGCCTGCGGCGCCGCGGCAACGACGGCGGTGGCCTCGGCGCGCTGGCTCAGCGCGTCGAGCACCGAGCGACGCAGCGCCTCCGGGCTGATCCTCTTGGCCATGGCGTCCGCCGCATCGATGGTGACGCCAAGCCGGCCGGCCTGTGCCGCGATGGCGGCGATCTCGGCGTACTCGGCCCGGAGCCGCTCGGCTGCAGCGTCGGCCGGCGCTTCGGGGGGAGCCGGCGCGGAGACGGGAGCCGCCGGGGCCGGGGCCGGGGCCGGCGCCTGGTTGTCCTCCGCTTCGGCTTCGGCATGTTCGGCGTCGGGCGCACCCGTTTCGATGTTGGCGACATCCTCGGTAGGCGCTTGCGCTTCGGTTTCGGTGGTCATGGCAGGTGTTCTCCTTGAAGGTTGAGTGGCGGAGGTGCGCGGCGTGACGCCGATCTTCGCCGAGGCAATCCCCGGGCTCCGACCCGGGGACCGGCTTCGGACGGGCCGATCCAGCGCCGCGGCGAGGTCGGCGAGTGCCTGGTCCACGTTGCCCAGGCGGTCCGCGAAACCGATGTCGATCCCGCGCTGGCCGCGATAGATGGCGGCTTGCGTCGCGCGCACCGCGTCCGAGCTCATGTTCCGGTTGCGCGAAATGAGCGCGACGAGCTCGTCATGGAGCGCATCGACATCGGCCTGGATATCGGCGTGGGCTTCGGCCGACAGCGGCTCGTGGGGATTGCCGTCGACCTTCTTTTGGCCGGCGTGGATGAGCGTCCACTTGTGCCCGGCCATTGCGTCGGCCGCGCTTTCGTCGACATGGATCGCGACGACGCCGACCGAGCCGACCTCCGCGGTGCGGGTCACAAAGAGCCGGTCCGCGACGCTCGCGATGGCGAAGCCGGCCGACAGCGCGCCCTCGTGCGCCACCGCCCAGAGCGGCTTGCCCGCCTCCTCGCGCAAGGCGGTGAGGCGGTCGACCAGATCGAACAGCCCGCCGACCTCGCCGCCGGGAGAGTCCAGCTCGAGCAGCACGGCGTTGGCCGACGGTTCCGCGAAGGCTCCTGCGACGGCGCTGCCGATCGCGCCGTAGTCGGTCGCACCGAAGAGCGCCGTCAGCCAGTCGCCCCGGCTCACCAGCGGGCCGAGCACCGGCACCACCGCGATGCCGCTGTCGGTCACCGTGAAGCCGCGCGCCGGATCGGCGTCGCGGAGGACCGGCATGATCGCGGATCGCACATCGATGGACAGATCGGCGGCGAGCAGCCCGTCGAGCGCGCGCGGCGCAATCGCCAAGGGCCGGCCGCCGAGCCGGGTGAGCAGCGAGTGAGATGCGGTCATGAAAGCCTCAGGCGCGCAAACGGGAGCGAACATCACGGGTGATGGCGATAAGATCGATCGCAACCTCGACATCTGCCTTCCGGGCGCAGACAATCTCTTGTCCTGCGGTCTGATACGGAGACGCGCCGATCAGCTCGACCGCTCGCGATATCGGCAGGCCGGCTGTCTGCAAGCGCGTGATCGCGGCCAGATGGATGGCATCGCGCAGCGTGAAATCGCGAGCCACGCCCGACCGTGTTCCCCGGATCGGCTCGAACTGGCCCCGCTCGATCCACTGATGCAGGCGCGCCGGACTGATGCTTGCCGCAGTACAGATTTCGGCAATCGTGAAAGTACGTTCCGTCATGAGACTGGACCCTCTTGGGCCGGATTATCGTCCAACGGCTCTGCGATCACGCCCTCGACGCTGCCGAAGGAAAGGCCAAGCCGCCGCTCCCGCTCGCGATCGGCCGCGATCTCGGCATCGACCTGGTCGGCGTCGTAGCCGCGCTCCGCGAGCGCCTGGGTGCGGCTCTTGAGCCCCGCCTCGATCTGTTCGATCTCGGCGCGCGCATCCTTCAGCGGATCGACCCAGTCCCATTTCGGCGGCAGCCACGAGCAGGCGATGTGTTCACGGCGGCGCGCCTCGTAGCCGGGGAGATCGAGCGCTCCCGCCATGACGGCCGTATCCATCCAGCGCGCCCAGACGCGCCGGCAGATCTGCCAGACCATCACGGCGTGCTGATAGGCCTCGACCCGGCGGCGGAACTCAAGAAGCGCCAAGCGCGAGTTTGAGTAGTTCGCCTTCAGCATGTCGTTCGACAGGTACGCGTAGGGAACGCCGAGCGCCGCCGAGACCTGCAGGAGCGTGCGGTACTGGAACGGCTCGTAGGTCTGGCCGACATCGGCCGGTGCCGAGGTCTGCACCTCCTCGCCCGGCTCCAGCATCACGATCTGGCCGGGCTGCAGGTCCATAGTACGCTCGCCGCTCTCATCGCTCTCGGCGACATCGAAGGGCTCCGCCGGCGCCGGCGTGGTGATGAAGAGCGCGTGCATCGCCGCGACCTTCTTCCGGTCGAGCTCGGCGTCGTCGTACTGGTCGAGCAGGAACAGCTTCACGATGCCCGGCGCGAAGCGGGAGATCCCGCGCAGCTGCCCAGCATCCACCGGATCGATGACGTGGATGACCTCCGAGGCTGGCACCCGCACCGTCTCGCCGGAGAGGCCCGGATCGGTCACGTCGCCCGGATGGCGGCGCAGGAAGTGGTAGGCCACACGCCTGCCGATACGGTCGAATTCGATGCCCTGGCGAATGACATTGCCGCCCGCCACCTGCTCATTGCGCGAGAGCGGCAGCATCTCGGAGGGGATCATCTGCAGCTGCAGCGGCACCAGGAGTCCGTCCTCGGGCCGGCGCGGACGGAAGCGGAAGAACACCTCGCCGGCAATGAATACCTCGCGCGCGGCGCGCCGCTGCTGGCCGTAGAAGTCGGTGAACCCCTCCGCATC
Source organism: Pseudomonadota bacterium (assembly GCA_963205265.1). Classification (GTDB taxonomy): domain Bacteria; phylum Pseudomonadota; class Alphaproteobacteria; order Sphingomonadales; family Sphingomonadaceae; genus Novosphingobium. The sequence continues at coordinate 4,183 of CAUJJI010000132.1, forward strand.
GCTGTCGTCGGTCCAGTCGAGCCAGAGACGCTGCACGCGCGCCTTGAGATCGGCATCGGCGATCAGGGACGACGGCTTGATGCCGTCGCCGACGACGTTGCCGGCCCAGCTCTCGATGGCGTTCGCCGCATAGCCGTTGTTGCGCACGAGCCAACGGGCGCGTGCGGTGATGTCGGCGCCGGCGGCCGCGATCAGCGTGTTGAGATGCGCCCGGCTCGGCTGGAAGTGCCGCAGCCTTCGGCTTCCCTGTCCCGCTTCAAAGCCGCCCACCAGAGCGCCGATGCGGCGGCGCCACCGTGTGATCGATTCCAGCACGGGTCAGAGCCCCTTGCTTGCCGTCGTGCGAACGATGCGACGGCGCGCGCCGGTTTGCTCCTCGGCGATCCG
>CAUJJI010000133.1 GCA_963205265.1 Pseudomonadota bacterium
CGGCCTGGATCCCCGCGAACTTCAGCCACGCCGGGATCAGCGGCAATTGCGCCAGCTGCCACAACGGCACGCAAGCTGCGGGCAAGTCGGCAACGCATATCACGACGACCAACGCTTGCGAGGCCTGCCACACGACCAGCGCCTGGAGTCCTCCGCGCAAGGTCGATCACACGCAGGTGACCGGCACCTGCTCGTCCTGCCACAACGGCAGCAAGGCCGAGGGCAAGCCCGCGACCCACATCGCGACGACGGCGCAGTGCAGCGACTGCCATTCGACCTCGGCCTGGACGCCGGCCAACTTCAGCCACGCCGGGATCAGCGGCAGCTGCTCGAGCTGCCACAACGGGACCCAGGCGACCGGCAAGTCGGCGACCCACATCACGACGACCAACGCCTGCGAGGCCTGCCATACGACCAGCGTCTGGAGCCCGCCGCGCAAGGTGGATCACACGCAGGTGACCGGGACCTGCTCGAGCTGCCACAACGGGACCCAGGCGACCGGCAAGTCGGCGACCCACATCACCACGACCAACGCCTGCGAGGCCTGCCACACGACCAGCGTCTGGAGCCCGCCGCGCAGGGTGGACCATAGCCAGGTGAGCGGTACTTGCTCGTCCTGCCACAACGGCACGACGGCGGACGGCAAGCCGGCTACCCATATCGCCACGACGGCACAGTGCAGCGATTGCCATTCGACCAGCGCCTGGACACCCGCCAACTTCAATCACTCGGGGGTCAGCGGCAACTGCGCGAGTTGCCACAACGGCACCCAGGCCACCGGCAAGACGGCGACGCACATCGCCTCGACCAGCGTCTGCGAGGCCTGTCATTCGACGACGGTCTGGAGCCCGGCCCGCAGGGTGGATCACGCCCAGGTAACCGGCGCCTGCTCGTCCTGCCACAACGGCACGACTGCCCCCGGCAAGTCGGCGACGCACATCGCCAGCACCAGCCAGTGCGACTTCTGCCATGTCACGACTGCCTGGACCAGTGTCCGGATGGATCACTCGCAAGTGACCGGGACCTGCTCGAGCTGCCACAACGGCACGGCGGCGACCGGCAAGCCGGGGACGCATATCGCCACGACGGCGCAGTGCAGCGACTGCCATTCGACCAATGCCTGGCTGCCCGCCACGTTCAGCCACAGCGGGATCAGCAGCAACTGCTTCTCCTGCCACAACGGCACGACGGCCAGCGGCAAGACGCCCAACCACGGCGGCTCGACCAACGTCTGCGAGAGCTGCCACCGCAGCACGACCAGCTGGGCGAACGTGAACATGAACCACAACGCCATCGCCGGGCGCTGCGACTCTTGCCACAACGGCATCATCGCCCGCGGCAAGCCCAGCAGAGAGCATCCCACCACGAGCCAGGACTGCGGTGCGTGCCACCGCACCAGAAGCTGGGACAACTGACACAGAGCCGAGGGGACACCTGTGACCGAATCTTCGATCTTTCCGGCCATTCGCTCCATCGCTGCCGTGACGGCGGCGAGCGGTGCGCTGGTCATCCCGGACGTCGCCTTCGGGCAGGCGGTCGCCGACCGCACGCTCTCCGACGTCAAGGTCGACAGCGTCGGCGGCTGCACCACGCTGACCGTCAGCTTCAACATCCGCGTGCAGGTGCTGAGCCACTTCCCCGATTCCGGGCGCGAGCTGCACGTCCGCATCCGCCCGCTCGACGCGGACCAGCTGCAGGCCTTCCGTGAATCGCTGCGCGCGCCGGCCAATGTGCCGGACCTGCGCGCGATCGAGTATGAAGGCGACAATCCCTCGGGGCCGGTACTGTCGCTGCTGTTCACGCGCGACAAGCGCTTCGAAGTGAATGCTGCGGCCGATCCGCACGCCATCGCCATCCGCATCGCCCAGCCGGGCTCGTCGCTGCAGTGCGCCGCGCCGGGCACGGCGGTTTCCGGGCCGGCGCCCGCGCGACCCGCGCCTGCGCAGATCGCGATCCCTTCGGGCCTCTACGTCGTGAACCTGCTGTCGAAGCCGAATTCGCTGGGCGAGCTCACGCCGGGGCAGGCATCGGCGCTTTCCGGCAGGATCGTCTACGAAACCCTGTTCGAGCGGGATTCGGTGCAGTGGCATCGCCTGCGCCTGGGCTTCTTCGCCTCGAAGGAAGAGGCCGAGGCGAGCAGGCAGGCGCTGGCCGGCCAGTTCGCCGAGGCCTTCGTCGTCAAGGTCTCGGCCGACGAGCGCGCGCAGGGAGTCGCCGGCCGCATGGAAACCCGCGAGCCCGCGGCCACGGCCCCGCCGCCGCTGTCGGCTGCCTCGCAGGAGCAGCTGGCGGACGCGGCGAAGCTGGTGACCGACGCCGAGGCCGCGATCCGCGACGGCAAGCTCGACCAGGCCATCGAACTGCTCACCAATGCGCTCGCCTTTCCGGAAAACGCCAGTTCGCCGCGGGCGCTGGAACTTCTCGGCCTCACGCGCGAGCGCAGGAGCCAGATGGCTCATGCCCGCGCCGAGTACGAGGAATACCTGCGCCGCTACCCCAGCGGCGAGGCCAGCGACCGCGTGCGCCAGCGCCTGGCGGCGATCACTTCTGCCGCCACCAGTCCCGGCCAGACACTGCGCCAGGCGTCCGAAGGCCGCCCGCCGACGGCCTGGACCTGGGGCGCGCGCGGCAGCTTCTCGCAGTTCTACTTCCGCGACCAGAGCAAGACCAAGTTCGTCGATGCGAGCCGGCCGAGCACCGATCCCGACATCGACAACTCGATCAATCTCAACCAGCTGATGACCACGGCCGACCTGACTCTGTCGGGCGGCAACGACCGCCGCCAGCTGCAGTTCCGTGCCGCCGGCGCCTATACGTTCAACTTCCGCAAGCAGGCGCGCGACATCAAGTCGCTGACTGCGCTCTACCTCGACTATTCCGACGCGACGGTGAACAGCGCGGTCCGCGTCGGTCGCCAGACGCGGAACTCCTCGGGCGTGCTCGGCCGCTTCGACGGCGTGCTCGTCGGCTGGCAGGCCAGGCCGAAGCTGCGGCTGAACGCGGTCGCGGGCTTCCCGGTGCTGAGCTCGCGCCAGACCCACATCCTCAAGGATCGACGCTTCTACGGCGCCAGCCTGGACATCGGCGGACGGCGCAGCCCGCTGCAGACCAGCGTCTACTGGTTCGACCAGCGCGCCAAGGGCGGCTTCGTCGACCGGCGGTCCATCGGCCTCGAGGCGCGCGTCCTGCGGTCGCGCTTCAACGGCTTTGCCATCGTCGACTACGACGTGAAGTTCAACAAGCTCAACCTCGGCCTGCTGACGCTGAACTACAACTTCCCCGACAGCTCGAACCTGAGCCTGACGGCCGACTACCGGCAGTCGCCGCTGCTGACGACCAGCAACGCCGTGATCGGCCAGATCAACACGCTGACGATGGAGCCGATCTTCGACCTTCGCGGGCTGCGCCAGTTCTTCACCGACAAGGAGATCTACCGGATGGCGCAGGACCGGACGATCACGACGAAGTCGGTGACCGTCTCCTACTCGCGCCCGCTGACCAAGAAGCTCCAGGCCAACCTCGACGTGACCGTGACCAATACCGGCGGCGCACCCGGGTCGCCGGCGCGGACCGGGACGCAGGAAGTCGCAGCCATTCCTTCGACCGGCACCGAATACTACTACGGCGCCCAGGTGGTCGGCACCGGGCTGATCTGGGAGAACGACATCTACATCGTTTCCGGCCGCTATTCCGACACGCAGCGGTCGAACGCCTATACCGCCGACATCAATGCCCGCGTGCAGCTGACCGGCAAGCTCCGCGTGAGCCCGCGCCTGCGCTACGGCTACCGCAAGGACAAGATCGTCGACAGCACCTTCCGGCAGGTCCAGCCGACCTTGCGGATCAACTACTATCCGCTGCGCCATTCCGAGGTCGAGCTCGAGCTGGGCGCCGACCTGTCGCGCCAGCGCGACGTGATCGCGGGATCGCGCAGCACCACGACCGAGAACGGCTTCGTGCTCAGCCTCGGTTACCGCATCGATTTCTAGAGTGCTTTCGACTTTGATTGCATCAAAGCCGGCACTCTAGCACCTTGTTTTACCGTGATTTCCGAGTCGCCAGATGATTCCATCTGGCTCGAAATCACTCTAAGCGGTGGGAGCGGCCGCGAGGGTAACCGTGATCCGCGCCTCCAGGCCGCTCCTTCCGTCGCTGCGGGCGCCGAGCGCGATCTGCAGATCGTAAGCCTGGGCGATATCGTGGGCGATCGCCAGCCCCAGGCCGGAGCCCGGCTTGGACGGATCGAAGCGCGTCCCGATCTCGAAGGCAGTGACGGTATTCTCGGGCGCGAGGCCGGGCCCGTCATCGACGATCCGCAGCTGCAGCGTTTCCGCATTGCCGGTCAGCTCGACGACAATGTTCCGGCGGCTCCACTTGCCGGCATTGTCGAGCAGGATCGACAGCAGTTCGGCGAAGTCGACCGGATCCAGCGGCCAGCTGCTTTCAGCCGCATCCAGCGCGACGAATTCGAACTGCTTGCCGGGATGGAGCCGGCGCATGGCCGACAGGATCGGCGGGAGAACTTCGTCCACCCGGCACTGCGTCGTCGGGCCGCGCGCGCCTGCAGCGGACCGCGCCCGCGCCAGGTGATATTCGATCTGCTGGACCATGGTCTGGCCCTGATCGAGCAGGCTGTGCGCCGATTCCCGCGTCTCGGCCCGCTGCAGCAGCCGTTCCGCCTCGTCGGTGATCACCGCCAGCGGCGTGCGCAGCGCATGGGCGAGATTGCCGGCTTCGACGCGCGCGCGCTCCACCGTGACCCGGTTGTAGTCGATGAAGGCGTTGAGATCCTCGACCAGCGGGGCGACTTCGCTCGGATAGTCGCCGTCGAGCCGCGCCGCGGCGCCGCTGCGCAGCCGCGCCGAGGCCCGGCTGAGGCGATCGAGCGGCTGCAGGCCGAAGGAGACCGCGGCAAATCCCGTCGCCACCAGGGCGGCCGCGAGCGCCGCCAGCCAGATCGTCAGCTCGTGAGTGAAGCTGGCGACCGTCTCGTCGAGAATCCGCTGGTCGGTGGCGACGAGGAACTTCACCGCGCCGACGCGGGGCACATGCCGAACCACGCCGTAGGTGATGGTCGCGCCGGTAGGACCGCGCTCGACCCGGTGCCGGATCGCATCATCGCGCGCGACCTGGCCGGCAAGGCTGCCGCGCGTCATCGATGCGGAACCCATCGGCGGACGATCGGGGACGTCGATCTGCCAGTAGAAGCCCGAGAGCGGCACGAGGTAGCGCGGGTCCGACAGCGGCCGGTCGAGCATGAGCTCGCCGCCGGCATCGACGCGGACGAGGCCGGCCAGCTCCTCGATGTGCACCGACAGCTCGTCGTGGTAGCTGCGCTCGACATGCTTGGCGAACAGCGTGGTCGCCGAATACCAGATGCCGACGATGCCCAGCGTCACCCACAGCAGGATCGCCAGCAGGATCCGCGTGCGCAGCGAATCGCTGCAGGCCGTTCCCCGGGCCGGGACGGCTGCCGCACTCACCGGCCGAACCTGTAGCCGAGCCCGCGCACCGTGCGGATGCGTTCGGCGCCGATCTTGCGGCGAAGCCGCGAGACCAGCACTTCGATCGCGTTGAAGTCGCGCTGGCTACCGATAGCGTAGAGGTGATCGATGATGTCCCCCTGCGACAGGACCTGGCCGGGCCGGCGGATAAGCAGGTTGAGCAGACGGTATTCCTGCTTGCTGAGCGAGAGCGGCACACCGTCGCATTCCACTTCCCGGGTGATCGGGTCCAGCCTGATGCCGGCTTCCTCGATCCAGGTCTCGCGGCTTCCCGTCTCGCGGCGCAGCAGGGCGTGGAGCCGGGCCAGCAGCTCCTCGAAGCGGACCGGCTTGACCACGAAGTCGTCCGCCCCGGCATTGAGCCCGGCGACCTTGTCCTGCCAGCTGCCGCGCGCCGTCAGGATCAGCACCGGGCGATCGACCTTGTTCTGCCGCCAGTGGCGGAGCAGATCCATGCCGCTGCCGTCCGGCAGCCCCAGGTCGAGGATCACCGCGGCGATCTTGTCCATGTCCGGCCAGGCCGCGCCTTCATCGCGATTGCGCGCGACATCGACGGCAAAACCGGCGTCGCACAGACGGTCGGACAGGCGGGACGCCAGCTGTTCGTCGTCTTCAACCACCAGCAGCCGCAAGGGGCAGCTCCTCTCCGGCATTGCAATGCCGGCCCGACAGGAGCCGACGATCCGGAGTCTGACAATATTGCAAAAGAATGGCAAGAACTTGTCAGCTTCAAGGCCGAGCCCGCCGCCTCTCCGCCTTACGCGGACGGCCGGGCGCAGGCAGCAGTGGCATCCAGGCCGTGCCGCGTCGATCTTCGAGCCGGAAAGGTGGAGCGGGTAGCGGGAATCGAACCCGCATAGCCAGCTTGGAAGGCTGGTGCTTTACCACTAAGCTATACCCGCACTGCGTCTGCCGCTTGCCACGGGCACCGCCGCTTCGTCAATGCGTCTGTGCCGAAACGGCATCTTCGCGGCACTGCCTTCGGGGCGGATGGTGGTTGTATTGTCACAATTCCATCGGCACCTTCATCATAGTTCCATGATTCGATGCCACACAGGGCAAGAACACCAGACGAGACGTAGATGAACCTTGGCCGCGTTAACCAGCTGATCGAACTTCCCGAAGCCAACCGGCGGCGCGGTGCGCTTGACCGGTTGATGGGGACCCGCCTCGGCAAGCTGCTGTCGCGCATCGGCGTCGCGCCGCGGCAGACCAGCAGCGAGGGCCTGCTCGACCTTGCGAGCGCGCTGCTCTCGCTGCGCGGCCGTGCTTCGGGCCCGGCGCTCGCTTCCGCTTTCTTCGATCTCTACGAAGCCACCGACATGGCGGCGCGCCATGCCTTCCTGGCGCAGGTCCACGATCTCCACCCGCGCGATGCGGCGGCGATCGACAAGGCGATCGCGCGCTGGAACGAAAAGCGCGACGAGGAAGCCGCGCAGGCGCTGAACGAGGCGACCGAATCGCCCTGCCAGAAGCTGATCCGCATGCTCAACCTGGCGCCGCAGGGCACGCAGCGCCTGATCGCGCTGCGATCGGACCTGCTCAGCGCCCCGGCCCAGTCGGAAGGCCTCAAGGCCCTCGACCGCGAGCTCGAGGATGCCTTCACTGCCTGGTTCAATGCCGGTTTCCTGGAACTGCGGGGCATCGGCTGGGATTCGCCCGCGGCCTTGCTGGAGCGCATCATCCGCTACGAGGCGGTCCATTCGATCGACGGCTGGGACGACCTGCGCCGCCGGGTCGAGCCGGTCGACCGACGCTGCTACGGCTTCTTCCATCCGCAGATGGAAGACGATCCGCTGATCTTCGTGGAAGTGGCCCTGACCAACGAACTGCCCAGCGCGATCCACCAGATCATCGCCGAAAAGCGCATGACGATCGATCCGCACAAGGCCAACTGCGCCATCTTCTACTCGATCTCGAATTGCCAGGAGGGCCTGCGCGGCATCCCCTTCGGCAACTACCTGATCAAGCGGGTGGTGGGCCTGCTGCAGCAGGAGCTGCCGCAGCTGAAGACCTTCGCCACTCTCTCCCCCGTGCCCGGCTTCGCCAAGTGGCGGACCAGGGAGTTCGGCGAGGGCGTCAAGGTGCCCGGCGCGCGCCAGCTGCGCACCGAGGCGGCGCGCTATCTCACCACGGCGCGCTCGCCCAAGGGGCAGGTGCTCGATTCGGTGGCGCGCTTCCATCTCGGCAACGGCGCCCGGCTCGAAGCCATCCACGCCAATGCCGACCTGTCGAAGAACGGGCAGCGCCAGTCGCACGGCGTCATGGTCAATTACGTCTACGACCTCGCCGAGATCGAGGCGAATCACTTCGCCCTGACCGAGCTGAACACGGTCGCGACCTCGAAGGCGGTCCAGGCTCTCGTCGACGGCGAGCCGGTGCGGGACGCGAAGAAAGGCAAGCGCGCGGCTTGACCAATTCCGCCGTCCCGGGCTCGACCCGCGACCGCTGGCCTCGTCGATGGACCGTTCTGCGCAATGGAGAGCGGTCCCGGCCTTAGCCGGGACGACGTGTGACGCCTCTCGTCGTCCCGGGCTTGTCCCGGGACGACGGTGGGGGTTGACGACGAAAGGGGTGGGACGATGGAGGGGAAGCGCTACGAAGACCCTCAGTGCCCTTCGAAAGCCATCACCGCCTCGACCGTGACCCCAGCCGCGCGCAGCCGCTCGGCGCCGCCCAGATCCGGCAGGTCGACCAGGAACAGCGCCGCTTCCACCACGCCGCCGGCCCTGCGCGCCAGTTCCAGCGCGGCGAGGGCCGTGCCGCCCGTGGCGAGGAGATCGTCGATCAGCACGACGCGCTGGCCGTCGCCAATCGCGTCGGGATCGACCTCGAGCGTGTCGGTGCCGTACTCGAGCGCATAGTCGATGGCGAGCACCGGCACCGGCAGCTTGCCGGGCTTGCGCACGGGCACGAAGCCGATGCCGAGATGCGCCGCCACGGCTGCGCCGAAGATGAAGCCGCGGGCCTCGATGCCGGCGATGGCCTGGGCGCCGGCGGCCCGGGCGCGATCGGCGAGCAGTTCCACCGCAGCAGCCAAACCGGCGCCGTTGCCGATCAGCGTGGTCACGTCGCGGAACAGGATCCCCGGCTTGGGGAAATCCGGGATGGTGCGGATCAGCGCTTTCAGTTCGTCGGGCGTCATCGCTCTACCCCCTAAGGAAAACGCCCCCTGCATCGGGTGATGCAAGGGGCGCCGAATTGCCGGAAGCGGCTGGATCTCAGTGCTTCTTCTTCTCTGCCCAGATGGTCCGGTAGGACAGGTAGCCGAGAATGGTCGCGAACAGCAGGAAGCCGAGCACCGGCCATCCCGTCTGGTTGCGCTTGTCGAGCTTGGGTTCGGCCGTCCAGACGAGGAAGGCGGCGACGTCCTTGGCCATCTGGTCCTTGGTCGCCTTGGTACCGTCGCCGTAGGTCACCTGGCCGTCGGCGGTCAGCGGCGGCGCCATGGCGAGGTTGAGGTTGGCGAAATAGGGGTTGTAGTGCAGGCCCTGCGGGGTCTTGGCGTCCGGGAACGTCTTGAGCAGTTCGGCCGGCTGGTCCTGGTAGCCCGTCAGCAGCGAGTAGACGTAGGCCGCGCCGTTGTGGCGGGCCTTGGTCATCAGCGACAGGTCGGGCGGCACCGCGTTGTTGTTGGCGGCGCGCGCGGCGATGTCGTTGGCGAAGGGCATCGGGAAATAGTCGGTCGCGAGGCCCGGGCGGGTGTTCGCCTCGCCGGTGTTGGGATCGAGGCCGGGGACGTTGAAGCCCGCGGCGATCGCCTTCACCTCGTCGTCGTTGTAGCCGATCGCCTTGAGGTCGCGGAAGGCGACCAAGCGCAGCGAGTGGCAAGCGGCGCAGACTTCCTTGTAGACCTGGAAACCGCGCTGCAGCTGCTGCTTGTCGAACTTGCCGAAGGGACCGTCGCTGGCGAGGTGCAGCGCCTTGGGGTGCTCGTGGAACGCGCTTTCGACGGTCGCCGGCTTGCCTTCCCGGGCGAAGTTCACGGCGCCGTTGCCGAACGACCAGGCCAGGGCGGCGGTGAAGAACAGCCCGACGAGGAGGGAGAGGATGCGGATCATGTGTCTGTCTTTCCGTCTCGCTGGGGTTACGCCGTCGTGCCGAGCGCGGCCTTGTCGTCATGTCCGAGGACGGCCTCGGTGATCGAGAAGGGCAGCGGGTCGGGACGTTCGATCGAAGAGACGATCGGCAGGATGATGAGGAAGTGCGCGAAGTAGTAGAGCGACGCGATCTGGCTGAACATCACGTAGGGTTCTTCGGCCGGGGCGCCGCCGCAGTAGAACAGCACCAGCATCGTCGGGATCAGGCCGAACCAGAAGAACTTCCGGAAAGTCGGGCGGTAGTGGCCCGAGCGCACCGGCGACTTGTCCAGCCACGGCAGGAAGAACCAGATCAGGATCGAGCCGAACATGGCGAGCACGCCCATCAGCTTGGCCGGGATGAAGAAGAAGTCGAAAGTGAAGGCGCGCAGGATCGCGTAGAACGGCCAGAAGTACCATTCGGGCACGATGTGCGCCGGGGTGCTCATCGGGTTGGCCGGGATGTAGTTGTCCGGGTGGCCGAGCATGTTCGGCGCGAAGAACAGCACCGCGCAGTAGAGGAACAGGAAGGCGCCGACCGCCCAGCCGTCCTTGACGATGAAATAGGGGTGGAACGGCACGGTGTCGCTCTCGGTCTTCACTTCGACGCCGGTCGGGTTCGAAGAGCCGGGGATGTGCAGCGCCCAGATGTGCAGCACGACCACGCCGATGATCACGAAGGGCAGCAGATAGTGCAGCGAGAAGAAGCGGTTCAGCGCGGCGTTGTCGGGCGCGAAGCCGCCGAGCAGCCACTGCTGGATCGGCTCGCCGACCAGCGGGATCGCGCCGAACAGGCCGGTGATGACCTTGGCGCCCCAGAAGCTCATCTGGCCCCAGGGAAGCACGTAGCCCATGAAGGCGGTGGCCATCATCAGCAGGAAGATCACGACGCCGAGCAGCCATACCATCTCGCGCGGGGCCTTGTACGAGCCGTAGAAGAAGCCGCGGAAGATGTGGATGTAGATCACGACGAAGAAGGCCGAGGCGCCGTTGGCGTGCGCATAGCGCATCAGCCAGCCCCAGTTGACGTCGCGCATGATGTGCTCGACCGAATCGAAGGCCACGCCGGCATTGGCCGCATAGTGCATCGCCAGGACGATGCCGGTCACGATCTGCAGCGTCAGGCAGACCAGGGCGAGGATGCCGAAGTTCCACCAGTAGTTGAGATTGCGCGGCACGGGATAGCCGGCGCCGATCGCGTTGTAGACGAAGCGCGGCAGCGGCAGCTTCTCGTCCATCCACTGCATGAAGGGATGGCTCGGCTTGTATTCGTTGGCCCAGGGAAAGCTCATCGTATGTCCTCAGCGAATGACCGCAGCAGTTGCCTTAACCGATCTTGACGACGGTGTCGGAATTGAAGGCGTACTCGGGAACCTCGAGGTTCGTCGGCGCCGGACCTTTGCGAATGCGCGCAGCGGTATCGTAGTGCGAACCGTGGCAGGGGCAGAAATAGCCGCCGAACTCGCCCTTCACCTCGCCCTCGCCGGCGCCCAGCGGGACGCAGCCGAGGTGGGTGCAGACGCCCATCGTGATCAGCCAGTTTTCCTTGCCGGGCTTGGTCCGCTCGGCCAGCGACTGCGGGTCGCGCAGCGAGCCGGTCGGCACCTTGTTGGCCTCGGCCACTTCGGCCGGGGTCAGGTTGCGGATGAACACGGGCTGCTTGCGGAACACGCCCTTGATCGCCTGGCCGGGCTTGATCTGCGAGATGTCGATTTCCACCGAGCTTTCCGCCAGCACGTCGGCCGAAGGGGCCATCTGGCTGATCAGCGGCAGCAGAGTGACCACTCCGCCGACGCCGGCCGCGCTTGCTGCTGCGATATTGATGAAATCACGCCGCCGCACTCCATCCCCGGCAGTCAGTTCCGGAGTGTCAGTGCCCGCATCATGTGCCATGGTTGACCTTGCCTTGCCTTAAGCGCCCGCATCCAGAACCTGGAGCAGGGCGAATCCAAAACGTTACGTCGTCTGGTAACCCCCTGACGCCGGCCCCTGCGCGGAGTCCACCCCTTGCCGGAACCGGTTTGGCGCGCTGATAGACGCGAAAACCTAGCCTGCCAACCGCAATTTTGGTGTTTCGTCGGCAGGCGTTACGGCAAGCCGATCAGGGACAATTGCCGACCGTAGTTCGGCTCGCCGCGATGGGTCGACCGGCGATAGGAAAAGAAGCGGTCGGGTGCGGAATATGTATCCAGGCCAAGGCTTTGGATGTCGCCCACCCCGGCCGCGGCGAGGCGTCCGGCGACATAGCCCGGCAAGTCGAAGTGCCAGTGTCCGGCCCTTCCGGAAGCGAAGAATCCGGCATTTGCCGAATCATCGGCGATGAAACGGCTGCGAAAAATCTCGTCGACCTCGTAGCTCGCCTGGCCGATGCACGGGCCGATCGCCGCTGCGATCCGCTCCGGCCTGGCGCCGAGCGCCTGCATGGCGGCGATCGTCCGGTCGGTCACGCCGCCGATGGCGCCTTTCCAGCCGGCATGGGCCGCCCCGACCACGCCCGCCTCGCGGTCGGCAAGCAGGACCGGGGCGCAATCGGCGGTCACGATGGCGAGCAGGACCCCGGGCCGTGCCGTGACCAGGGCGTCGGCCTGCGGCCGGTCGGCGTCGCCCCAGGGCTCGCGAACCGTTACGCAATCGGGCGAATGCACCTGATGAACCGAGACCATGGCCGCCCCCGGCAATAGGGCGCCGGCCGCCCGTTGCCGGTTCTCCGCGACGGCGGCGGGATCGTCGCCGGCTCCGAAGCCGGTATTGAGACCCGAGACGATCCCGCGCGAAACCCCGCCGCGCCGGCCGAAAAAGCCGTGGGGCAGGCCTTCCAGCAGGTCCGCCCGGATGACTTCGACGGCTTCAGCCAAGGCTCTTGGTCACCTGCTCTTGCACGTCGCGCGACAGGTGCGGCGCGGCGGCGATGCGTTCCAGCTGGGCGCGCATCATCGCCGAGCGCTTCGGCTCGATCCTGCGCCAGCGCCCGAGCGGCGGCACGAATCGCGCCGCGGTCTGGGCATTGAGCGGGTCGAGCGCGAGGATCAGGTCGGCGATGATCCGGTAGCCTTCGCCGCTTGCCGCGTGGAACGCCTTGGGATTGACCGCGCAGGACATGTAGAGCGCGCGCACCCGGTTCGGGTTGGTCATGACGAAGTCCGGATGCTCGGCCAGGGCCTTGACGTGCTCGAGCACGTCCGGATGCAGGGAGCCCGCCTGCAGCGAGAACCACTTGTCGATGACCAGCGCATTGCCCGCGTAGCGCGCGTGGAAGTCGGCGAGCTTCTCCGCGCGCGCGGGAGTCTCCAGTCCGCAGAGCACCATCAGCGCGCCTTGCCGGTCGGTCATGTTGTCGGCGCGGTCGTACTGCATCTCGGCGCGCCTTGCGGCTTCGCCCGGTGCTCCGGCGGCGAGATAGACCAGTGCCTGGGTCTTCAGCTTGCGCGCGCCGCGCGCGGTGGCGTCGCGGCCGTAGGGAACCGCGCCCACCCGATCGTGCAGTGCGCAGAGCCGGTCGCGCAGCGCGCTGCCGAGCCATTTCTTCAAGCCTTCGCGTTCCTCGTGGATCGCGCCCGGATCGGCGACCGGCAGCTGCTCGGCAAGGTAGCTCTCGGCCGGGAGGATCATCAGTTCGCCGCGCATGAGATCGTCGAGCGAGCCATCGTCGATGATCGCCGCCATGGCCTGGCCGATGGCCTCGCGGCCGGCCTGCCGCTCGGCATCGCAGAGCATGCCGCCGCCGACCGCGCCGACGAGATGCCTGACGACCAGGCTCTGCATCGCCTCGTAGCGCGCAAAGGCGTCGTCGTCGCGCGCGGCGAGGAACACGAGGTCGCCCGTACCGGCATCGCTGTCGATCGCCACCGGCGCGGTGAAGCCGCGGTTGATCGACAGCACCGGCGGCCGGGCGAATCCCGGAAAGCGGAACTCGGCCCGGGCCTGGTCGAGCACGATCAGCTGCTCGCCGTGGTGCTTGCCGCCGTCGCGGTCGAACAGCGCGATCCGCAGCGGGATCGGCATCGGCTGCTTGACCGGCTGCCCGGGCGTCGCGGGTACGATCTGCTCGAGCCGGAGCGTCGCCGTGTCGCCCGCGTGGCTCAGCCGCGCCTTGACCAGCGGCGTGCCTGCCTGGCCGTACCAGAGGCGGAACTGCGTGAGGTCGAGCCCGGCGCCCTCCTCGATCGCGCGGACGAAATCCTCGCAGGTCGCCGCCTGGCCGTCGTGGCGCTCGAAATAGAGGTCGGTTCCCCGGCGGAAGCGGTCGGGGCCGGCGATCGAGCGCATCATCCGGATCACCTCGGCGCCCTTGTTGTAGACGGTCGAGGTGTAGAAGTTCGAGATCTCCTGGTACGAATCCGGGCGGATCGGGTGGGCGAGCGGGCCCGAGTCCTCGGGAAACTGGGCGGCGCGCAGCACGCGCACGTCTTCGATCCGCTTGACGGCAGGCGAGCCCATGTCGGCGCTGAACAGCTGGTCGCGCAGGACGGTGAAGCCTTCCTTCAGCGACAGCTGGAACCAGTCGCGGCAGGTGACGCGGTTGCCCGACCAGTTGTGGAAGTATTCGTGGCCGATGACGCCTTCGATCGCGTCGTAGTCTGCGTCGGTCGCGGTTTCGGGATCGGCCAGGACATAGCGGGTATTGAAGACGTTGAGCCCCTTGTTCTCCATCGCCCCCATGTTGAAATCGGACACGGCGACGATGTTGTAGAGATCGAGGTCGTATTCGCGGCCGAAAGCCTGCTCGTCCCATTTCATCGCCGCGATCAGCGAATCCATCGCATGCTGCGTGCGGCCTTCGTCGCCCTGCCTGACCCAGATGTTGAGATCGACCTTGCGGCCGCTCATCGTCGTGAAGGTGGCGTGGTTGGCGACCAGCTCGCCTGCGACCAGGGCGAAGAGGTAGCTGGGCTTGGGCCAGGGGTCGTGCCATTCGGCCCAGTGGCTGCCCTCGCCGCTCTCGCCCTGCGCGACGCAGTTGCCGTTGGCCAGCAGCACGGGGAAGCGGGCCTTGTCGCCGGTCATCCGGACGCGATAGCTGGACAGCACGTCCGGACGGTCGGGGAAGAAGGTCATCCGGCGGAAGCCTTCGGCCTCGCACTGGGTGCAGAGCATGCCGTTCGAGGCATAGAGGCCCATCAGCTGGCTGTTGGCGGCGGGATTGACCAGCGTCTCGATCTCGATGGCATGGCTGTCGCCCGGCAGCTCGAGCAAAAGATCGTTGCCGTCCATGCGCCAGTCGTTGACCGCCTGGCCGTCGACCCTGACCGCAGCAGCGGCGATGCCGTCGCCGTTGAGGCGGAAAGTCTGCTGCCCGCTCCCTTCGGGATTGCGGCGAACCTCGAGCCGCGACGAGATCCGCGTCGCCTCCAGGTCCAGCGCGAAGGATAGCGCGACTTCGGGCACCAGCCAGTCGGGTGGGCGATAGTCCTCGCGGCGGATGACTGCAGGAGCCAGCGGCGGCGGGGCGGCGTCGGCGGTTTCGGGATTCTCGACCGGAGTCGAAGGTCTGCTGGCGATGTCCATGGCTGCCAATCTAGAGGAAGCGTTTCCGATTGCCAGCCGTCGCGCTAACAATCGACGCGATGGCACGGCTCTTCATCTTCGGACTCGGCTACAGCGCGGGCTTCGTGGCGCAGCGCCTGCGCGGCGCCGGCTGGATCGTGAGCGGCACCGGCAGCACCGCGCAATTCGCTTTCGACGACGAGGCCGGCGTGCGCGCGGAACTGGCGCGGGCGAGCCATGTCCTGTCCTCGGTGCCGCCGGTCGCGGGCGAGGATCCGGTCCTGGCACGCTACGGCGAGGCGCTGGACCACGGCTGGCTGGGCTATCTCTCCTCGACCGGGGTCTACGGCGACACCGGCGGCGCCTGGGTCGACGAAAGCGCGCCGACCGGGGGAGGCCGCCGCTCGGCGCGGTCTGCCGCAGATGCGGCCTGGCTGGCGAAAGGCGCGCGGGTGTTCCGCCTCCCGGGCATCTACGGTCCCGGCCGCAGTCCGCTGGACCGCGTGCGCGGGGGCGCGGCGCATCGCATCGACCTGCCGGGGCAGGTCTTCAGCCGCATCCATGTCGACGATATCGCCGCCGGCGTGGTCGCCGCGTTCACCGCGCCGCCCGGAGCCTACAATCTCGCCGACGACCTGCCCTGCAGCCAGAATGCGGTGATCGAGGAAGCGGCGCGGCTGCTCGGGGTTCCGCCACCGCCGCTGCAGTCGCTCGACGAGGCAGGCCTGTCGCCTGCCGCGCGCGGCTTCTATGCCGAGAACCGGCGCGTCGCCAACGGCAAGGCGAAGCGGCTGCTCGGCTGGCGACCGCACTATCCGACCTACCGCGAGGGCTTGCGCGCGCTGCTGGCCGGCTGAGCATCACCAAGTCGAACCGGGTGGCTGCCCGGCGACACGGCTTGCATCTTGGCGCCCGGAAGGCGACAATCGGCGAAGTGCAACTGTCCTTCGCCAGCTACAATATCCACAAGGCGGTCGGGCTCGACCGCCGCCGCGACCCGGAGCGGATTCTCGCGATCCTGCGCGAGATCGATGCCGATGTCGTCGCCCTGCAGGAAGCCGACCGCCGCTTCGGCCGCCGGCTGAGCGTGCTGCCGCGCGAGATGATCGACGAATATACCCCCTACCGGCCGGTCGCGGTCTCGCATCGGCCCGACAGCATCGGCTGGCACGGCAATGCCCTGCTCGTCCGCCGCGACATCTCCGTCGAAGGGGCTGCCGTGGTGCCCCTGCCGGCGCTCGAGCCGCGCGGTGCGATCCGGGTCGACCTGCTCAAGGATGGCCGGCGGCTGCGTGCCGTGGCCATGCACCTCGACTTGTCGGGCCTGCGCCGGCGGCACCAGATCCGCTCGGTGCTGGCCCATCTCGAAAGCTGCGGCGAGGCCTGCCCGACGGTGCTGATGGGCGATCTCAACGAATGGGCGATGCACGGCGGCTCGCTCCGCGAGTTCGGACCCGGCTGGCACGTCCTCTCGCCGGGCCGCAGCTTCCCGTCGCGCCGTCCGATCGCCCAGCTCGACCGGATCGTCATCTCCAGCGAATGGGACGTGCTCCATACCGGCGTCCACCACAGCGCGCTGGCTGCCCAGGCATCCGATCATCTGCCGGTCAGGGCCCGGCTACGGCTGCCCATTTTTTAGGCAGATGCTCATGATTCAGGCGTCCATGCTGCAGCTGCACAAGCCGTCGCAGCCGGGCTTGAACTGAATCCTTTACGGATTCCTAATTTGGCATGCCCCTTGCGAGGCGAGGGCTGCCGGCGCTTGGCCGGTGGCTAACAGGGGATAGGCATGAAATTCATCATCGCCATCATCAAGCCCTTCAAGCTCGACGAGGTGCGAGAGGCGCTGGGGGCGATCGGTGTCGCCGGCATGACCGTCTCCGAGGTCAAGGGCTTCGGACGGCAGAAGGGGCAGACCGAGATTTACCGCGGGGCCGAGTATTCGACCAACATGCTGCCCAAGGTGAAGATCGAAGTGGCCGCGTCGGACGACATGGCCGCGCAAGTCGTCGAGACCATCCAGCAGACGGCAAGCACCGAAGCGATCGGCGACGGCAAGATCTTCGTCCTCGACCTCGCTTCCGCCGTGCGCATCCGCACCGGCGAATCCGGAGACACCGCGCTGTGATCCGCGCGTCCGACAGGAGGGAAACCACCATGATCCGCAAGCTTCTCTGCGGTGCCGGCGCGTTGGGCACGTCGCTCTTCGCCGCCACCGCCGCTTTTGCCCAGGAGGCCACCGCGGCTGCCTCCGAAGCAGCCGCTGCCGTTGCAGCGCCCGTAGCCGCCGCCACCGAA
>CAUJJI010000134.1 GCA_963205265.1 Pseudomonadota bacterium
GTCGGCAGGGAGAAATCCGCCAGCAGCCGCGCGCAGAGCCGCACCTCTTCCACCGTATAGCCGGCGAGCCGCTCGGCCAGGAATGCTTCCATGTCCCTGCCCAGCCGGTCGTAGACTTCGCGCCCGGTCGGGGTGAGGGCGATGTTGGTGCGGCGTCCGTCGTTCTCGTCCTTTGCGAGAGCGATGAAGCCGCCTTCCTCGAGCTGGGTCAGCTCGGCCGTGATCAGGCTTCGGCCGACGCTGAAGAAATCCGCCAGCTGGTGCGGCGAGACCTGTATCCGTCCGACGATGCCGATGATCCACGGCCCGCGCTGGCCGAGGTCGTAATCGGAGGCCAGCGACTTGACCGCCTTGCCGAACTGGCCGCGCGCCGCCGCGAGGGCGTGGGAGAAGTTGCTGATGTCGTCGGCCGTGAGCGCGGGCGCGGTGGAGCGCGAACGCGCGCGCCGGGTCGCCTTTCCAGACTTCAGGATTTCGCGCCACGGCACCGGAAGCACTCCCTACAGGTCGCCGGTGCTCTATTGGTCCGTCCCGATCGCCGCAAGTCCTATGCAGCGCAGTCGGCAGCCCCCCGCCGGGCGAGGGGCTGCCGCCATCGCGATCAGCGCGAGCCGAAGGCGACGCGCAGGTTCACGCCGAACTCGCGCGGTGCGGTCGTCGTGATACCGAAGTAGTCGGAGGTCAGGTTCAGCGCGCTGCCCGACAGCGAGGTCGTCGCGGTCGTGCCGTTGCGAGTCAGGACCCGGTGGGTATTGGTCACGTTCTTGGCGAAGAGCGACAGCTCCCAGTCGCCTTCCGGCGCGCGAACGCCGGCATAGAGGTTCAGCAGCGCATAGGCCTTCACCGAATCCAGCGGATTGGTGCTCTGGCCCTGCGACTTGCCCTTCCAGGTGACGAGGCCACGCAGATAGCCGTCCGCGAAGTCGGCCACCGGCATCGTGTATTCGCCCTGGACCGTGCCGGCCCACTTCGGAGCCGACGAGGGCGATCCGTTCGAGGTGCAGGTGTCGATCCGGTCGGCGCCGACATGCGCGAAGAGCGCCGCCGCCGTCGGGTTGACCGCGTCCTGGACGTTGTCGTTGTTCAGGTCGACGCAGGGGAACAGGGCGTTCTTGATCTTGCCGTCGGCGTAAGCGACGTTGGCCGAGAGCTTGAAAGCGCTGGACAGGTCGAAGGCGAGGTCGGCTTCCAGGCCTTTTATCTTGGTGTCGACCGGGGCAACGAACTCGAACAGGCCCGAGCGGACGGTCGGCGTGGTGGCGCCGATGAACATGATCGCCGTTGCCGAACGGACCGGGAAGTTGCTGAACTTCTGGTAGAAGGCCGAAACGTTGAACCGCAGGCGGTTATCGAGCGCCGAGGTCTTAACCCCCACTTCGAACGACTTCGACTTCTCGTCGGGCAGGTTCAGGAACGACGTGATCAACGGGGTCAGCGGCTCGGTGAAGGCGAGGCAGGCCGAGCAGACGACGACGTTGCCCGGGCGGAACGAGGTGCCGAACGAGGCATAGGCCATAAGGTTTTCGCTGAAGCGCTGCTTGAGCGTGGCGCTGTAGATGGTGGCCTTCAGGTTGTCGTTGAGCGCAAACTGCGGCACCGCGGGCCAGGTAGAGGGATTCGGATCGAGGTTCGAAGTACGCGGCGCCGAAGCCAGGCCGGAATTCCGGGTGAACTTGATGCGCCGGACACCACCCGAAATCTCGGTGCTGTCGGTCAGGTGGGCCGTGATGTTGCCGAAGAACGACTGCTCCTTGTCGCTGCGGAAGCGCAGGGCGCCGCCGAGCCGGATGGAAGTCAGGCCCGTGGCCGAGCCGCTGGCGGTCGTCGTGTAGAGCAGCGTCGGCGAGCTGCCCTTGATCTGCATGAAGCCGATCACGTAGTCGAACATGCCGGCGACGCGCTGCTGGTTCTGCAGGCGGACTTCATGCACGGTCTGCTTGGTGACGGTGCCCGTCAGCTGCGCGAGCTGCTGCGGCGTGCCGCCGGGGGTGAATGGCGCGTAAGGATTGGCGAAGAAGCCGCCGGCATCCTGCGGGGCGACGGTGTAGCTGTCGGATTTGTTCTTCGCGCCGACATAGGTCAGGCTCTGGTCGAACAAGTTCAGCTGCGCCTGCCAGTTGTAGATCTTCACCGAAGTGTCGTTGGTGTTCGGCTTGGCCTGGATGCCCAGGCGGTCCTTCGAGGCAATACGCACCGGACCGAACAGGCCCGAGGTGTCGACGAAACCGCGCGACTGGACCTGATCGAAAGTGCGGGTCTTGCGGCTGATGCCTTCGTAGTTGAAGTCCAGCAGCAGGATGCCGTCGAACGGATCGGCGCGGACGCTGGCGCGGATCGCGCGCGTGCGGTCGCGCAGGTCGTTGTCCTCGGCGCCGGTCGCCAGAGTGAGGCTGGTGACTTCGTTCGCGTGGTTGCTGCCGACGAAGCCCGCGACGCGGACGGCCAGCTTGTCGCCCAGAACGGGGACGTTGACCGCGCCGTTCAGGTTCCAGTTGCTGTCTTCGGCAAGCGAACCGCTGAGGTAGCCGCCGGCCTGCGACAGGTCGGGCCGGCGCGTGGTGACGGTGACCGAGCCCGAAGGCGAGGCGCGTCCGCGCAGCGTGCCCTGCGGGCCGCGCAGGACTTCGATCTGGCCGACGTCGTAAAGCGCCTGGAATAGCTGGCCGGCGCTGATGACGGCGTCGTTGCGATAGAATTCCACGCTGGTGAAGGCGCCGCTGGCAGTCGCGTCGAAGTCGACGCCGCGCATCGTGGCCTTGTTCTGCGAACCGTTGGCTGCGCGCTCGAGCTGGAGGCCGGGGACGACCGCGACGACATCTTCGAACCGGCGGATCTCCAGCTTCTGGATTTCCTGAGCGGTCACGGCCTGGACCGTCACGGGAACGTCCTGGATGCTTTCTTCCTTGCGGCGGGCCTGGACGATGATGGCATCGTCATCATAGCCTTCGGCCGAGCTTTCCTGCGCCAAGGCCGGAGCGCTGAGCGACAAGATGCTGACGCCCGCGAGCGCGATTCTACCTGCAATACGCATGTCTGTTCCCCTGCATTTCCAGCCGTTGGCCGACACGTCGTAGTTATCGCCGAGCCATCCGCCAGATTTTGAACTTCCCTGAATGCAAGCCGGTAGATTGGCCTGTCCAGAGTGTCAAGAAATGAGATATTCTCGTTTAAAGAGGGCTCTTACACGGGCGGGGGAGGCTGCGGTATCTTGCCTGCCAATGCCAAGTTTCGTGTGCGGAATCGCACCCGGCGGCCCCAATGAAACGAGACCATGCGCTGCTGGTAAGGCCAATAGAGCACATCCGGCCAAGCTTGCGAAGAAAGCCGAAAGTGTGGACTTCATGGGGCCCAGGCGACTGGCCCGGGGCTCGGCAGTCTTGACATCGAATGCAAAAGCGGATTTGGTAGCGGTATCACAAACCGTGATCGATCGCTGCAGGTGCATGTCCGGAAAGGCTGATTGCGCGCGGTTCGAGCGGGAAAAAAGGGAGGTTTCCATGAAAGCTTCATGCCGATTCAAGCAGCGGGCTTGTGCCCATCTCCGCAGCAGCGGCACGGCCATCGCCATGACGTTCGCTCTGGCGTCCGGCATGGCCTCGACGACGGCGATGGCCCAGGATGCAGACAAGGGCGCGGCGAACAATACGGAAATCGTCGTCACGGGCACGCTGATTCGCGGCAAGGCCCCGGTTGGATCGAACGCGATCGACCTTGGCGCCAAGCAGATCGAGGAAACCGCCGCCACCTCGGCAACCGAGCTGCTCGCCTCGGTTCCACAGGTGACCAACTACTTCAACGCGGTTCCCGTTGCCGACCTCGCGATCGCGACCAACCAGATCCAGATCACGCGGCCCAACATCCGCAACATCTCGCCCAACAATGCGGCGAGCTCGGGCACGCTGATCCTGTTCGACAGCCACCGCATCGCCAGCGCCGGCACCAGCCAGGCCTCGGTCGATCCGGATGTCATCCCGGTCGGCGCCATCGAGCGCGTCGACATCGTCACCGAAGGCGGTTCGGCGACTTACGGCGCAGATGCGGTCGCCGGCGTCATCAACTACGTGACTCGCCGCCGCTTCGACGGCGTCGCGATCGACGGCAAGTATGGCTTTGCCGACGATTACTGGCAGTGGAACGCCAACGCCACGATCGGCAAGGACTGGGGTAGCGGTTCGCTTTATGCCGCTTTCAGCTATTCCAAGAGCGACGATCTGTTCGGGCGCGATCGCGGTTTCATCAACCGGCTCGGCCGCACCACTCAGAATTACCTCCCGCTCGGGCGCGAGTGCGTTCTGCCGAACCTGACGGTCAATTCGGTGTTCAGCGGCATCACCGTGTTCTCGGCCTCGGTCGCTGCGCCGAATTTCCAGGCGGGTACGGTCAACGCCTGCGACACCTCCGACGATTCCGCGATCATTCCCAAGGTCAAGCGGCAGGGCGGCCTGGTGAGCTTCTCGCAGGATATCGACGACAAGACCACGTTCGACATCCGCGCCTTCTACAGCAACCGCAAGACGCTGGCGACCGCGCCTTCGACCGGATCGGCGCAATTGCCTTCGACTTTCGCGATCCCGGCTTCGGTGCCCACGCCGGCGTTCCCGCTGAATTTCCTGCCGCGCGTCGCGACCGGTTCGTTCAGCCTTGCGCCGGTGCTCGGCACGGCTTCGAACCGTTCCACGACCGACATCACCGAGGGTGGCGTTAACATGGAGCTGAAGCGGCAGATCGGCGGGGACTGGGAAATCCGCGGGCTGCTCAACTGGAGCCGCAGCGACAGCCGGTTCAGGATCGTTCAGCCGAACGTCGCGCGCCTCAACGCTGCGGGCGTTGCCGGGACGATCAATCCCTTCAACCTTGCCGCTTCGAGCCAGGCCGCCATCGCCGATGTCATGGACAACATGCTTGCGGCCCAGGCGGTCGACGACCTGCTCGATGTGCGGATCATCGCCGAAGGCAGGATCGTCGATCTGCCAGGCGGCGAAATGCGCCTGGCCGTCGGCGCCGAATACATGCACGATTCGTTCAAGCTGCGCAGCGTCGACAATGTCCGCATCGGCACGCTTGGAGCGACGGCGTACAACACCTATTCGCGCAACGTGAAGTCGGTGTTCGGCGAACTGCTGCTTCCCGTCATCGACATGGTCGAGATTTCCGCGGCCGGCCGCTATGACGACTACGAGGACTTCGGCAGTACTTTCAATCCGAAGATCGGCGTTTCGATCAGGCCTGTCGACTGGATCGCGCTGCGCGGCAACTGGGGCACTTCATTCACCGCCCCGACCCCGCTCGACCAGTTGCGGTCTTCGTTCAACACCATCAGCTCGTTCCCGTTCGTCGCCTTCACGCGGCCGGGCGATACAACTGCCCCGGGTTCGTTCACCGTTGCGCTGCAGGGTTCGCAACCGGGCCTCAAGCCGCAAAAGGCCGACACCTGGTCGGTCGGTTTCGACATGAATCCGCCGGTGCTCGACGGATTGCGGCTGCGGCTCAGCTACTACAACGTGAAGTTCAGGAACATTCTCGCCACGCCGACTCCGGGCGTGGGCATCTTCACCGACTTCCCGAACAACATCCAGACTGCGGTCGGTGGTCTTAGCGCCGCCCAGCTCCGCGCATTCGGTGCCCTGGCACCCGGTGGCAGTGCGGTGGTCGAGACGCTGATCTCGCAGGGCCGCGTGGTCTACGAGGCGGTGGACTTCCGCACCGGCAACTTCGGCATTCTCAAGGTCGACGGGCTCGACTTCGGGGCCAGCCTGCGCATCGACACCGGCTTCGGCGGGGTCGACCTGTCGTCGAACGGCAACTACCAGCTGAACCGCAAGTCGCGGGTCACCCCGGACGCGGCGGTCGTCGACGTGCTGAGGTACGACAATGCCAAGCTGCGGCTGCAATCGTCGATCGGTGCGGACATCGGCAGCTTCCGCGCGCAGGCGACCTGGAACCACACCAGCGGCTACGACATCGTGCCCCTGGCGACGGTGCCGGTGCAAGAGCACGTCGGGGCGTTCAACACGGTCGACCTGTTCTTCAAATATACCGTTCCGGCCGAATCCGGCGTGCTCAAGGACCTGTCCTTCACGCTCAATGTCGACAACGTGCTCGATGAGGATCCGCCGGTCTTCTTCGGCACCGCTCCGAACCAGAACGGCTATGCCAACGGCTTCACTTTTGGGCGCATGTTTGTCCTGGGCGTGGCGAAGAAGTTCTGACAGGCAGTCGCGGGATCGCATCCTTCCCCGTCTGGGGAGGGATGCGATCAGCCTTGCCCGGGCAGCGGCTTGACCGAGTCCCGCTCGACGATCTCGTAAGGCAGGATCATGTGCTGCACGGCGCGCGGCTGGTCCTCTTGCTTGCAGCGGATCGCGTCGATCAGGAGCAGGGTGGCATGGCTGGCGATCGCGCCGATCGGCTGGCGCACGGTCGAGAGTTGCGGCCAGATCATCGTGGCGATCGCGGTATCGTCGAAGCCGCAGACGGAAAGGTCCCCCGGGACGTCCAGGCCCATGCGGTTGGCGGTTGCCACTGTCGCCGCAGCCATATCGTCATTGCTGGCGAACAGGGCGGTCGGCCGATCTTCCCGGCCCAGAAGCTGCTCTGCCGCCGCAAGCCCGGAGCGGTAGGAATAGTCGCCGCCGGCGATCAGCCGCGCATCGGGTGCGATCCCGGCTTCGGCGAGAGCGGCTTCGTAGCCGGCAAGGCGAAGCGCATTGCAGGTCTGGTCGGGGTTTCCGGTAATGAACCCGATGCGCCGGTGCCCCTTGCCGACAAGGTGCAGTGTCATGTCGAACGCGGCCCGGTACTCGTCGATCCCGACCGCGTCTGCGCCTTGCGCCGGACTGCCCGGAGCGATCTGCACCATCGGCAGGCCGGCGTCGACGACAGCGGCAAGGACTTTCGCATCGTCGCACAAGGGCGTGGGCAGGATCACCCCGTCGACCCGGTGCGCAATCAGGTGGTCGACCAGCGTCTTCACATCGGCGCGGTCGTCGCATCGTTCGAGCAGCAGTTCGGCATCGCTGCGGCTAGCCTGTTCCAGACAGGCGACCAGGACCTCGCTCAGCCAGTTGGCGCTGGGGTTGTCGTGCACCAGGGCTATGCGAGAATGCCGTGCCGCGGCCAGTTCCCGTGCGGCGCGGTTGGGAACGTATCCCAGCAGGGCAATTGCCTGCTCGACGCGCCGGCGCTTTTCTTCCGACACGCTGCCGTGACGATTGATCACGCGGGACACGGTCATGGGGGCGACGCCTGCTTCGCGAGCGACGTCGGCGACAGTCGGCCCCTTGCCCGAGCGACGCGGGCTGCGTCGCGACGTCTCCCTCGCTTCGGTGGCGATGATACAATTCCTTACTGGGTGTGCCGACCTCTGTTTGCAGCAGGAATGGCACTTGTCAATCGGCGTATGTTAGCGCTACCTTGATGCCTGGAGACTGCAGTTGGCAAGCGTTTATCTGGGCATAGATCTCGGCACTTCCGGCGTGAAGGCGGCGGTGGTCGACGACCGAGGAGCGGTCCTCGCCCAGGCGAGCGCGCCGCTCTGCGTATCGCGGCCGCAGACGTCGTGGTCGGAGCAGGATCCCGAAGACTGGTGGTCGGCCGCCGAAGCCGCTGTGCTCGCCTTGCCCGTCGAATTGCGTGCGGGAGTCAGGGGGATCGGCCTTGCCGGCCAGATGCATGGTGCAACGCTGCTGGGCGAGGATGATCGTCCTCTGCGGGCTGCCATCCTCTGGAACGACGGTCGCAGCTTTGCGCAATGCGCGGAGTTGGAAGCGGCAGAGCCTGCGTCGCACGCGATCACCGGGAACCTCGCCATGCCGGGATTCACGGCGCCGAAGCTGGCCTGGATCAGGCAGAACGAGCCGCAGGTGTTCGACCGTGTCCGCAGCGTCCTGCTCCCGAAGGATTACCTGCGTTTTCGCATGACGGGCGACAAGGCGTCGGATCTTTCGGACAGCGCCGGCACGTTGTGGCTCGATTGCGCGCGGCGTGACTGGTCGGACTTGATGCTGGCCGCGACGGGTCTGGACAGGTCGCACATGCCCCGGCTTCACGAAGGAAGCGAGATCACCGGCCGCCTTCGTCCAGAGGTGGCCCGGCGCTGGGGGATAGGGCAGGTCCCGGTAGCCGCGGGCGCCGGCGACAATGCGGCGGCGGCGGCCGGCGTGGGAGTCATCGCCGATGGCGATGCGCTGCTCTCGCTGGGAACCTCGGGCGTGATCTTCGTCGCCACCGGCTCGTTTCGTCCGAACCCCGACCGTGCGGTTCATGCCTTCTGCCATTGCCTGCCGGGCATGTGGCACCAGATGAGCGTTCACCTGTCCGCTGCCTCGTGCATCGACTGGGCGGCATCAGTGCTCGGCATTTCCGACGCCGCGTCCTTTTTCGCGCTGGCGGAGACCGCGGGTGCGGGCGGCGAGGAACTGTGGCTGCCATACCTGTCCGGCGAGCGCACGCCACACAACGATCCGCAGGTCCGCGGCGCCTTCCTTCACCTCGGCAACGAGACCGACAAAGGCCGCCTCGCCGCCGCCGTGCTCGAGGGCGTGGCTTTCGCCCATGCCGACGGCTTGGCGGCCCTGCGCGAGGCGGGCACGGCAGTCGAGGAACTCGGGGTCGTGGGTGGCGGCGCCCGATCGGCGCATTGGGGTGCAATCCTATCCGCCGTACTCGGCGTGCGCCTGCGTTACTTCGCCGGGGGCGAAGTCGGGCCCGCCCTGGGAGCGGCGAAGCTGGCCATGATGGCCGTCGACGGCGCCTCGGCAGGCGAAGCTTGCACCCGCGCGCCGACGCTAAGGGTCATAGAGCCGGATCGTGCCCTGGCCGAACGCCTCGCACCCAAACTGCAACGCTTCCGCCGGGCCTATCCGGCGATCCGCGACCTATAAGGGAACCCCATGTCCGCCGATTACTTCGCCGAATTCGACATCGTGCGTTACGAAGGGCCCGACGCCTCGAGCGATCTTGCCTATCGCTGGTACGACAAGGACCGCATCGTGCTGGGCAGGCGCATGGAAGACCAGCTGCGCTTCGCCGTCTGCATGTGGCACACCTTCTGCTGGCCGGGCAGCGACGTATTCGGTGCAGCGACCTTCCGCCGTCCGTGGCATGCGGGCCCCAACGACGCGACGCGAGCGGCGCAGAAGCGGGAGGCGGCGCTTGCCTTCGTCCAGAAGCTGGACTTGCCGTTCTACTGCTTTCACGACGTCGACGTGATGGCCGATGCCGAAGATCCCGCGTCGTTCCGGGCAAGCTTCGCCGAGGCGGTCGACCATCTCGAGGAATTGCAGGCGTGGTCCGGCCGCAAGCTGCTATGGGGCACCGCGAACCTGTTCAGCCACCCGCGCTACATGGCGGGCGCGGCGACCAACCCCGACCCGGAAGTCTATGCCTGGGCTGCCATGCAGGTGCGCGATTGCCTGGAAGCGACCCATCGCCTTGGCGGCGCGAACTATGTCCTGTGGGGTGGGCGCGAGGGCTACGATTCGCTGCTCAACACCGAAATCGCCATCGAGCAGGACAACTTCGGCCGCTTCCTCAATCTGGTCGTCGATCACAAGCATCGCATCGGCTTCACCGGCACGATCCTGATCGAGCCCAAGCCGCACGAACCGACCAAGCACCAGTACGATTTCGATGCGCAGACGGTTTACGCCTTTCTCAAGCGCTACGGTCTGGAGAACGAAGTCAAAGTCAATATCGAGGCCAACCACGCCACGCTGTCCGGCCATACCTTCGAGCACGAGATCGCCATGGCGCGATCGCTCGGCATTTTCGGATCGATCGACGCCAACCGGGGCGATCCGCAGAACGGGTGGGATACCGACCAGTTTCCGAACTCGGTGGAAGAACTGACGCTCGCCATGCTGGAGATCATCCGGGCCGGCGGCTTTACTACCGGCGGGTTCAATTTCGATGCGAAAGTACGCAGGCAAAGCATTGATGCAGTTGATCTGTTTCACGGCCATATCGGTGGCGTGGACACGATCGCCAAGGCTCTTCTGCGCGCCGCGGCGATCGTCCAGGATGGGCGGCTCGATGCCTTCCGCGCCGAGCGCTATGCGGGGTGGAAGGGGGACTTGGGCCAGTTGATCCATGCTCCCGGGACGACGCTGGCCGTAGTGGCCGAACACGCGGTGCGGTCGAACAGCGCACCGGAGCCCGTGTCCGGGCGGCAGGAGTGGTGCGAGGGACTGGTCAGCCGATTTTGAGGGGGCGCTCTGGGCGTGCCCCCTCATCCAGCTTCGGCTGGCTCACCTCGCTGCATAGGAGCGTCCTGCGCTTGGACGAAGACAAGCACGCCTATTTGCCTCCGCAAGCTCCCTTTGCCCCCGCGGTCCAGCCGATGGCCGCTTCCAGCATGGCGACGTTCTGCGGCTGGCTGTAGGTTTCCGGCCGGTGCCCGATCGCGGAATAGAACATCCGGCCCTTGCCGATGCAATTGGTCCAGGCAAGCGGATGGTCCCCCATCCTCAAGTCCATGCCCATCGGTCCGACCGGTTTGTATGTGCTCTCGTCCAGCGTCAGCAGCACTTTCGCCCCGACGCTGCGCGGATTGGTGCGGAACGAGTACCACTCGTCGTTCATGGTCCATTCGCGGGGCAGGGCAGCAGCCAGCGGGTGGGCTCCGTCCACCGAGATGCGCGCGTCCTGGAACTGGGGATCCATCGGGTGGCTGGTGAAGCGTGCGCCGATCAGCCTGTCGACGTACCAGTCCCAGTAATAGACGAAGTCGCCAGCGCTGCCGTGGATGCCGACGAAGCCGCCGCCGCCTCGCATGTAATTCTCGAAGGCCTTGCGCTGGGACAGGGTCAGCACGTCGCCGCTGATGTTGTTCCAGATCACGGCGTCGAACTGGCGGAGAGTCCTGGGATTGAAGGCGCCTCCCTTGTCGGTGACGGCCAGGGCCCAGCCCTTCCGCTCGGCCATGGCGGTCAGCGCGGCGCGGGCGGCGTTGACCGAGGGTTCGTCCTTGAATCCATTGATCTTCTCGAACAGCAGGATGCGCGGCTTGCCCCTGGGCAGGTCGAACTTCGGCACCTCGTTGTCGTAGCGCGCGCAGCGGGCGCGCTTGTCGGCTGCAGTCACCGGCAGCTTGCGCAGATCGGCGTCGGCTGCGGCGATCGCCGCCGGTGTCATCCCGGTGAAACGAGCGCTTTCCTTCATCGTCAGGATGGCCGCGAACGTCGGTGGCGTCGTGCCGAAGAAGCGCGGCGGAACCTTGTCGAAATCCTTGCCCGAATGGCGGCTGAGCACGGCCCTGGCCGGTTCGCTGAGCATCAGGTCCACCAACGGCGAATCTGCCGAGAACGGCATGTCCCGCAGGGGGCAATCGGTCACGGGAGCGGCAATGGCCGGTGCAGTCGCGAAAGCAGCCGCGAGTGCCGCCAGGACAGTCGAAAGCCCCTTCATCACAGCTGGCCCCCCTTGAGCAGCTGCGCGGCATGGTCGGCCGCGCGGGCGGACAGCGCCATGTAGGTCAGCGACGGATTCTGGCAGCCCGAGGACGCCATGGCCGAGCCATCGGTGATGAACAGGTTCGGCACGTCGTGCGTCTGGTTCCAGGCGTTGAGCACCGACGTCTTCGGGTCCCTGCCCATGCGCGCGGTTCCCATTTCGTGGATGCCAAGTCCCGGTGGTGCGGGCGTCGGGTTCGACGACAGGACCACTCCACCTGCGGCTTCCAGCATCGCCTTGCCGTCCTCGATGATCTGCGCTGCCATCTTGCGCTCGTTTTCGCCGTGCGAGCAATCGATATGGGCGACGGGCACGCCCCACTTGTCGGTCTGCGTCTTGTCCAGCGTGACGCGATTTTCGGGGTTCGGCAGCATTTCGCCGAAGCCCGACATGAAGATCATCCACGGACCCAGCTTGCGGGTCCGCTCCTTCAGCGCGGCACCGATGCCGGGCCGGCCGAGCGCCGCGCTGCGCCAGCCGATGCGCTGGGCAGCTCCCTGGTAGCCGTAGCCGCGGACGAAGTCGGCGTTCTCCGTCACATTCCGAAAGCGGGGAATATAGAGCCCGGTGGGGCGGCGCCCATGGTAATAGCTGTTCGGACCATTCGGCAGGAGCGCCGCG
>CAUJJI010000135.1 GCA_963205265.1 Pseudomonadota bacterium
GAACATTCTGCCCGGAGGAGAGCGGTCCCGGGTCAAGCCCGGGACGACGATAATGACGAAAAGGATGCCCCTAGGACTCGAGCTGCCGCAGCAGGCTCCGCACGTCGCCGTCCATGTCGGCGTCGCGGGTGCGGAGTTCCTCGATCAGGCGGACGGCATGGATCACTGTCGAATGGTCGCGGCCGCCGAATTTCCGGCCGATCTCGGGATAGCTGCGCGGCGTCAGCACCTTGGCGAGGTACATCGCCACCTGCCGCGGGCGGACGACCGCGCGGGCGCGGCGCTTCGAGCTCATCTCCTGGCGGTCGACGCGGTAGAACTGGCAGACCGTGCGCTGGATCTCGTCGATGGTGATGCGCCGGCGGTTGGCCGAAAGAATGTCGGTCAGCTGCTCTTCGGCCAGTTGCAGCGAGACCGCCTGGCCGGTCAGCTGGGCATAGGCGATCAGCTTGTTAAGGCCGCCGACCAGCTCGCGGATATTGCGGTTGATCGTGCGGGCGAGGAATTCGACGACGTCGGCCGGGACATCGGCGGGCGAGAAGCGCGCGAGGCGATGCTCGAGAATCGCGCGGCGCAGCTCGATGTCGGCGGGCTGGATGTCGGCGACGAGGCCCATCGACAGGCGCGAGAGCAGCCGCGGCTCCACCCCGTCGAGCTGCTGCGGCGCGCGGTCGGCGGCGAAGACCAGCCGCTTGCCTTCGGCGAGCAGCGCGTCGATCGTGTAGAGCAGCTCTTCCTGGGCGCTGGCCTTGCCGATGATGAACTGGATATCGTCGACCAGCAGCAGGTCGAAGCCGCGCAGCCGCGACTTGAACTCGATCATCTGGTTCTGGCGCAGCGCCTGGACGAATTCGACCATGAAGCGTTCGGCCGAGCAGTAGAAGATCCGCGCCCGCGCATGCGCGTTGAGATAGGCGTGGCCGATGGCGTGGAGCAGGTGGGTCTTGCCCTGCCCGGTCGCCGCCTTGAGATAGAGCGGCGAGAACTGCGGCGTCTCCAGCGCGGCCATGCGCTGCGCGGCATTGCAGGCAAGCACGTTGTTGGCGCCGGTGACGAAGGTCGCGAATGTCAGCGACGGGTCCAGGCCGATCGTGCCCTGGCCGAGCGCCGGGAAGCTGTCACCGTTGAGATTGACCGCCCCCGACTGCCCCAGCTGCGGCGCATCGTTGGCCGGCGGGCGCGGATTGCCGCCGTTGCCGAGCCGCAGCTCGGGCAGCTGTCGCCGCCCCGGATGCACCGAGATCCGCACGTTGCGCACATCCGGCCGGGCGATCTTCCACGCCAGCGAAAGGCGGTCGGCAAAGCGATCGGCCACCCAGTTGGCGGAGAATTCGGTCGGCAGGAACAGGTCCAGCGTACCGGTATCCTTGCAGAAGGTGCCGAGCTGTATGGGCCTTATCCACTGGCTGTGGAGCTGCTGGCCCAGATCCTTGCGAAGGCCCTGGCTGATGTCGGACCAGTCCGCTGCGAGATCAAGTGCATCCTGGTCTTCTTCCATGTCCGTCCTGCGCACTTTCGCCTTGCAGGGTGTTCCCCTGTCGTGTTGCCCCTTCGAGGAAGACATCGTCACACGTATTCTCCTCGTCACCCTTTAGCCCCGCCAGGCGCCCCCTGGAACGCATACGGCATATCTGCCCACCGTGGCGGAAAATGCGCGCAAGCGTGCACGCATCGCCACCACATGGTTCGACGCAATATGCGCTGACTGAGCTATTAAAGACCCCGATCCGCTCCCGTGCGGCTCGGACCGGATTTATGAACCTCTCGGCCAAATGCACAAGGTGATCGCGGTAAAAAAAATGAAATAAATTCTATTGACACCTGAAGGGCCACGGAATTTCGTTAGCAATTGATTAACCAATTGAATAATCGAAATTTTTTGGAGTGCCCCGACGCGAATCGCGGGAATTCAAGCACTTCTCCACAGGGCCTGGAGGCCCCGCTGCGGCGCACACAAAAGGGCCGGAGGGAACCCCTCCGGCCCTGTTCCTTTTTCGTCCCGCTCAGCCCCCCTGCGAGAGGCGAATCGGGTGGCCGAATCAGAGAGCGGCGACGCGCTTGGTCAGCCGCGACAGCTTGCGCGAGGCAGTGTTCTTGTGGAGCACGCCGCGGGCGACGCCGCGAGCCAGTTCCGGCTGCGCGGCCTGCAGGGCAGCGGCGGCAGCCGCCTTGTCGCCGGTGTCGAGCGCGGCTTCGACTTTCTTCACGAAAGTGCGGATGCGGCTCATCCGGTTGCCGTTGATTTCGGCGCGGCGATCGTTGCGGCGGATGCGCTTGCGGGCTTGCGGCGTATTGGCCATCGTTAACCTTCTGCTTCGCCCGGCCGGAGCGGCCGGAAATCTATGAGGAATTGTGTGGAAGGCGAGCGAGCCCGCCGGAAAGCGCGGCCCTTAGCGGCGAGGTGCCGAATCGTCAAGCTTGCGCATCGAGCCGCCGTCCGATCCGCGGCGGTCGCTCTGCCCTGACAGTCACTTCTGGCACCTGGGGCACCAGAAGGTGCTGCGACCGCCCTGGACGAAGCGGTGCACCGTGCCGCCGCAGCCGCAGCTTTCGCCTTCGCGGCCGTAGACTCGCCAGGAGCTGGCGAAATAGCCGAGTTCGCCGCTGGGCTGGGCATAGTCGCGAATCGTCGAGCCGCCGGCCTCGATCGATTCGGAAAGCACGTCGCGGATCGCCGGCACCAGCCGCGCAAGAGCGGCACGGGAAACGCGGCCGGCCTCCTTTTCGGGCCTGATTCCGGCGCGATACAGCGCCTCGCAGACATAGATGTTGCCGAGCCCGGCGACGATTCGCTGGTCAAGCAGCAGCGGCTTGATCGGCGCGATGCGGCCGGCACAGGCGCGGGCGAGGTGCGCGACGGTCAGTTCGTCGCCGAGCGGCTCGGGCCCGAGCGCGGCGAACGGTCCCCATTGCTCCAGCCCATCGGTCGCGACGAGGTCGACCGAGCCGAAGCGCCGCGCGTCGTTGAGCGCCAGGACGTGCCCCGATCCGGTCTCGATCACCATGTGATCGTGCCGGTCCGGCGATTCCGGCTCGATCCGCCAGCGTCCCGACATGCCGAGGTGGAACACCAGGGTCAGGCCGCGATCGGTGTGGATCAGGCCGTATTTCGCCCGGCGGCCCATCGCCGTCACTGTCGCGCCGGTCAGCGCCTGGACAAGGTCCTGCGGGAACGGGCGGCGCAGGTCGGGGCGGTTGACCGAAACCCGGGCGATGCGCTCGCCCTCGAGAAAGCGGGCAAGTCCGCGCACGGTGGTTTCGACTTCGGGCAGTTCGGGCATTTCCGGCTGCTATCAGCCTTTCCGCCCTGCCGAAACTCCCCTAAGGCGCTGCTCCATGAGCGAACAGGTATCCTTCGGCTACGAAGCGGTCAGCCCGGAAGAGAAGACCCGGCGCGTCGGCGCGGTCTTTTCCAATGTCGCGCGCAAATACGACGTGATGAACGACGCCATGTCGGCCGGCATGCACCGCCTGTGGAAGGACCGCTTCGTGCGGCGAGTGAAGCCGCAGCCGGGCGAAGCGATCCTCGACATGGCGGGCGGCACCGGCGACATCGCCTTCCGCCTGGCCGATGCCGGCGCCGAAGTCACCGTCGCCGACATCAACCAGGACATGCTCGACGTCGGCGTCGAGCGGGCGATGAAGCGCGGCATCGACGGCCTTGTCTGGTCCTGCCAGAACGCCGAGAAGCTGGCTTTCCCCGCCGGCACTTTCGATGCCTATACCATCGCCTTCGGCATCCGGAACGTCACCCGCATCGACTTGGCGCTGGCCGAGGCCTTTCGCGTGCTCAAGTTCGGCGGGCGGTTCTTCTGCCTGGAATTCTCCACCACCGAGTGGCCGGGCTTCAAGGAAGCCTACGATCTCTACTCGCATCGCCTGGTGCCCAGGCTGGGCCAGGCGATCGCCGGCGATGCCGATAGCTACCGCTACCTCATCGAATCGATCCGCCGTTTCCCGCCGATGCCCGAATTCGCGGCGATGATCCGGGCGGCGGGCTTCAGCCAGGTGAAAGTCGAGCCGATCCTCGGCGGCCTCGTCGCGATCCATTCCGGGTGGAAGGTTTGACCGCTCCGGCCACGCATATCCTGCGGCTGCTGCGCTGGGGGCGGGTGCTCGCCCGCCACGGCGCGCTGCGCATCATCGAGGAGGGACATAACACGCCCGCCCCGGTGCGGCGCCTGTGCCGACTGGCGCGGTTCGGGACGATCCAGCCACGCACGCCCGACTATGCCGCCGCTTTCCAGGCGATCGGCCCGGCCGCGATCAAGCTGGGGCAGACGCTGGCGACGCGGCCCGACATCGTCGGCGAGGAAGCGGCACGCAACCTGCTGACTCTGCAGGACAGCCTGCCGCCGATCCCCTTCGAGCCGATGCGCCGCGAGATCGAGGCGAGCTTCGGACGGCCGCTCGACGCGTTGTTCGCCAGCATCGATCCCGAGCCGGTCGGGTCGGCCTCGATCGCCCAGGTCTACCGGGCGGTCACCACCGACGGCCAGGAAGTCGCGGTCAAGGTGCTGCGCCCCGGCATCCGCGAGAAGTTCGCCCGCGACATCGAGACTTACGAATGGGCCGTCGCCCATCTCGAGGCGTTCGGCGGGGAGGCGGCGCGACTGCGCCCGCGCGCGGTGATCGCCAATTTCAAGCGCTGGACCGTGCGCGAGCTCGACCTGCGGCGCGAGGCCGCCTCGGCTTCGGAACTGGCCGAAGCGATGAAAGGGCACGAGGGCTATCGCGTCCCGGCGATCGACTGGGACCGGACGACCAGCCGGGTGATGACCATCGCCTGGATCGACGGCATCAAGATCAGCGATCTCGCCGCGCTCGAGGCCGCCGGACAGGACTTGCCGCTGCTGGCGCGCCGGCTGGTGCTGGCGTTCCTGACCCAGGCGATCAGCGCCGGATTCTTCCACGCCGACATGCACCAGGGCAATCTCTTCGTGCAGGCCGACGGCACCATCGTCGCCATCGACTTCGGCATCATGGGGCGGATCAACCGCCAGGCGCGGCAATGGCTGGCCGAGATCCTCTACGGCCTGACCACCGGCAATTACCGGCGCGTCGCCGAAATCCACTTCGAGGCGCAGTACGTG
This sequence comes from Pseudomonadota bacterium, assembly GCA_963205265.1. Lineage (GTDB taxonomy): Bacteria > Pseudomonadota > Alphaproteobacteria > Sphingomonadales > Sphingomonadaceae > Novosphingobium. The sequence goes on from CAUJJI010000135.1 coordinate 5,094, forward strand.
CCCAGCTACCATTCGGTCGACGAATTCGCCACTGCCCTGCGCGCGGTTGGCGAACCGATGCGCGGCAAGCCGGTGAGCGAGCTTTCGGTCGGGCAGATGCTCGACGGGCTCTTCGCCATCACCCGCGACTTCGACATGCGGACCCAGCCGCACCTGCTGCTGCTGCAGAAGACCATGGTCATGGTCGAGGGACTGGCCACGGCGCTGCATCCGGGCATCAACATGTGGGACGTCTCGGGCCCCTTCGTGCGCGACTGGATCCGCGACGAGCTGGGCCCCGAGGCGGCGATCGCCGATCGCCTGCGGACCGACGCCGACACCTTGCTGCGCCTGCCCGCGCTGATCCGCCGGATCGAGCAGAGCTACCCGCCGAAGGGCGGCGCGCCGGAAGAGCCGCCGCTGCCCGAAGTGGAACTGATGTGGGCGCGTAAACGCGGTGGTAACCATTGGGCGGGCTATATCCTGGCAGCGCTTGCCGGGGGGACGCTCGCATGGGCCGTGATGCAGGGAACAGGACTGGGATAGCCGCCGCCGCTCCGGCGTGGGACCGCTTTGCCCATTGGCCGCAGGCCCGCGCCCGCCTTGCCCTGCTGGCGCTGCTGCTGATGCTGGTCGCCTCTGCGATCGCGCCGATCGCCGCCGGCAAGTCCGAAGTCAAGACCAAGTCCTTCGTTGAGAACCTGCTGCCGGCCGATTCCGGCGGGGCCGAGCGGCCGCGCGACGACGACCTTGCGCTCTACGACCGCGCCATCGCGCGAATCGCCAAGGGCGAGAACTACTACGACTTCATCGTCGAGGAGCAGCGGCGCTCCAACTACCCGGTCACCCCGGGCCTGGCGGTGCGGCTGCCGACGCTGGCCTATCTCGATGCCTGGCTGGGCGAGAGCGGGCAGATCGTCGCCGCGATGCTGCTGCTGGTCGCGGTCATGCTGGCCTGGTGGCGCCGCCTCGGCGAGGAGCCCGGCGGCGAGCAGCGGCGCCGCATCCTGACTCTGTCGTTCCTTTTCGTCGGCGCGTCGCTGGGCCTCAACCGCTACTATTTCGTGCTGCACGAGCTGTGGACCGGCATGCTGCTGGCGCTCGCCTTTGCTCTCCATCGGCCCGGCAAGTGGGGCGCCGCCTTCCTGGTGGCGGCGCTGGCGCTGGCGATCCGCGAGCTGGCGCTGCCGTTCGTCCTGCTGATGGCAGCCATGGCCTTCTGGCGCCGCGACTGGAAGGAAGGCGCGGCCTGGAGCGCGCTGGCGGCCCTGTTCCTCGTCGCCCTGTCGATCCATCTCCAGATCATCGCCGCGCAAGTGCTGCCCAGCGACCGCCCGTCCGATCCCTGGCTGGTGGTGCGCGGGATGCCCGGCTGGCTGTCCAACATCTCGCTGTCGAGCAACCTGCGCTTCCTGCCGCACTGGCTGGCAGGTCCGCTGATCGTGCTGATGTGCCTGGGCTGGGCCGGCTGGCGCTCTTCGGCGGGGACTTTCGGCACTTTCCTCTATCTCGGCTACGGGCTGGCCTTCATGATCGCCGGGCGGCCCGACAACTTCTACTGGGGCGCCGTGATCGCACCGGCCATGTTCATGGGCCTGTCCTTCGCGCAGAACGCGCTGGCCTCGCTGCTCGGCGCGGCCTTCCCCGAATCCGACGCAAATCCCGGGCCGACGCCGCTTCCTGCAAAGTAATTGCGTGTAAACCTTCGCTGTTGCACAAGCGGCAACCATGGAAGGACCGCGCATCCTGCTGGTCATCGGCGGCGGCATCGCCGCCTACAAGGCCTGCGAACTCGTCCGCCTGATCCGCAAGGGCGGCGGCGATGTCACCTGCGTGCTCACCGAAGGGGGCTCGCAATTCGTCACTCCGATGGCGCTGGCGGCGCTGTCGGAGAACCCTGTCTACACCTCGCTCTGGGACCTCAAGAACGAAGTAGAGATGGGCCATATCCAGCTCTCGCGGCAGGCCGACCTCATCGTCGTCTGCCCGGCCACCGCCGACCTGCTGGCGAAGATGGCCGCGGGCATCGCCGACGATCTCGCGACGACGCTGCTGCTGGCCACCGACAAGCCGGTGATGGCGATCCCGGCGATGAATGTGCGCATGTGGCAGCACGCCTCCACCGTGCGCAACGTCCAGACCCTGCGCGGCGCCGGCGTCTATGTCATGGAGCCGGAGGACGGCGCCATGGCCTGCGGCGAATACGGCCCCGGCCGCCTGCCAGAGCCGCCGGCGATCTGGCACCGCATCGCCTGGGCGCTCGACATCGACGCCGGCGACATCGCCCTGCCCTCGGCTCCGATCGCGCTGGGGCCGCAAGGCCACGTGATCGACGTCGAGACGGAATCCGAAGGCACCGGCCTCGGCGGCCTGTCGGCGTCGATGATCATCCGTTCGAAAGAGCCGATCGCGCTCGAGATGCCGCAGGACGACGAGTTCCTGCAGAGCGAGTTCCTGCCCGAGGACGCCGACCCCGATGCCGAACCGCCGCCGCTCGACCTGGGCGGGCCGCTGCTGTCGAAGAAGGGTGCCGCGCGCGCCGCGCCGCCGACCGATCCCGAGGCGATCAACCACCTGGTGCTCAACCGGCCCGAAGCTGCGCCGCAGCCTTTCGGCGAGGACGGTGCCGCGGCCGACCCCCTGGACGGCCAGCCCGAGTTCGAAGCCGATCCCGGCCACCGCCCGCTCTACGGCAAGCATGTGCTGGTCACTGCCGGCCCGACGCACGAGCCGATCGATCCGGTGCGCTACATCGCCAACCGTTCTTCGGGCAAGCAGGGCTTCGCCATCGCCGCTGCCGCCGCTGCGGCCGGGGCGCGAGTGACGCTGGTGTCGGGCCCGGTGACGCTGCCCACGCCTCCCGGGGTGGACCGCATCGACGTGGAGAGCGCGCAGGAGATGGCCGCCGCGGTCAAGCGCGCACTGCCCGCCGACATCGGCGTGATGGTCGCGGCCGTCGCCGACTGGCGCGTGGCGACCGTGGCCAAGGAGAAGATCAAGAAGCGCGGCTCCGCCCCGCCGGCGCTGCTGCTCACCGAGAATCCGGATATCCTCGCGACGATCTCGGGCGATCCCAAGCGGCCGAAGCTGCTGATCGGCTTCGCCGCCGAGACCGAGGACGTCGTCAAGAACGCCAAGGACAAGCGCAAGCGCAAGGGCGCCGACTGGATCATCGCCAACGACGTCTCGGGCGAAGTGATGGGCGGTGCCGCCAATGCCGTGCACATCGTCACCTCTGAAGGGGTCGAGGACCTTCCCGAAATGCCCAAGGAAGACGTGGCGCGCGCGCTTGTCGAAAGGATGGCCAATGCATTCGCATGATGCGGTTCCGGTGCTGGTCAAGCGGCTGCCGCATTTCGAAGGGCTGGAGCTTCCCGAATATGCGACCGAAGGGGCGGCCGGCATGGACGTGCTCGCGGCCGAGGACGTGGTCCTCGGGCCCGGCGCGCGCCATGCGGTCGCCACCGGCCTCGCCGTGGCGATCCCGCCCGGTTTCGAGATCCAGGTGCGGCCGCGCTCGGGACTGGCGCTCAAGCACGGCATCACCGTGCCCAACACGCCGGGCACGATCGATTCCGACTATCGCGGCGAACTGAAAGTGATCCTCATCAACCACGGCGGCGACCCCTTCGAGATCCGCCGCGGCGACCGCATCGCCCAGCTGGTGCTGGCGCCGGTGACGCGGGCGAGCTGGCTCAAGGTCGACGAGCTCGACGAGACGCAGCGCGGCGAAGGGGGCTTCGGCTCGACCGGCGGAGTGGTCTCGCTGGGTGCCTGATCGGGGAGACGGATTTCGTCGTCCCGGGCTTGCCTCGGGACCGCTGGCCTCGTCGATGGAGCGTCCTGCCTAAAGCGCGATCATGTGACCTTGGAGCGCTACTCGTCATCCCCGCGCAGGCGGGGATGACCATTCGCCTAACGCCGCGGCACGGCCTTCTCCGGCGCGACCGAGATCCGCACCGTCTCGCCCGAATTGCCGGGGAAGCCGGTGAACATGGCTTCGATCAGGTTCGGCACCAGGTGGTCGAGGCGATTGGAAGTCGAGACCGCTTCCGCCTTGCCTTCGAACAGCCGCTGGCCGTCGACGCGGCGGTCGATCTTGACCTCTATGCCGCTGGTGAAGACGGTGTAGCTCTCGACACCCGAATCGAGCCAGGGGTCGTGCCAGCCGAAGCCCCACGGACCGCGGCGGCCCCAATAACCGAAGCGGCCGTAGCCGTACCAGGGACCCCAGAAGGGATCGCGGATGCCGGTCGAGCGGACGCGTTCGCGACCGTTGTCGACGCCGTAGTCGAAGCGCACGATCATCGTCGCCTGAGTCGGATCGGCGACCGCGGTATAGCCCTGCTGCGCCAGCTTGGCCTCGAGCAGGCGGGCGTATTGGCCGAACTCGATGCCCCCCGAAAGCGCCGGGTCGTCGGCAACGATGGTGAAGCTCTGGCCCGCGGGCGCCGGCAGCTGCGCCTGGAAGCGCGATACGTTGGCGTGGAACGGCGTGGTGCAGGCGGCCAGGCCGAACAGCAGGAACACAGCCGCCGCCAGTCTGAATCGTCCCAGGCGGGAAAGCTGATCGGCAAGCATCCTAATCCTCCAAGTCGCGCAGGGGTCCCGGCGAAACGATCGGTCGCAGCCCTGCCGTGAGGAACATGGCGTAAACATGGCCTCGTGAATAGGGGTTGAATAGTGTCATGCGCGCGCCGAGCCGATGCCAACAGGGACTGTCTCTTATGCATTGACGGCGCGCCGCAGCGGAACCCGCAACGGCGCCGCGATTTCCAGCCGTTCTGCCGGCCGCAGGCTAGCCGCGGACCAGCCCCAGGGCCGCATAGGCCGCATCGAGCGTCGGCGCGGCCAGGGCGCGGGCCTTGGCAGCGCCCTTGTGGAGGATCGCATCGAGCGCGCCGCGGTCCTGGCGCAGTTCGACGAAGCGGGCGTTGATCGGCGCCAGCTTTGCCACCAGCAGCTCGCCCAGCGCGGGCTTGAACTGGCCGAAGCCCTTGCCGGCGAACTCGGCCAGCACCTCGGCCGTGCCGGTTTCGGCCAGGGCCGCGTAGATGCCGACGAGGTTCGCTGCCTCGGGCCGGCCAGCCAGGCCTGCCGCTTCGCCGGGCAGCGGCTCGGGATCGGTCTTGGCCTTGCGGACCTTCTGCATGATCGTGTCGGCGTCGTCGGTCAGGTTGATGCGGCTCATGTCCGAGGGATCGGACTTGCTCATCTTCGCGCTGCCGTCGCGCAGGCTCATGATCCGGGCGGCGTCGGGCGGGATGATCGGATCGGGCAGGGTGAAGACCGGCGCGTCTTCGGCGCAGAAGTCGTTGTTGAACTTCTGCGCGATGTCGCGCGCCAGCTCCAGGTGCTGCTTCTGGTCCTCGCCCACCGGGACGTGCGTCGCCTGGTAGAGCAGCACGTCGGCGGCCTGCAGCACCGGATAGGTGAACAGTGCGATCGAGGCGCCCTCGCGGTTCTTGCCCGACTTGTCCTTGAACTGCGTCATGCGGTTCAGCCAGCCCATCCGCGCCGTGCCGTTGAGCAGCCACTGCAGCTCGGCATGGGCGGGAACCTGCGCCTGGTTGAACAGCGTCGAGCGGTCGGGATCGATGCCGCAGGCGACGAGCGCGGCGACCATCTCGCGCGTGTTCGACGCGAGCTCGGCAGGGACATGCGGCATCGACAGGGCGTGGAGATCGGCGAGGAAGAACAGGCAGTCGCCGCCGTCCGATTCGATGGCGTCCTGCATCCGCACCCAGTTGCGGATCGCCCCCAGGTAGTTGCCGAGATGGAGATTGCCGGTCGGCTGGATGCCGGAAACGATGCGCATTACTGGACCTCTAGGATTTCGTCGTCGTCCGCCGTGCGGCGGGGACGGCGGCGCCTTAGCTGGGACAGGACCCGCTTGTCGACCGCTCCGGTCACGAAGGCGACGGCGAAGAACACGGCCATGCCGAGCGCCACCAGCGCGGACAGCGACCACACCCGCTCGAACACGCCGCCGCCGTAGCGGTCCGCCATCAGCGGCAGGACGTACCACAGGGCGCCGGTCATGGCGGCGGTGGCGAGCAGCTGGCGCGCGATCTTGCCCGCCAGCGGCAGGGTGAAATGGAACCAGCCGCGCAAGTGGAGGATGGCATAGAGCAGCAGGCAATTGAGGCTGGCCGAAGCCGCCGTCGCCGCCGCCAGCCCGACGATGCCGAAGCGCTGCACGACCACCAGGTTGACGCAGATGTTGAACACCAGCGAAGCGAGGGCGGTCCATACCGGCGTGCGCGTATCCTCGCGGGCGAAATAGCCGGGGTTGAGGATCTTGACGATGACATAGGCCGGCAGTCCGGCGACCAGGGCGACGACGATCTGCGCCATGATTTCGCCGTTGGCCGCGGTGAATTTGCCGCCGACGAAGAAGGCGGTGACGAAGGCCGGGGCGCAGACCGCCAAGGCCGCCGCGGCGGGCAGCGTGAGCAGCGTCGCCAGCTCGAAGGCCTGGCTCTGCAGCCGCTGCGCCTCGGCCGCCTCGCCGGTATGGATGTGGCGCGAGAGCATCGGCAGGATCGCCGTCCCCAGCGCGATGCCGACGATGCCCAGCGGCATCTGGTTGAGGCGGTCGGCCAGCTTGAGCAGGGTGAGCGAGCCCTGCGGCAGCTGGGTGGCGAAGAAGGTGTCGACGAACTGGCTGATCTGGTAGATGCCGGCACCGAACGTCGCGGGCAGGATCAGCTTGCCGAGGTTCCTTACCTCGGGCGTCAGCTTGGGCAGCCGCACTTTCAGGCGCACTCCGGCGCGGCGCGTCGACCAGGCCAGGTAGAGCAGCTGCACCAGGCCGGAAACCGACACGGCGATGGCCAGGGCATAGGCGACCACGGTATCGTCGCCGCCGTCGCCGCGCAGCCAGGCGCCGATGAGGATGCCGGTGATCAGCACGATGTTGAGGAACACCGGCGCCAGTGCCCCCGGGCCGAAGCGCGAGCGGGCGTTGAGCAGGCCCGACAGCATCGCCACAAGGCTGATAAGGCCCAGATAGGGGAAGGTTATGCGGCTCAGCGTGACCGACAGCTCGAACTTGCCGGGGATCGACTGGTACTCGCTCGCCAGCACCCAGACGATCGCCGGCATGGCGATCATGGCGACGGCGCTGAAGGCGGTGAGCACCCAGACGAAGACGGCAAGCACGTCGGTGGCGAAACGCTCGGCCTCCGCCTCCCCGCCCTCGCCGTGCAGCGCGCGCGAATACATCGGCACGAAAGCGACCGAGAAGGCGCCCTCGGCGAAAAGCCGGCGGAAGGTGTTCGGCAGGGTGAAGGCAAGCTGGAACGCGTCGGCCGCCAGCCCGGCGCCGAGCACGCGCGCGAGCAGCATGTCGCGGGCGAAGCCGAAGACGCGGCTGATCGCGGTCAGGCCCCCGATCGTGCCGACGTTCCTGAGCAGGCTCATGCCCCGGCCCTAGACGCGGTTCGTGCGCATCGGCGCGCGCGCCTCACGCGTTGCCGGCCGGGGCTTCCTGCTGTGCCTGCAGCTGCTGCAGGTAGAGCCCGTTGAAGTCGATCGGATCGAGCATCAGCGGTGCGAAGCCGGCGTCGCGCACGGCATCGGCGATGATGCGGCGGGCGAAGGGGAACAGGATGCGCGGCGCTTCGGCATAGAGGAACGCGTGCTTCTGCGAATCCTCGAGATTGCGCATGCCGAGCAGGCCGGCATAGGCAAGGTCGACGACATAGGCCGTGCCGGCCTGGGTCTTGGCGGTGACGACCACCTTCAGTTCAACCTCGTGCACTTCGTCGTTGATCGCGCGGGCGCCGATGTTGAACTGGATGTCCAGTTCGGGCGCGTCCTGCCACTGGAAGCTGTCCGGCGCGGCCGGATTCTCGACCGAGAGATCCTTCACATATTGCGAGATGATGCCGGCAGCCGGCGCCGTGTCCTCGCCGTTCGATTCGGGACCGAGGTCGAGATTGGAGATGACGTTGCCTTCGTCGGCCATGGTACGTGGATTCCCCCGCTTGCGGTGTGATGCCGGCGCGCGTAGCACCGAGCCCGGCAGGCGGCAATGGCATGCAGCCCGCAATCGCGGGACGACGTCGCCGGAGACTCGCTCGCGACCCGATAGTCGGCGTGTCCGTTAAGCATCGGGTGAGCGAAAAAATCGCCCGGACCGACCGCTTACGCGTTGTTCATTTGTAAACGCTACCTATCTCGGGCTACAATGCTGGCTCCGCGCGATGCGGCAAGATGAGTGGAACAACAGGTGTGACTGTCGAAATCGTCATTCTGGCCATGATCGCAGCCTTCCTGGGCCTGCGGCTCTATTCGGTCCTCGGCCGTCGTGCCGAACACGAGGAAGAACCGATCCCCGGCCGATTCGACAGCGCTGCCGGCGCTGCCGGCGCCGCACGTCCCTCCACCCAGTCGCGTGACCCTGCCGATCGCCAGCCGCTCAATCCTGCACGCCAGCGCGACTTGCCGGCCGCGACTCCTTCGGTGGAACGCGGGCTTCGGGAAATCGCCGCGGCCGATCGCCGCTTCGACGCCTTCGCTTTCGTCGAAGGCGCGCGCAACGCCTACCGCATGATCCTCGAAGCCTTCTGGAAGGGCGACAAGGACGAGCTTCGCCAGCTTTGCGACGAAGACGTCTACGGTGAATTCGCCGCCGCCATCGATGCCCGCATCGCCGCCGGCGAGACGCTCGACAATCGCCTCGTCCGCATCGAAGAGGCGAGCATCGTCGAAGCCGGCATGTCCGGCTCGATCGCGCGCATCCGCATGCGGTTCCGCGCCGATATCGCCGCGGTGACTCGCAATGCCGAAGGCCAGGTGGTCGCCGGTTCGCTGAACGATGCAGTCGAAGCCGTCGACCTGTGGAGCTTCAGCCGCAACGTCACGTCGGGCGATCCCGACTGGCTGCTCGACGAAACCGACGAGGGCTGAGCCTTGCCCCGCGGGCGCAGCCTGGCGGCGCTCGCGCTGATCCTGCTGCTTGCCGCCTGCGGTCGACTGATTCCCCCGGGCAAAGGTCCCACGCCGCCGCTCCGCCCGCCGGTGGTGCGTCCCACGCTTCCGGCCGAGACTGCGCTGACTGCGGGCATCCGCTCCGGCCCGGCGGTCGCGAGCCTGGCCATGGGCCAGAGCGACGCGGTCGCCGCTCTCGCCTCGTTCCGCGAAAGTTGCGCGCGGCTGGTCTCGCGCACCGACAACAGCGGCCTCACGCGCGGCAGTGACTGGAAGCCGGCCTGCGATGCGGCCGGCGCCGGCTGGCCGGCCGCCGATGCCCGCGCCTTCTTCGCCCGCTTCTTCGAAACCGCGCGCGTCGCCGACGGCAGCGCCTATGTCACCGGCTACTACGAGCCGGAGATCGCCGGGGTCCGCCGCCGCCAGGCCGGCTTCGACGTGCCGGTCTATGCCGTGCCGCCCGACCTCGTGCGCGCCCGCGTCGGCGATGCGCCGCCGCAGCCCGACGGAACCCAGCCGCTGGGGCGCTACGATGCCGACGGACGTTTCGTCCCCTACCTCGATCGCGGGGCGATCGAAGACGGGGCGATGATGGGCAAGGGGCTGGAGATCGGCTGGGCCGCCGACCCGGTCGAACTGTTCTTCCTGCAAGTGCAGGGCTCGGGCCGCCTGCGGGCGCCCGACGGGACTATCGTGCGCCTCGGCTATGCCGGGCAGAACGGCCATCCCTATACCGGCATCGGCGGAGTCATGCGCAATCGCGGCCTGCTCGGCGAAGGGCCCGGCCAGTATCCCGGCTCGATGCAGGGGATCATGCGCTACCTGCGCGAGAACCCGCGCGACGGCCGCGCCCTGATGCGCGAGAACCGCAGCTACGTCTTCTTCCGCGAGCTGACCGGCGACGGGCCGGTCGGCGCGCTGGGCGTGCCGGTGCGGCGCGAGAGCTCGATTGCCGCCGACCCGCTCTACGTGCCGCTCGGCGCGCCGGTGTGGCTCGACGTCGACCGGGCCGAGGCGGACGGGTTGTGGATCGCGCAGGATACCGGCGGCGCGATCAAGGGCGCCAACCGCTTCGACAGCTTCTGGGGCAGCGGCGCGGAAGCCCGCACCATCGCCGGCGGCATGGCGGCGCGGGGCAGCGCCTACCTGCTGCTGCCCAGGGGCACCCTGCGCCGGCTGGGCGTGCAGTGAAGCGCCCCGGTCGCGGGCGGGCGCCCCACGAAGCGGCGCGGTGGGCGCGCGGGGCGAAGACCGTGCGGCCGCTGGAGGGCAGGCATCCTCCCCGGCACGGGGAGGGGGACCAGCCGCAGGCTGGTGGAGGGGGCTTTCGGCTGGGCGCGACGCCGAAGCGGCCGGGCCCTGTCGCGACTGCGGTCTTGCCGGGGGCCAGCCCCCTCCACCACGACGCTGCGCGTCGCGGTCCCCCTCCCCGTTCCGGGGAGGATAGTCGCAGTACATCTCCCGAGCGCCACGGCCTCGACGCCGGCTGGGATCGCCGGCTCGCGCGCGGGGTGGTCCATCCCGATTTCACGCTGGACCTGCACGGCGCCTCGCTCGACGCCGCCCATGCGCGGCTGGACCACGGGCTCACCCAGGCGCTGGCGCATGGCGCGCGCGTGGTCCTGCTGATCACCGGCCGCGCGCGCCTGTCGGACGACCATGCTGGACGCAGCAACCGGCGGGGGGCGATCCGGGCGAAGTTCCTCGACTGGCTGATGGCCGGGCCACATGCCAGCCGCATCGCCGCCGTCCGCCCCGCCCATCCGCGCCACGGCGGGGCGGGAGCAGTCTACATCGTGCTGCGCCGGGCGAGGTAGCCCGGCTCAAGGCATTGACCTCCCCTACCGGGAAGGATCTCCTTACCCGCACTGCCCCCTGTGCAGCAGCTTGTGGTCGGCCAGCACCAGCGCCATCATCGCCTCGACCACCGGCGCGCCGCGGATGCCGACGCAGGGGTCGTGGCGGCCCTTGGTGCGGATCTCGCTGGCTTCGCCTTCGCGCGTGATCGTCTCGACCGGCGTCAGGATCGACGAAGTCGGCTTGAAGGCGACCCGCACCACGACCGGCTGGCCGGTGGAAATCCCGCCGGCAATGCCGCCGGCATGGTTGGCGAGGAATTCCGGCCCTTGCGCCCCGGGCCGCATCGGATCGGCGTTCTGTTCGCCGGTCAGCCGGGCCGCGGCAAAGCCGTCGCCGATCTCGACGCCCTTGACCGCATTGATGCTCATCATCGCCGCGGCGAGGTCGGCGTCGAGCTTGCCGTAGAGCGGCGCGCCCCAGCCGGCCGGCACGCCCTGCGCCACGCATTCGACCACGGCGCCCAGCGACGAACCGCCGAGGCGCGCCTCGTCGACCAGCCCGGCCCAGCGCCCGGCCGCAGCGGCGTCGGGGCAGAAGAAGGGGTTGTTGCCGATCTCGTCGAAATCGAACCGATCGCGGTCGATCGCGTCGCCGCCGATCTCGGTGACATAGGCGAAGATCTTGACCTCGGGGACGACCAGCCTGGCGACCCCGCCCGCCGCGACTCGCGCCGCGGTCTCGCGCGCGGAACTGCGCCCGCCGCCGCGATAGTCGCGGAAGCCGTACTTGGCGTCGTAGGCATAGTCGGCATGGCCGGGGCGATAGGCCCTGGCGACTTCGGAATAGTCCTTCGAGCGCTGGTCGACGTTCTCGATCATCAGGCTGATCGGCGTGCCGGTGCTGCGCCCTTCGAACACGCCCGACAGGATCCGCACCGCGTCGGGTTCCTGGCGCTGGGTGGTATATTTCGACTGCCCGGGGCGGCGCGCATCGAGGTAGGGCTGGAGATCGGCCTCGCTCAGCGGCAGCCCTGGCGGACACCCGTCGACCACGGCGCCCAGCGCCGGCCCGTGGCTTTCGCCCCAGGTGGTGAAACGGAAGATGCGGCCGAAGCTGTTGACGCTCATGCCGCGGCTTTGTCGCTTTCGCGGCGATCTGTCCAGAGTTTGGGGCGAAGAAGGAAGGCGGCCGCCGTCCCGAGCTTGACCAGGGACCGCTTTCCTCCGGGCGGAACGTTCCGAGAGACGACGAGATACTTCCCCGCCCCGCCCCGACTCGATACCAATCGCCCCACCCGATTCTCGACAGGAGCCCGGCCTTGACCGTCACTCTCTACGGCATTCCCAACTGCGACACGGTCAAGAAGGCGCGCGCCTGGCTCGACGCCAGGGGCATCGCCCATGTCTTCCACGACTACAAGAAACAGGGCGCCGATGCCGGCCGGATCGCGGCCTGGGTCGATCGTGCCGGCTGGGAGAAAGTGCTCAACCGCGCCGGTACCACGTTCAGGAAGCTGCCCGATGCCGACAAGGATGGACTTGACGCGGGCAAGGCTGTCGGGCTGATGTCGGCCAATCCCAGTGCGATCAAGCGCCCGATCGTCGAACATCCGGGCGGATTGCTGGTGGGATTCAAGGAAGCGGAGTGGGAGGCCGCCCTGATATGAGCTGCGAACGGCCATGACTTTCGAACAGTGGATGGTGACTCTGGAATGGACCGCCGCGGGGCTGGGAGTGATCAACATCGCGCTGCTGATCTTCCGCAGCGTGTGGAACTACCCCTTCGGCATCGCCATGGTGGCGCTCTACATCTTCGTGTTCTGGGAAGAGCGGCTCTATGCCGAAGCCGCGTTGCAGGTGTTCTTCATCCTCGCCCAGGCCTGGGGCTGGTGGCTGTGGATCAAGGTCGGCGGCGAGGACAACCGCGTGCCGGTGCGCTGGCTCGACTGGCAGAGCCGCGTCGTCTGGGCGACGGTGACGGCGGCGGTGAGCCTCAACCTCGGCTGGGTCATGTACCGCTTCACCGATGCGGTGATGCCCTATGCCGATTCGGCGATCGCCGGCGCCAGCGTCTCGGCGCAGCTGCTGCTTGCCTTCCGCCGGATCGAGAACTGGGTGCTGTGGATCGCGATCGATGTCGTCTCGATCCTCGTCTACATCAACCGCGGCCTCTACCCGACGGCGGGGCTCTACGGCGGCATGCTGGTGATGTCGCTGATCGGCCTGCGCGAATGGATCGTCTCGACGCGCCAGGGCCGCACTGCCGAAGCCGCCGCCTGACGAGGCTGCGGGCCGCTTGATCCGCATCTGCTTCCACGGCGCCGAAAGCACCGGCAAGTCGGTCCTGGCGCGCAGGCTCGAGGCGCGCTTCGGCTGGCCCTGGGTCCCCGAATACGGCCGCGCCTATTGCGAGGAGCGCGGCGTCGAGCTGACCATGGCCGATCTCCTCGCCATCGCCGAAGGCCAGGATGCGGCGATGCGCGCGGCGGCGGCGAGCGGGCCGGAATTGCTCATCCTCGACACCGACCCGCTGATGACGGCGGCCTGGGCGGAAATGCTGTTCGGCGAAGTGCCCGACGCGTTGACCGGCTATGCCAAGGCGGACCTCTACCTGCTGTTCGCCCCCGACGTGCCCTGGGTGGAGGACGGCACGCGCTTCTTCGGCAGTGCCGAGGCGCGGGCGCGATTCGCTGCAGTGGCCGAGGCCATGCTGGTGCGCGCCGGCGTGCCCTACGAACGCGTCTCGGGCAGCTGGGCGGAACGCGAAGCGCAGGTTGTGGCAGCGATCGGGCGGCTGAGCGAGAAGAACGAGAGGAACTAGCCCCTGCCTAGCGGCTCGCCGTCACGATGAAGTTCAGCGCCATGCTGTCCGACAGGTGCAGGCCCTGCATTGGCGACCAGGCGATGCCCCGGGGGGCGCCCATCGCCAGGCCCGCTTCGGCGAGCAGGTCGCGCAATTCGTCGGGCGTTACGAAATCGGCCCAGTGGTGCGTCCCGCGCGGGATGGCGCCGAGCCGCTCGGCCGCCTCGACCAGCAGCAGCCGCGACTGCGGCGTGCGGTTAGGCGAGGACAGGATCATCAGCCCGCCGGGCTTCAGCGCTGCGGCCAGGGCGGCGAGGAAAGCGGGCTTGTCGGCGACATGCTCGATCACTTCCATTGCGGTGACGAGGTCGTAGTCGGCGAGGCCAAGCTGGCCGACGTCGCCCCAGCGGTATTCGATCGCCAGCCCGGCGCCCCGGGCATGCGCGCGGGCGGCATCGACGTTCTCCTCGGCGGCGTCGACGCCCGTCACTTGCGCGCCGAGCCGGGCCAGCGGCTCGCACAGCAGGCCGGCGCCGCAGCCGACGTCGAGCGCGCGCTTGCCGGCGAGCGGCCGCAGGCTTCGGGAATCGCCGTGCCAGTGCGAATCGATCGCTGCGCGGACGAAAGCCAGGCGCACCGGATTGAGCCGGTGGAGCATTGCCGAGGAACCTTGCGGATTCCACCAATCCGCGGCCAGTGCGCCGAAATGGGCTGCCTCTTCCGGCCTTATGGTTGCATTCGTCATGGCTCATCCCTAACAGGACGCCCGCCCGGGGCCTAGGGCCCGGGTACGGTTGATTTGCAGGAGCTTAATCTCTTGGCTCGCATCGTGATGAAATTCGGCGGCACCTCGATGGCCGGCACCGAGCGCATCCGCCGCGTCGCCAATATCGTGCGCCGCCAGCAGGCGGCAGGGCACGAAGTGGCGGTGGTCGTATCGGCAATGGCCGGGGAGACCGACAGGCTGGTGGGTTTCTGCCGCGAGGCGAACGCGCTTTACGATCCGGCGGAATACGACGTCGTCGTCGCCGCGGGCGAGCAGGTCACCTCGGGCCTGCTGGCGCTGACGCTGCAGGCGATGGGCTGCAAGGCGCGCAGCTGGCTCGGCTGGCAGCTGCCCATCCGCACCGACGACGCCCATGCCAAGGCGCGCATCGAGGACATCGACTCGGAAGCCCTGCTCGCTTCGATGGCCGCCGGCGAGATCGCCGTGATCCCGGGCTTCCAGGGCCTGACCGCCGCCAACCGCGTGACCACGCTGGGCCGCGGCGGCTCGGACACTTCGGCCGTCGCCGTCGCAGCCGCGGTCAAGGCCGACCGCTGCGACATCTACACCGACGTCGACGGCGTCTACACCACCGACCCGCGCATCGTCGCCAAGGCGCGCAAGCTCAAGAACGTCACTTACGAGGAGATGCTCGAACTCGCCTCGGTCGGCTCGAAAGTGCTGCAGACGCGCTCGGTCAGCCTGGCGATGAAGGAAGGCGTGCGGGTGCAGGTGCTGTCGTCGTTCATCGACGACGATGCCCCGCCGGCCGACAGCATCCCCGGCACGATGATCGTAAGCGACGAAGAACTTGCCAGGATTCAAGAGGGATTGGAAATGGAACGCCAGCTCATCACCGGCATTGCCGCCGACAAGAACGAGGCGAAAGTCACGCTGACCCGCGTCGCCGACCGGCCGGGCGCAGTGGCGACGATCTTCGGTCCGCTGGCCGCCGCCAACATCAACGTCGACATGATCATCCAGAACGTCGCCAAGGACAAGGGCGAGACCGACGTGACGTTCACCGTGCCGCTGGCCGACCTGCCGCGGACCGAGGCGCTGCTCGAGGGGCAGAAGGACGCGATCGGCTATTACCGGATGATCACCGACAGCAAGGTCGCCAAGATCAGCGTCGTCGGCGTCGGCATGCGCAGCCATGCGGGGGTCGCGGCAACGATGTTCAAGACGCTGGCCGAACGCGGCATCAACATCCAGGCGATCTCGACCAGCGAGATCAAGGTCTCGGTGCTGATCGACGCCGACGAGACCGAGCTCGCCGTCCGCGTGCTGCACACCGCCTACGGCCTCGACGGCGATTAGGCCCCCCCCGCCGCGACATTGGGAAATCGAAATTCTTCGCGTCTGGTCAATGACGTAGCGAGCCGGTAAACTCGCTTCATGGACAGACCGCACCAGCCTCCCAGGCAAGGCCGCAACCGGGCCTTCGAGGAGACTCATCGCGAGATGATCGAGACGGCCGTCAGGCTGATCTCGGAGAAAGGTGCGGATGCGCTGTCGGTGGCCGCGCTGGCGCGCGAGATGGGGATCGACCGGACCACGGTCTACTATCATTTCGAGAATCGCGAAGCCCTGCTGCACGCGGTGTCCAGCTGGGCCACCGAGCAGCTGGCCAAGGGCATGGACCTGGGAATCTCGCAGCCCCAGCGGACCGAGGAGATCAACCGCTTCGTTCTCGACAATCCGGCGCTGATCAAGCTGTGGATCGACGAATTCGTCTCCGGCAGCGACATCCGCGAGGTCTACAGCCAGTGGGACGAGATGGTCGCCGGCATTCGCCAGCGCTTCGAACGCCAGCGGCCGGGCGAGGAAGTCGACGCCGAAGTCTATTGCGTCATGATGCTGGCGGCCGCGATCATCGGCCCGCGAGTCTTCGCCAACAGCGTCGATCCCGACGCCTCGCCGGAAGCGATCCTCGTCCGCTTCATGAAGGAGGAACAGCGGATGCTGCGGCGCGACGGTCTGCTGCCCTAGAGTGATTTCGAGCACTCTAGGCGGCGCAATTCGACGCACCTGTTGAAAATCTTTGCGAAGTCGATTAGGCGCAGGGCGTTGACCGAATGGAGGAATGCTGGCCGATGTCGTCAGTTCTGCCCGCAGGCTACGAGAGCCTCGAACCCTTTGTCGAACGCTTCGCCATATCGGGCACGGCCAATCGCGCCAGGCTGCGCAGCGAATCGACCGAGGCCGAGCGGGCGGCATTCTTCGCCGCCGCCAAGGACCTCGTGGGCCCGGCGCTGGACGAGCTCGACCGCAAGCCGCTGGGCGATCTCGACGGGAAGGAGCGCTGCCTGCTGAACCTGGCGCTGTCCTTCGCCCATATCGCCCTCGCCATCGAGATCCAGGGTCCGGACGAAGCCCGCCACGCGCCGATGCGCGAATACATGCGGATCACGCGGTCGCCGGCCGACGTGGGCTGAGCGTGGAGCGGCCGTCGTCCCGGGCGCGACCCTGGGACGACGAAAACGCTTGACATAACAAACCATATTGGTTATATGACGCGCGTCACGGGTTGGTGGAGCGGTACCGGTCGTCTCCTCTCCCCCGACAGCCGGCGCCGCTCCAAGGCGGCCCACCAGGATGCGAGGAACCTCAACGTCAGGCGGTCATGGGCGAGCCCGACCCGCCAACGCTTCGCACCTCAGGGTTCAAACCGCCAAGCCTGTCGTGCCAGGCAAACCGAGGCGCCGGCTTTTCCGTGCGTTCGTTTCCCCAGGCGCAAGCCCGCATTCGCC
>CAUJJI010000136.1 GCA_963205265.1 Pseudomonadota bacterium
TGCGAAGCGTTGGCGGGTCGGGCTCGCCCATGACCGCCTGACGTTTGAGGGTCCTCGCATCCTGGTGGGCCGCCTTGGAGCGGCGCCGGCTGTCGGGGGAGAGGAGACGACCGGTACCGCTCCACCAACCCGTGACGCGCGTCATATAACCAATATGGTTTGTTATGTCAAGCGTTTTCGCACTTCGTCGTCCCGGGCTCGACCCGGGACCGCTGTGATCCTGGCCGGGCCTTCCATCGACGAGGCCAGCGGTCCCGGGTCAAGCCTGGGACGATGCAGGGGCCTGGATCCACGCAGGGACCTGGCTCCACGAAGGGGCCCGGATCGACGAAAGGGCCCGGGCTCGAACGGAAGCTCTACCGCAGCGAGGCGTTCAGGGCTTCCAGCAGGGCGCTGCCGGGGCAGAGTTCGCTGTCTTCGAGCTGGTTGAGCGGCACTTCCACGGTGTTGAGGTGGCGGTGCAGGTCTTCGGCGCTTTCGTCGACGTAGAGCAGGCCGGTGACGATCTCGCCCAGGGCGTGGCGTTCCTGGAGGTGGTTCATCGCCTCGATGCGGTCGGTGGGATCGTAGTCGTCGCCGAGCTTGCGCAGCAGCAGCATCGAGCCGTCGTGCTGGACGACGCGGCGCACGGTGCCGGGCGAGTAGCTGGTCTCTATGGCGTGGCGCGGCAGGACCACTTCCATGCGGTTCACCGCCTCGTTGTGCTCGCGCACGTAGTCGTAGCTCTTGGTCGAGCCGGCGTGGTTGTTGAACGTCACGCAGGGGCTGATCACGTCGATGAAGGCCGGGCCGCGATGGCGCAGCGCGCCCTTGATCAGCGGCACCAGCTGGTCCTTGTCGCCCGAGAAGCTGCGCGCGACATAGGTCGCGCCGATCTGCAGCGCGAGAGCGACGAGATCGATCGGGCTGTCGGCGTTGAGCACGCCCTTCTTGCTCTTGGATCCCTTGTCGGCAGTGGCCGAGAACTGGCCCTTGGTCAGGCCGTAGACGCCGTTGTTCTCGACGATGTAGGTCAGGTTGACGCCGCGGCGCATGGCATGGGCGAACTGGCCGATGCCGATCGAGGCGGAATCGCCGTCGCCCGAGACGCCGAGGTAGGTCAGCTCGCGATTGGCCAGCGCCGCGCCGGTGGCGACCGAGGGCATGCGGCCGTGGACCGAGTTGAAGCCGTGGCTGGCGCCGAGGAAATAGTCGGGCGTCTTCGACGAGCAGCCGATGCCGCTCATCTTGGCGACGCGGTGCGGCTCGATGTCGAGCTCGAAGCAGGCCTGGACGATGGCGGCGCTGATCGAATCGTGGCCGCAGCCGGCGCACAGGGTCGAGATGCGGCCCTCGTAGTCGCGCCGGGTATAGCCGACGGCGTTCTTCGGCTGGGCTTCGGCGAGCAGGCGGGGCTTGGCGATGTAGGTCATGGAGTCACCCGTGGATCGTGGTGGGCATCGGCAGGCCCTCGCCATCGGTCAGCGTGGCGGCGATGGCGCCGGCGATGAAGCGCGCTGTGATCGGCGAGCCGTCGTAGTGCAGGACCTTCACCAGCTTGCGCGGGTTGTGCTCGCCCTCGTTGATCAGCAGCGTGCGCAGCTGGCCGCTTTCGTTCTGTTCGACGACGAAGACCGTGTCGTGCGCCTCGATGAAGGCGTCGACCTCGGCGGCGAAGGGGAAGCCGCGGACGCGCAGCGCATCGATGTGGATGCCGGCATCGGCCATGACCTGCAGCGCCTCGGCCATGGCCGGGCTGGTCGAGCCGTAGTGGATCACGCCGAGGCGCGTCGGCTGGCCGGCCGGGGTCTCCACCGGGGCGGGGACCAGCCCCTTGGCGGTCTCGAACTTACGGCGCAGGCGCTCCATGTTGTAGACGTAGTCGCCGGCGGCTTCCGAATAGCGCGCCTGGGCATTGCGGGTGGTGCCGCGCGTGAAGAACGCGCCCTTGCTGGCGTGGGTGCCGGGGATCGTGCGCCAGGGGATGCCGTCGCCGTCGACGTCCTCGTAGCGGCCGAACATCCGGCCCGCCTCGAGATCCTCGGCGCTCAGCACCTTGCCGCGGTCGTAGAGGCGGCTGTCGTCCCAGGCGAAGGGGGCGCAGAGCCGCTCGTTCATGCCGATGTCGAGATCGGTCATCAGGAACACCGGGGTCTGCAGCCGGTCGGCGAGGTCGAAGGCCTGGGCCGACATGGTGAAGCACTCGTGCGGGTCCTCGGGGAACAGCAGCACGTGCCGCGTGTCGCCGTGCGAGGCATAGGCGCAGAGCAGCAGGTCCGACTGCTGGGTGCGCGTCGGCATGCCGGTCGACGGCCCGCCACGCTGGACGTCGACCACCACCGAGGGGATCTCGGCGAAGTAGGACAGGCCGAGGAACTCCTGCATCAGCGAGATGCCGGGGCCCGAAGTCGCGGTGAAGGCGCGCGCGCCGTTCCAGTTCGCGCCGATGACCATGCCGATCGAGGCCAGCTCGTCCTCGGCCTGGACGATGGCATAGCGCGCGGCCCCGCTTTCGGGGTCGGTACGGTACTTGCGGCAATAGGAAGTGAAGGCCTCGATCACTGAGGTCGACGGGGTGATCGGATACCAGGCGGCGACGGTCGCGCCGCCGTAGACCGCGCCGAGGCCGGCGGCGCTGTTGCCGTCGATGAAGATGCGGTCGCCGACGCTGTCCGAGCGCTCGACCCTGAGGCCGATCGGGCAGGCGAAATGCTCGCGGGCATAGGCATGGCCGATGCGGGCGGCCTGGCGGTTGCCGTCGATCAGCTTGTCCTTGCCGCGGTACTGCTCGGCGATCAGCTTCTCGACCACGGACAGCTCGATGTTAAGCAGCGCCGCCAGCGCGCCGACGTACATGATGTTCTTGAACAGGCGCCGCTGGTTGGGATCGCTGAACTCGCGCGCGCAGATCGCCGTCAGCGGGATGCCGATGACATGGATGTCGTCGCGGAAGCGCGAGGCCGGCAAGTCGCGGGTGGAATCGTAGAACAGGTAGCCGCCGGCATCGAGCTCGGCCACGTCCTGGTCCCAGGTCTGCGGGTTGAGCGCGACCATCAGGTCGCAGCCGCCGCGCCGGCCCAGCCAGCCCTTGTCGCAGACGCGCACCTCGTACCAGGTCGGCAGGCCCTGGATGTTCGAGGGGAAGATGTTGCGCGGGCTGACCGGCACGCCCATGCGGATGATCGAGCGCGCGAACATCTCGTTGGCCGAGGCCGAGCCCGAGCCGTTGACGTTGGCGAACTTGATGACGAAGTCGTTGGTCGCGGTGATCGCGCTCATGGTCCGGGTTCCAGTCATTCCGCTCACGCCACCACCTCGCCGGCCTGGGGGACCAGCCAGTCGACCTTCTGCATGTCCCAGGCATTGGTCGGGCAGCGCTCGGAGCAGAGGCCGCAGTGCAGGCAGAGGTTCTCGTCCTTGACCATCACGCGCCCGGTCTTGAGCCCGCCGGCGACGTAGAGCGGCTGCTCGGTGTTGGGGGCCGGGGCCTTGAGCCGGCCGCGCAGGTCGGCCTCGTCGCCGTCCTCGGTGAATGTGATGCATTCGGTCGGGCAGATGTCGACGCAGCTGTCGCACTCGATGCAGGTGGGTGGGGTGAACACCGTCGCCATGTCGCAGTTGAGGCAGCGCGCGGCCTCGGCGCAGGCCTTCTCGACGTCGAAGCCGAGCTCGAGCTCGAGCTTGATGTCCTTCAGCGCCTCGGAAAGGTTGCGCGTCGCCATGGCCTGGCGGTCGTCCTCGCTGATGTCGTTGTCATAGGCCCACTCGTGGATGCCCATCTTCTGGCTGGCGAGGTTGACCTTCTCGGGCGGCCGGTCGGCGACGACGTCCTTGCCCCTGAGGAACAGGTCGATCGAGATCGCCGCCTCGTGGCCCTGTGCGTCGGCGGTGATGATGTTGGCCGGGCCGAGCGCCGCGTCGCCGCCGAAGAAGACGTCGGGCAGCTTCGATTGCAGGGTCTTCTCGTCCAGGACCGGCATGTCCCATTCGTCGAATTCGAGGCCGATGTCGCGTTCGATCCAGGGGAAGGCGTTCTCCTGGCCGATGGCGACCAGCACCTGGTCGCAGGGCACCAGCTCGGTGCGGCCGGTGGGGACGAGGCGGCGCTTGCCCTTGTCGTCGTACTGCACCTCGACATGTTCGAAGGTCACGCCGGTCAGCTTGCCGGCCTCGTGCTCGAACGACAGCGGGACCATGCAGTTGCGGATACGGACGCCCTCGTGCAGCGCCTCGTCCTTTTCCCAGGGCGAGGCCTTCATCTCCTCGAAGCCCGAGCGGACGATCACCTGGACTTCCTTCGCCCCGAGGCGCAGCGACGAGCGGCAGCAGTCCATCGCCGTGTTGCCGCCGCCCAGCACGATGACTCGCTCGGCCACCGTGTCGACATGGCCGAAGGCGATGTTCGACAGCCAGTCGATGCCGATGTGGATATGCGCCGCCGCTTCCTGGCGGCCCGGCAAATCGGCCTCGCGGCCGCGCGGGGCACCGGTGCCGACGAAGATCGCGTCCCAGCCTTCGGCGCGCAGCGCGGCGAGGCTGTCGACATAGCGGTCGAGCACGACCGCGACGCCGAGGCCTTCGACATAGCCGCATTCCTCGTCGATGACGCTGTCGGGCAGGCGGAACTTCGGGATCTGGCTGCGCATCATGCCGCCCGATTCCCGGCCGTTGTCGAAAACGGTGATGTCGTAGCCTTCGAGCGCGAGGTCGCGCGCAACGGTCAGCGAGGCGGGGCCGGCGCCGACGCAGGCGATGCGCTTGCCGTTCTTCTGCGCCGGGGGCCTGGGCAGGCGGGCCGAGATGTCACCCTTGAGATCGGCGGCGACGCGTTTCATCCGGCAGATCGCCACCGGCTCCTCGTCCACCCGCCCGCGGCGGCAGGCCGGCTCGCACGGACGGTCGCAGACGCGGCCGAGAATGCCCGGGAAGACGTTCGACCACCAGTTGATCTCCCAGGAATCGGCATAGCGGCCGGCAGCGATAAGCCTGAGGTACTCCGGCACCGGCGTATGCGCCGGGCAGGCCCACTGGCAGTCGATAACCTGGTGGAGGTGATCGGGCACCCCCTTGTCGGCTCGGCTCATGCCTCTGTCTTCTCCGGTCCTGTATCGTCTCGCCGCACGCCGGCCGCTTCCCTGGCCGACGGGCAGATTCGTTCGTGGTCGACAAAAATTTGCCGGCGCGCCGTACCGCATATCGCGGCGGGAGTGTCAAGCGAACAGCCTCCGACCGGCGCCACTTCCTCGCGTGGCTCCGGTGGAGGCAGGGTGCCGATGCTGCGCTTTCCCCCGGCGAGGGGAGAAGCGTTCGGGTCAGAACATCGTGCTGCCGCCGTCGACGCCGATGGTCTGGCCGGTGACGTAGTTGGATTCGTCGCTGGCGAGGAAGACGGCAGTGGGCGCGATGTCTTCGGAATCGCCGAAGCGGCCGAGCGCGACCTTGGCCAGTTCGAGGTCGTAGGTCTTGCTTTCCTCGAGATACCACAGCGCCTTGGGCGACATGGCGGAGGGCAGGATGGTGTTCACGCGGATCGCCTGCGGGCCGTATTCCTTGGCGGCGGTGCGGGTGAGGCAGCGGATCGCTTCCTTGCTGGCGGCATAGGCGAGGAAGCCCGGCTCGCACCGCGGGCCGTAGCTCGAGCCCATGTTGATGATCGAGCCACCGCCCTGCGCGACCATGTGCGGATGGCAGAGCTGCATGAACTGCAGCGAGCCGAAGAAGGCCGACTGGAAGTCGATCATGCAGTTCTCTTCCATCTTCGGATCGTTGACCGGCAGGTAGTCGGTGAACGAATGGGCATTGTTGACGAGCACGTCGACCCGCCCCCAGTCGCCGATCGCCCGCGCGACGACCATCGCGGCATGATCGCGATTGCCCGAAAGGGCTTCGAGCGGCAGGGCGGTCCCCCCGGCCGCCGCGATCCGGCCCGCAACCTCCTCGACCTTGGCGAAAGTGCGCCCGGTGACCACGACCTTGGCACCTTCGCGCGCATAGGCTTCGGCAATGGCGGCGCCGATGCCCTGGCCGGCGCCGGTGACGATGGCGACCTTGCCGGCCAGGCGATTGTAGCTCGTAGTCATCCTGTCTCTCCCATCAATGTCTCAGCATGTTCGCTCGTCAGCTTATTAGCATATCGGCGGCGTGGTTCAACGTCCGTGCACCTGCGGCTCAGGTGCAGCACCCGCCGTTCACGCCGAGAGTCTGCCCGGTGATATAGCCGGCCTCTTCCGAGGCGAAGAAGGCGATGGCGGCGGCGGCTTCGTCCGGCCGGCCGACGCGCGGGATCGGGTAGGTCGCGACGATCTGCTCGTAGGGCACCGGGAACAGGTCGCCGTCGATGGCCCGCTGCGCCATCGGCGTCAGGATGAAACCCGGAGACACGGCATTGACCGTGATCCCGCGTGGCCCCAGCTCAACGGCGAGCGAGCGGGTGAGAGCCGCCAGCCCGCCCTTGCTGGCGGTATAGTGCACCATGTTGGCCGCGCCGATCTGCGCGCCCAGCGCCGTGAGATTGACGATGCGGCCCCAGCCCGCGCCCTCCATGTCGGGCAGGACGAGTTGGATGGCATGGTAGGCGCCCTTGAGGTTCACATCCATGACCCTGTCCCAGGCTGCCTCGCCGATCTCGGAAAAGGGTGTGAACTCCTCGATGCCGGCGTTGTTGACCAGGACCGTGATCGGGCCCAGCGCGGCGCGGACGGCAAAGACCGCCTGCGCAACCTGGGCGCGGTCGGCGATGTCGGCTTCGACGGCGAGGGCGCTTCCGCCCGTGGCAGCGATCGCATCCGCGACCGCCTGCGCATTGGCGAGGCTTCGGCCGAGCACGCCGACGGCCATGCCGTCGCGCGCCAGCCGCAGGCAGGTCGCCTCGCCGATGCCTGCGCCGCCGCCGGTGACCAGGGCCACTCGTTGTCCGGCCATCGCTATAGTCCTTCCAGTTGGCTGCGCAGGGTACAGCGCTCGATCAGGCCGATGGTCTCCTCGCCGTCCCAGCGATAGCGCGCCGTGCCCTGGTGCAGGACCGAGGTGTCGGCCATTTCGAAGTCGTGATGGTCGAACATCGACAGCAGCACTTCGCCGGCGATCGACACCCTGCCGATCTCGCTGTCCAGGACGAGGCTAGCGTCGTCTCCGCCGGCGACCAGGCGCCGCATCCAGGGCGCGCTCGCCACCCGGGCCGGCACCTTGCGGCCTTCTGCCGTGCGCAGGAAGGCCTCGTTGAAGGCGACCGGACCGTCCGCTCCCGCCGCCATGACGATCGCGCCGAAAGCCTTGCCCGAGGGGAACAGCGCCGAATGCTGGCAGTGGCCGAGCGCCGCGGCCATGCTGCGTACGCCCTGCCGCCTGACGCGCATGCCGGTGCCCGTGACCGGTATGTCCGTGCCGTCGAGCCGGACATGGCCGGTGACCCGGCACAGCTGCTCGTAGCGCAGCCCGCCCATCAGCGCCCCGGCCTCGCCCGCCTGCATCTGCCGGGCGGCTTCCTCGGTCATGCCGCCCATGAGCCAGGGCGCGGCCACCATCTCCGCCTCGAAGCGGAATGCCAGCGGCACGGGTTCGCGCTGCCTGAGGCCGGCGACTTCGCTCGCGGTGGACGATTGCAGCGCCGTGCCGTCGTATTCCATGGCCCAGCGACGGAACGGCTCGATGCATTCGAACCGCAGCGGCCCGGCGCCGCGGATCGCGGCCTTGCCTGCCGCATCGAAGGCAAGGCTGCCCGCCTGCTGCGACCAGAGGCGCAGCGTCCGGCCGTCGCCGTGGACGAAGTTCATCTGCACCCACGGCCTGTCCCAGCTTTCGCCGATCGCATCGAACGTGACGCGGGGCAGGGCGAGCGTGCCGGACTGGTCCATGATCCAGAACGTCGCCGAATCCCGCATGGCGGGATCGGTGGGCCGCTCGGCCAGGAAATATTCCAGGTCCGGGTTCAGCAGCGTGTCGCCGGCGCTCGTCATCGGCTCACGCCCTCAGCGTCGGGCGGATGCCGAAGCCGAAGCCGAAGCGCTCGGTATAGGGCGCGAACAGGGCATTGATGTCCTCGCCGTTCATGCCGAACTCTTCGGGCGTATGCCGGTGCGCACCGTGCTTGGTCTGGGGATGATCGGCAAGCCAGCCGCGGATGGCATCGGCATGGGCGCCCGACATGGCCAGTCCGGCCCGGTCGTAGATCCATTCCACGGTCCCGACGTGATCGGCCATGACATCGTGGTAGGACACGTCGATGAACTGGCTTTCGCCCAATAGCTCGCGCGAACGCATCGCCTTGATCACGCTGGCGTGCTGCAGGTCGATCGCCTTGCGGCCCTGCGCCCGGCGCCGCTCGGGGCCGACGGGATGGCCGTGGAGACCCAGCAGGATCGACTGCACGCTCGCCAGCGAGGCGAGCTGCTGCGACAGGTCGCGATGCGTCCAGATCAGCCTGGCGTCGGGATAGCACGCGGCGAGCTCGCTCATCCAAAGCATGTGGTCCGAGCCCTTGAGCGCCCAGCGCCTGCCGCCCATGCCCCACTGCAGGTGCTGGAGAAAATCGTGGTGCAGGCCCAACGCGGCGGTGTGATCGGCCTCGAGCAGATAGCGGCGATAGCGGTCGCCGCCCCAGAAGCACCAGAGCTGCTGCGCGGTGAAAGCGAGGCTGAGGATGTCGCTGCCGCATTCGGCCAGCGCGCCCGAGCCTTCCTCGATCATGTAGGGATGGGTGACGAAAACGTCTGGGATGAGGCCGAACAGGTCCATCATCCGCTTTTCCGCCCGCTCCAGCCGATCCTGCGTCGGCGCACCCAGCGCCAGCGGCGGCGAAGGTTCGCGGCACATCCAGTGCTCGGGCGCCATGGCCTCGGGATCGAGGCTGAGCAGGGTGTGCAGCAGCGTCGATCCGGAGCGGGGCGGGCCGACAACGATGAGCGGGGCAGTGACCTGTTGCGCGGCGATCTCGGGGTAGGCCTTGCGGTCGGCCATGATCCTGAGGCGGGATTCGAGCTGGTGCACCAGGTAGTCCACGACGACGGCCCGCGCAGGCCGCGTCATGCCGTCCCAGCTCTCCTGCGCGATCGAATCGACCAGCGCGACCAGACCGGCATTGCGGCCCGGGTCGCCGAAATCGTCTAGACCGGTGTTTGCCGCCGCCATGGTGCAGAGCGCATCGGCAGCTGGGCAGGGGCCGGAAAGATCCGCAGCCATGGTCAACCTTCCGGCTGTGACCGACCGCCACTCGACAGCCGTCCGGGCCGGACGACGAGCAGGACCCTGCCTGCAACTTCGCGCTGTGCGGCGATGGCCGTTCTCCCCCGTGCCGATTCTTGCTCGTCATCCTCTTAGCGGGCCGGCGGCTTG
Organism: Pseudomonadota bacterium; assembly: GCA_963205265.1. Taxonomy (GTDB): domain Bacteria; phylum Pseudomonadota; class Alphaproteobacteria; order Sphingomonadales; family Sphingomonadaceae; genus Novosphingobium. The sequence continues at coordinate 9,310 of CAUJJI010000136.1, forward strand.
TCAAGCCGATCGCGCGCGGAAAGCGGCCGCTGCCGCACAATCCCGTTCGCATCGCTTGCCGACAGTGGTAGAATTCACGTTGCGCCAGGACGTCCCAAGGTGCGAGCTGGGAGAGGAGTGCCGCCATGAGCACGATCGGCTTGACCATCGCGCTGCTGCTCGCGTCGCCGTCTGCTGCCGAGGCGCCGGCAAGCGAAGCCCTGCAGGAGGCGGCCGGCCAGGAAGTCATCGCCGGCGAGGCCGACGGTTTCGAACGCATGACCGTGCCGGTGCGGATCGGCGGGCACGGAACCTATCGCTTCATCATCGACACGGGATCGCAGCGCACGGTCCTTTCGACCGAGCTGGCCAGCCGGCTGGCGCTGCCCTCGCTCGCGAAGCGCAGGGTGATGGGCATTGCCGGCAGCGAGATCGCCGAGACGGCGACAGTGGAAGAGCTCGGCCTCGGCCGCCGCTCCTTCTCCGACCTGCTAGTGGTCCTGTTCGAGGCGCGGCACATCGGCGCCGACGGCATCGTCGGCATCGACAGCCTGCAGCAGCAGCGCGTGCTCATGGACTTCGCCGCCAACAGCATGACCGTGGGAGACGCGCGCAGCCTGGGCGGCGATGCCGGCTTCGAGATCGTCGTGACCGCGCGCCGCCGCTCGGGCCAGCTGATCATGACCGATGCCACGGTCGACGGCGTCCGCACCGCAGTGATCATCGACACCGGCTCCAACATGACGATCGGCAATCGCGCCCTGCAGCGCGCGCTCAGCCAGCGGCGTGCGCTGCCGCAGGCGGAGCTGATCAGCGTGACGGGACAGAGGGCCTCGGCCGACATCGGGTTCGCCAGGCGGGTCGGCATCGGCGACGTTTCCATCACCGACGCGCTGATCGCCTATACCGACGCCCCGGTCTTCACCCTGCTCGAACTGGATCGCCGGCCGGCGCTGATGCTCGGCATGCGCGAACTGCGGCTCTTCCGCCGGGTCGCGATCGACTTTTCCAAGCGGAAGGTGTTCTTCGACCTGCCGAGCGGTTTCCGGCCCGATACCTAGAGTGGTTCCGACTTTGATTGCATCAAAGCCACCTCTCTAGCACTCTGTTTTGCCGTGATTTCCGAGTCGCCAGATGATTCCATCTGGCTCGAAATCAATCTAGGCCTGCGCGCGCAACGTTTTGAGCGAGATCATTAACTTGAATTAACAAACTTGCTGACTTCGACTAGCGCAGGGTAAGCCTGACGCACCGCTGCTACAGGACCGTCCATGTCTCACCAGTTGCCTCGCAAGATCGTCGCCTTGCGGTCCACGCGGAAGCTGTCGCGAAAGAAGCTGGCCGATGCGGTCGGCGTATCGGTGCCGACCCTGTGGGCCTGGGAGACCGGCAGGAAGAAGCCGCGCCCGGTCAATCTCGCTGCCCTGGCGCAGGCCTTCGCCGTCAGCGAGGGTGAACTGGTCGCCGGGGGCGGCCGGGCGGATGCTGCCGACGCGCTCGACGACCTGAAAGGCTACGTCGAGGAAGTGCGCCGGAGCATCGCCGACCTCGCCAGAGTCGATCCCGAAAAGGTCAGGATCAGCATCGACCTCTGAGCAGCGGCGCCGCCTCAGCCGAAGGCGGTCAGCGCGACATGCGTGCCGCCGACCAGCTGGTCGCCGATGCGCATGCTGCCCAGGGCCGTGTCGAACAGCAGCAGGCGCTCGTCGCCGCCGGCAAATTCGATAGTCATGCCCCTGGTCCCGACCGGGATCACCAGGTCGGTGCCGGCGCTGTCGAGGAACAGCGAGGAGCCCTGGCGCACGGCCGAGAAGGCCGCTGCCTCCACCGCGACGACGATCCGGTCTCCGCCCTTGTTGAACGAGGGGTCGAAGCGGAACTGCCCGGCACCCAGAGTCACGTCTTCCGCGGCGGCGCTGCCGAAGATCGCCAGGTTTCCGCTTGCCTCGGCGCTGCCTCCGGCCGCGACCAGCAGGCGTCCGGAGCCGCCGGCATGCGCTTCTGCCGCCGGCGTTCCATCGCGGGCGGCGGAGACCGGGACCAGCATTGTGGCGAAGGCCTGGGCGCCGATGGTCATGCTCGCGAGGCCCGCGTCGTACTTGAGCAGGCGAGTGCCGTCGTCGAACTGGATCGCCGTGCCGGCCGTGCCGACGGCGAGCTGGACCAGGGTGTCGCCGTCGCTGAGCACGGCCGACGATCCGTCGCGAGCGACGCGCCAGTGCGCCGCCGTCCCGGGCAGGACGACGAGATCGCCGCCGCGGTTGAACGAGGGGTCGAGGACGATCGTCCCGGCACGATCGAGGATTTCGATCCGCTGGAAGCCGGCCGTGCCGAACACTTCGCCGCTGCCGCCGACTTGCCCGCCGAAGCCGTCGTTAGCGAATAGCTGCCAGTCGTCGGGCGCGCTCCGGCCGGCGACGGTGACGGCGACGACCTGCTGCGCGGTGGCGCCGCCATCGTCCTCGACGGTGACGACGAAGCTGTCGGCGCCGGTGTAGCCCTGGTCGGGCGTATAGGCGAAAGCGCCGCCGCCCAGGTCCGTGACGCTGCCGTGCAGCGCGCCCGCGGCGGCGAAGGCCAGCGGGTCGCCGTCGGGATCGAGCGCGGCGACGGTCAGGGCGATGGCGGTGTCCACCAGGGTAACCAGCGCCTGCCCGGACGGCACTGTCGGGGCATGGTTGTCGGCCGGCGGCTCTTCGGGCGTCGCTGCGGTCGTGCCCAGCGTCACGACGACATGGCCGACGGCGCCGCCGCCGTTGCCGTCGCTGACGGTGTAGTCGAAGCCGGCCTCGCCGGAGAAGCCGGGTTCGGGCGCGATGTCGATCAGCGAGCCCCTGATCGCCACGGTCACATGGCTGGCATTGGCGATGGCGACGATCTCCAGCGTGTCGCCGTCGGCATCGCGGTCATTGGCGAGCAGGCTCGCCGGGGCCAGCACGGTCGGTGCGCTGCCGGCAAGGGTGATCGCGTCCTGGCCGGCGACCGGCGCGTCGTTGACCGGCCGGACGGTCACCGTGACGTCCTGCCGGGCGAAGGCGCCCTTGCCGTCGGCTACGGTGATGGCAAAGCTGTCGGTGCCGTGGAAATCCGGCGCGGGGACATAGCCGAACGCGCCACCGGACAGGCTGACGCTGCCCTGGGCGGGTCCGGTCGAAAGGCTGTAGCTCAGCGCATCGCCATCGGGATCGCTTGCGGCGACGGCCACGGTGGGCGACGGCGTGTCTTCGTCGACGACGATCGCGATCGCGCCGTCGACGACGGGCGCTTCGTTCACGTTGGCGACCGCGACGGAGTAGCGCTGCACGTCGGCCAGTGCCCCGTCGCCGGCGCTTACCTCGACCCGGTAGACGTTGTCGCCGTCGGCATCGCCCGGAGCCTCGAAGTCGGGCGCGGCCTTGAACGAGAGCGCGCCGCTTGCCGGATCGACGGTGAACAGCGCCGCATCGGCGCCGCCCGAGATCGCATAGTCCAGCCTGTCGCCGTCGATGTCGGACGCGGTGACGGCCAGCACCTTGGAGCCGTTCTCGGCCACGGTGACCGCAACGCTCTCGCTGCCGCCGAACGAGGTGACGACCGGCGCGTCGTTGACCGGCAGGACCTTGACCGAAACGGTCTGGCTGGCGGAGCCGCCCTTGCCGTCGCTGACCCGCACGACGAAACTGTCGGCGCCGGAGAAATCCTTGGCCGGCTGGTAGCTATAGCCGCCGGTGGTTGCCGAAAGCCGGCCGTGCTCCGGCGCAGTGACGACGGCACGCGAAAGCGCATCCCCGTCGACGTCGCTCGCGGCGATGGCAACCGAAACGGCGGTATCCTCGAGCGTCTCGACGCGTTGCGAGGCTGCCAGCGACGGCGCGTCGTTCACCGCCAGCACGTCGACGACGACATGCGCCGCGGCATGGCCGCCGTGGCCGTCCGACAGGCGGTAGTCGAAGCCGCCGGCCCCGTTGAAATTCGCGCTCGGCGTGAAAGTGACGCTGCCGTCCGGGTTGAGCTTGACGGTGCCGCCGAGCGGATTGGAAACCTGGTCGATGACCAGCGTATCGAGATCGGGATCGCTGTCGTTGCCGAGCAGTTTGGCGGCGGCGATCTGCACTGCGACGTCCTCGGTCGCGGCCAGCCGGTCATCGGCTGCGCTGGGCGCATCGTTGGCCGGCTGGATGGCGATCGCCAGCGTGTTGGGCGAGGGATCGAGGTCGACGCCGCCGTCGGCAGTGCCGCCGTCGTCGCGCAGCCGGAACGTGAACGACGTGTACGGCGATCCGGTGGCGTCGGCGGCCGGCTGGAAGCTGAACCGGCCGGCGGCGACATCGGACGCGGCGATCGACTGGTTCGCGGTCACTGCGACCGGCACGGCTCCGCCCGGTCCGTCGGCGTCGAACAGCAGGCTGCCCTTGCCGGGCAGGCTGGCGACGTTGACCGCCAGCAGCGCACTGCCGTCGCCGTCGACGAAGCCGAAGTCGGCCAGGGCGAAGACATAGGCCTGGTCCTCGCTGCCGCTGACCGTGCCGTCTGTCCCGCCCGGCGCGTCGTTGACCGGCAGGACGGTCAGGGTGAAGTCCTGGCTGGCCGATAGGCTGCCGTCGCTGGCAGTCACCGTGATGGCGATGCTGCCGGTGAAGTCCAGCGGCGGCGTGCCCGAGAAGCTGCGGGTTGCGGGCGTGAACTGCAGCCAGGCCGGCAGCGCGCCGCCGTCAGCCAGGCCGGCGCTCCAGGCCAGCGCGTCGCCGTCGGCGTCGGCGAAGCTGTCGGCCGGCAGCGTGAAAGTCCAGGCGGTGTCCTCGGGCGAGGACTGCGCGGCGATCGTGCCGGCGACGGTCGGCGCGTGATGCTCGGCGTGCAGAACGAGCGCGAGTGG
>CAUJJI010000137.1 GCA_963205265.1 Pseudomonadota bacterium
CCCGGGGCTTGCCCGGGGACGGCGGCCCACACGGACGCAACGTCGGGCCCATATCACCGGGGCCCGGGGTCAAGCCCGGGACGACGGGGTTTGTTCGCCTCCCACGCCCCCGGTCATGCTGAACTTGTTTCAGCACCCCTATCTCCCCAAGCTCCGAAGCTTAGGGCCGAGACGCAACGGTGCCGTTGCCCGTCCATGCAGGGCTCCGGCGCCTGGAGGAGAGATGGGCCCTGAAACGAGTTCAGGGTGACGAATATTGAAGCGTCCGCCCAAGATCACAGCGGTCCCGGGTCAAGCCCGGGACGACGGGGTTGGGCTTTCCCCCTCCCCAGGCCCCGAAGCCCGCTCGACAGCGGATGGCCTCAGGGTTGGGGCCCGCGCCTGTCGTCGGCATTGGCCGACCGGATCAGCGCGCGGCCGAGGAAGAGCAGACCCAGCCCGATCACGAAGGGAATGCCGCCGACGATGAGGATGATCAGCGGCGCTTCCAGCGAAGGCGGCTCGGTCAGGCTGGTGACCAGCAGCACCGCCGAACACAGGCCGCTGGCTCCGGCGATCAGGATGCCGATGCCCAGCAGGATTCCACCCAGGAGTTTTTTCATGCCTTGTCCCCCAGCAGTGCGCGATGGCGGGCCAGCACTGCCGCGCCTTCGGCGCCCTCGCGATAGAAGGTGTTGTAGGTGTCGAACGGGATGATCTGCCCGTCCCCAGTCACGAAGTGCACGCAGCTGCGCTTCACCGTCGCCAGGTCGAAATTGTAGCGATCGAGGAACTGCAGGATGACCACGCGGAAACTGTTGGCATAGGTCAGTTCCCCGGGAACCATCGCCTGCGGCAGGCAGCACAGCACGCCGGCGAGCTTGTCCTCGGTGTTGGCTTGCGTGGTGGCGAGCGAGAGCAGGTCGAAGATCCGCTCGCGCAGCAGCGGATAGGCTTCGTAGCTGATCGTGTTCGGCCCGGCGAGAATCGCCTCGCGCGGGAGCAGGCTGGTGATCGGCGTCACCTCCTGCCCGGAGCGCAGGCCGTAGCCGATGCAGATCTGGTCGGGATTGCAGGGCAGGGGAATCATGTCCTCCTCGCCGAACACGCCCGACTTCGCGACCTCGCGCCGGATCTGCGTGAGCACCAGCCGGTTGCCGGCGGCGTCGAAGCCGTCGTTGCGACCGGCGTCCTGTACCGGCTGGATCGTCACCCCGCGCACGCAGCGCCAGGTCAGGGCATGGCGGACGATATCGGCGATCTCGTGGTCGTTCACCCCGCGCTTGGCCACGACCACCAGCGTCGTCGCCAGGCCGGCGCGTTCGAGCGCTGCCAGCGCCTGCTGCCGGATCCGCGCCAGCCGCGCGCCGCGCAGGTCCACGAGCGCATCGTCGTTGAGCGAATCGAACTGAAGGTAGACCTCGAGGCGCGGGGCATAGCTTGCGAGGCGCGCGACGAAGTCGCTTTCGCGGGCAATGCGCAGCCCATTGGTGTTGATCATCACGTGGCGGATCGGGCGCCGCTTCACCGCGTCGAGGATGGCGAAGAAATCGGGATGGAGCGTGGGCTCTCCGCCCGACAGCTGGACGAGGTCGGGTTCCCCCTCGCTCGCCACCAGCGCGTCGAGCATGCGCTCGATCTCTGCCAGCGGGCGATGGGCGCCGTGCAGGTCGGCGGCGTCGGCGAAGCAGACCGGGCAGGCGAGATTGCAGGCCTGGGTCACCTCGATGATGGCCAGGCAGCTGTGCTGCTCGTGGTCCGGGCACAGGCCGCAGTCGAACGGGCATCCCGCCTCGGTCCGCGTCTGCGCCGCAAGCGGGCGGTCGCCGGGCTTCAGCCACAGCTTCTGCGAGCGCCAGTAGTCGAGATCGTCGCTGATCAGCGTCTTCTGCACGCCGTGGTCGCGGCAGCGCTTGAGATAGAAGACCCTGTCGTCCTCGATGATCACCTTGGCCGGGACCGGCTCGAGGCAGGTCTCGCACAGGCTGGTGGTCTGGCCGTGGAACAGATAGGGCGCCGCCTTGCGCTCAGGCAGGGCCTGCGTGTCCATCGTCAGCGGTTCCGCCGCGCCGCCACCATACGAGTCCATAGACGATCATCCCCACAGCAAGCAGGTGGAACAGGTTGAACGGCCCGACCACCAGCGGATAGGGCTTTAGAAACTCCCAGGCGAAGCGCTGGCAAGCATAATAGACGACGAAGGCGTGGAAGCCATGGCCGACGGTCCAATTCGCCTGCCGCTGCCGCGCCCGGACATAGGCGACGGCGAACCCGGCCATGGCCAGCGCTTCGTAGGCCTGAACCGGGTGCCGGCCCACCCCGTCGCCCAAATCGACTGCCCAGGGCAATTCGCAGGCTATGCCGTAGGTCAGGTCGGGTAGGCCGGAAAACAGGCAGCCCAGCCGCCCCACGGCGATGCCGACGGCCAGCGGCAGCACGAAGGCGCCGCCGGTCGATCGCCGCACGCCATGGCGCAGCTTCCACAGCTCGACGCCGAATATCCCGCCGGCAAGCGCTCCGGCGACGCTGTGCGAGGGAGCCAGGCTGAACGGCATGGAATTGAGCGTTCCGGCCAGCCAGGCGCCGGCCAGCGCGCAGACGGCGAGCATCAGGTAATAGCCGGGCGCGGTGACGCGGGCGAGGCCCAGGGCCTCGCCGGGCCAGCGGCGATGCTGCCAAGCCGCCGCGGCAGCCGCCGCACCCCAGGCGCAGAGGTCGCCGACATAGTGTGCCCAGGGCGCGGTGGGGATCGCGATCATCGCCGCCGCCCGCAGGTCACTGCGCCTCTCGATCCGCAGTGCTGTCCGTCACAGCGGGGGCGATCCAGGCCCGCCGGCGGCTAGAACGACAGATCGAAGCCGACGCGCACCGTCCGCGGCTGCATCGGCGTGATCTGGTTGCGGTCGCGTACCAGGAAAGGCGATCCCAGGGCAAAGCGGTTGCCGCGGGAGTCCAGGAGATTGGTCAGCGACAGGCTGAGCCCCTTGCGGCGGTCGCCCAGCCTGACTTCCATGCCGGTGTCGATATAGTCGCCCTGCTCCTGGCCGAGGATCGGCCCGACGCCCAGCGTCGATTTGCCGACGTAGCGCGCATAGCCGCTCGTCTCGAGATCGAGGTGGTCGCTCACGGCGGTGACATAGCTGAAGCCGAAGCGCCCGGTGACGTCGGCGATGTTCGGCAAGCGCGTGAAGTTGATCAGCGTCGTTTCCGAGCCGCCGTCGCTGCCGCCGGGCGCCGTGCCGTCGAACGACAGCAGTTCGTTGCGCTCGGTCACCTTGGTCTTGTTGAGATAGAGCGAAGTGTCGAGCTCGAGCCCCTCGATCGGCCGCCAGCGCATGCTGATGCCGAACGACAGCACCTGGCCGTCGCCGACATTCGCCGTCGTCGGGAAGCCGAAGCCATCGATCAGGTCGGCCTGGATGTTCGACCAGCTGGTGAATGCGGCATTGGCGGTGAAATCGACTTCGCGGCTGCCGAAGCGGGCGCCGGCCTCGATCGTCGAGACGCGGTCGCCCTTGAAGCGCTGGATGAAGTCGCGGCGGGCGGCGATGCCGCCGGGCCGGAAGCCTTGCTGATAGCGCGCGAAGAGAGTCAGCCGGTCGGTCGGGCGATAGGCGACGGCCGCCGACGGCAGCAGCCAGGTTTCGGTGCGCTGGGCGCGGATCACCGGGGCGACGGTGCCGACGATGTCCTCCGATCGCCCGGACAGCTGCGAGCGCGTGACGCGGCCGCCCAGAGTCACCGTCACCCGGTCCATCGGCTCGACGGTCCCCTCGCCGTAGAGAGTTCCCTCCTCGACCTTGTTCATGACGCCGGTGAGCGGGAGATCGAACAGCGTCTGGCCGATGCGGCGGCGTGTCTGCGCGGTGTTGTGCAGGAGGCTGACGCCGATGAGCCAGCCGGTGCCGTTGGGCCCGCGCCGCGCGAGCCGGGTCTCGGCCGTCACCATGCGGATGCGATTCGACTGGGTGAGGCTGGCGGTCGGCGCGGCGGCGGTCGGGCTCAGCACCGTCTGGCCGCTGTCGGTGAGCACGAAGTCGTCGCGCCGGTCGGAAGAGTTCGCGACGACGATGAGTCGGCCCGATTGCGTGACCGCGACGCCGTCGAACTGCTCGAAGACATATTGCCGGGCATAGCCGAGCGAGGCCGTCAGCTCGATGTCGTCCCAGCGCTTGGTCGCGACGAAATCGACGAGCCAGTAGTCGTTGCGATAGGGCTGCGCGACCGAGCTCGAGCGCGACAGCCCCTGCCCGCGCTCGGCATACTGGCTGTCGTCGCCGTCGATGCGCTGGCCGACGCCGTTGAGGTCGAAGGACCAGTCGTCTCCCGGCGTGAAGCGCAAGGCGGCGCGGCCGCCGAAGGTATCGACCTTGTTGACGTCCTTGAGACGGCGGCCGGTATCGTCGATGTAGCCGCCTTCCTTGGCGCCGAAGCCGACGGCGCGGAAGGCCAGCTGGTCCTCGACGATCGGCAGGTTGAGAATCGCCCCGCCGTCGACGCCCGGCTTGCCGTGCTGCACGGCCTGCGCCCCGCCCCAGGCGGCGCCGCCGAAATTGACCAGGTCGGGCGAACGGGGCACGACGCGGACGACGCCGCCGAGCGAGCCCGCGCCGTAGAGCGTGCCTTGCGGCCCTTCGAGCACCTCGATGCTGCGCACGTCGTACAGCCGCAGGCTCGGGTCCGGCGCGCTGTAGGTGATGCGGCTGTTGCCCCAGTATTGCCCGACCGTCGCCTGGGTCGGCCCGACGAAGCTCGAATCGGCAATGCCCCGGATGAACAGCTTGTTGCGTCCGGGGCCGAGGTGAGTCGAAGCGACGCTCGCCGCGCGCGCAATGATCGCGTCGGTTCCCCGCGCGCCTTCCGCTTCCGAAAGGGCGTCGCCGCTGATGATCTGGACGCCGCCGGGATAGGCGCCGAGCGGAATGTCGCGCTTGGTGCCGGTGACGACGATTTCCTTGGGCGGCGGCTCGGGCGGCGGCGGCATCGCCTGGATGATGCGCGGCGGCTCGGCCCGCGCCAGCTGCGGCGGCCGCATCCGGGGGGCCTGCTCGACCAGGAAGGTGGACGGAGCCACTTGCCGCGCTCGCGCGTCGGTTTCCTGCAGCATGCGGCTCAACGCCTGTGCCGGCGTCAGCCGCCCGCGCACCGCGCGAACGCGCAAGCCCGCAATGCGGGGATCGCGAAAGCCGATGCTCACGCCGCTCTGGCTGCTGAGGATCTGAATGGCCTGATCGAGACGCGCGGCGGGAACGTTGACATCCACCGCCCGCTCCTGTGCAAGCGCCGGAGTCGCAGCCAGTGCGGCCGCCGTCGCCAACAGGCTAGTAGGGAGGCGCGCCATTTGCCGGGGTCATTCTCCAGGCATCGCCATCCGAAGCAAAATCCACGCCCAGCAGGGGTCCCGCACGCGAAAGCACTTCGTCGGCGGTGCCGTTTAGCACAAGCGTGCCGGTGAAACGAAGACGATCGGAACCTCCGGCAGGGCGGATCGTCGTGCCGATATTGCGGCCAAGGTCGCGGGCGACCTCATCCAGGGAAGCGTTGCTATACATCAGGCGGCCACTTTGCCAGCCTCCGATGGCCTTAGGCAAGGCCTTGCGCAAGATTGGGTCGGAAGTTGCAGTGGATCGTGTCAGGCCATCGCCTGCGCCGAGCCTGATTTCGCGGGCGCCGGGCTGGTAGATGACCGCGCCCTCGGCCACGGCGACATCCAGCAGGCCGCGATCGCTGACCACGTTGAACACGGTACCGGCGTCAACCAGCCTGGTCTCGCCGACAGTGACGACGAAAGGCTTGCTGTCGTCGTGCTTGACTTCGAACAGGGCTTCGCCCGCCGCGAGTTCGACTTCGCGCGGGCTGTCGGAATCGAGCATGATCCGGGTGCCGCCGTTGAGAATGATCCGCGAGCCGTCGGCCAGCGGGATCGTGCGATGCTCGCCCGGTCCCGTCACGATCTCCTCGGGCGCATGGCGCCCCAGCATCGAGAAACTGGCGACGGCGACCAGCGAAGCGGCGATAGCCCCACCCCAGGTATACCAGCGCCGGGTCCGCTGGTAGCTGGGCTGGGGCTGCCGGAAGCTCGCCAGTTCAGCCACAGGCTGCGGCTGGCGATGCCGGAAAAGATCCTCCGACCAATCGTCGAGATCCACCGCGGCGTCGTAGGCCGCGAGATGCTGGGGATTGCTGTCGAGCCAGTCGGCCAGACCGTCCCAATCGGCGAAGGCGGAATCCCGAGCGCGAATCACCCAGAGGCGAGCCGCTTCAGCGATGTCCAAATGTTGCGTCGTCATGTCCATGCCCCTGTCACGACGAAGTCGTTGCTCATATCCCGCATCGAACCTCGATCAGGGCGACCCCATGGTAAGACGGAGACCTCGTGATCATTCCGCATCGTAACGTGCTTTCAGTTCCGCCAAGGCCCGGTAGGCCTTCTGCAAATCCTTCTCGACCGAGCTCAGGCTGATGCCCAGCCGGCGTGCGATCGCTGCCTGCCCCTCCCCCTCGATCCGGTAGAGCCGGAACACCTGCGACACCCGCTCGCCCAGCGAATCGAGCGCGGCCTCGACTTCGCGCAGGCGTTCGCGCGCGATCAGCACGCGTTCGCCGGTCGGCTCGTCGTTGTCGGCCGGGCGAGTCTCGTGCCAGTCGAACTGGCGGCGCTCGCGGCTGAGAGTGGAGCGGCGGAAATCGCGAATCAGGTTTTCCGCGGCCCGGAAAAGGTAGGAGACGGGGTCGGAAATCGGCTGCCCGGTGGCGGCCGAGACGCGCTGCCACAGCTCTTGCAGCAGGTCTTCTGCCTCGTCGCCGGCGCCCCGCGACGCCAGGAAGCGCAGCAGCCTCCCGCGCTCGTTCAGCACGATGCGCTGCAGCCCGTCGATGTGCTCCTCACGTTCCATAGCTTCAGAAAAAGCACCCTTAGTCCGACTTGCCAAGCGCGACGCTGCTGCGCCTAGATCGACGCTGCGGTTTGCCGTCAAGCCGGATGTGCCCTTCGCCCCCATCTGTGATCCTATTCGGATGCCGGTTTATCGGCCGCCCGCGCCCGGGCGAACTGCGAGACGTGCGGCCTGTCGTCGACATGCCAGAGCCTCCGCGTCTGCTGCGAGGGCGGTGCGACGCCCAGAAAGGCGAGCGGATCGGCGGCAAGGCCGTGGCGGCGCACTTCGAAATGGAGATGACTGCCCGTCGACCGCCCGGTCGAGCCCATCAGCGCGATCGTCTCGCCCCGCGAGACCGGCGCGCCCGGCGGAACCAGGATCTGCGAAAGATGGGCATAGCGCGTGGCGAGCCCGCCGGGATGGGCGATCTCGACCATGCGACCGTAGCCGCCGGCGCTGCCGGCGAAGCGGACAACCCCATCGGCCGATGCCCGGATCGGGGTGCCGGGCCGGCCCGGTATGTCGATGCCGGCATGCATCCGCGGCGTCCGGCGCAAGGGATCGCTGCGCAGCCCGAAATGCGACGAGAGCCGCGGCAGGCCGACTTTGCCGCTGGCGCGAACCGCTTCGGCCCGAACGACCGTGACAGTCGTAGTCGTCGCCGGCGGGGGGGCATCGGCCGACCAGGCCAGCATCCGTTCGCGAAAGGCGGGGCTGGTGCCGCTCGGCAATTGTGCGGAAACGACCGGCGCCGGGCCGCTGCCCGCTACCAGTGCGAGTGCCAACGGGGCCAGAAGGGGAGTCCCAAGCATCGCCTGTTCAGACGTAGCACTGCGGCTCATCCCGCAAAAGGGGCGACATGGCGGCGATCGAAACCCGCCCCGTTCTCGTGCGTTACGGTTGGCGCTGCCTCTCCTCGTCTTGCCTCGTGCCCGTGGAGGTCTGCACACAAGGAGCCGACGATGAATCCGATTGAATATCGCATGCTGGACATGCTGAAGAAGGGGCGCGATCAGTTCGGGGTAGTTGCAATAAAGGCCGAGTTCGAGGCCGAGGGCACGCGACCCGACGAACTCCTGCGGCTGCTCGAGCTTGCTTGCCGGGCCGATCTCAAGGTGGCGCTGAAGATCGGCGGCTGCGAAGCGATATCGGACCTTCACGCCTCCAGGCTCTACGGCGCCGGCTACATCATCGCGCCGATGGTCGAGACTGCCTATGCGCTGTCCAAGTTCGTCCAGGCCAAGAACAAGGTCTATGCGGACGGAGACACGGCGACCGACTTCCTGTTCAACCTGGAAACCGAGACGGCGCTCGCCAATCTTTCCGAAATGCTGCCGCTGGCCAAGGAGGAGCTGAGCGGCATCGTCTTCGGCCGGGTCGACTTCACCATGTCGCGCGGGCTGACTCGCGCCGCGATCGACGATCGGCAGATCACCGATTCGGTGCTGCTGGTCGCTCATGCCTGTGCCGAGCACGACCTCGAGCTGGTCGTCGGTGGCGGCGTGGCGGTCGAATCCGCCCCGGCACTGCGCAAGATGCGCGCCGTTCGACTGGACCGGTTCGAGACGCGCAAGGTCATCTTCGACGGTGCGGCGGCGGAATCGCCGGACTTCGAAGCCGCGATCGGCAATGCCGTCGCTTTCGAGCTCGCCTGGCTGCAGAACAAGCGCGACTACTACAAGGCCATGGCCGACGAGGACCTGGCGCGCATCCGCATGATCCAGGAACGCAACGCCGCGGCCCAGCATACCCGCCTCGCTTCCGTCGCGGCCTGACCGCATGGGGCTGCGGGAGCCAGTGGGGGCACTGATGCGCCATGTGTCGTCGACGGTGGTGGCACCGCGCTTCCGCCGGCTCGGGCCGGCCGACGTGCTGGAAAAGAGCGCGGGCGAGATCGTCACCAGCGTCGACCGCGAGGCCGAGGCCTTGCTCCACGAGGGACTGTCGGCGCTGGGCCTCGATGCGCGCATCGTCGGCGAAGAGGCGGCCGAGGAGAATCCCGCGCTACTCGAGCGGATCGACGACGGCCTCGTCTGGCTTGTCGATCCGCTCGACGGCACGGCCAATTTCGTCGCCGGCCAACCGCCGTTCGGCATGATGGTGGCACTGGTCCGGGACGGCGTCGCTCTGGAAGGCTGGCTGCTCGACACGTTGAGCGGCCGGCTCTGCCACGCAGAACGCGGCAAGGGCGCGACCTGCGACGGAAAGCCGGTATCGGCCCGCACCACCGGCAGCAGCACTCCGGTCGCGGCGCTCGGCACCCATTTCCTCGAACCCGCCCACCGCGACCGGGTGCATGCCCATGCCGAGCGCCACCTCGCGGTCGTGCCGGTGCCGCGCTGCGCCGCCGAGAGCTATCCGCGGCTGGCCTTCGGCGAGAACGACGTCGCCCTGTTCCAGCGCATCCTGCCCTGGGACCATGCTGCCGGCGTCCTGTTCCTGACCGAGGCGGGCGGCATGGTCACCCATTGGGACGGTTCGCCCTATCGCGTGGGCGGGCCGGGCAAGGGCGTACTTTGCGGAGCCGATCTGCGCACCTGGCAACTGGCCGCCGAGGTGCTGCTGGGAACGGAGGCCGGACTTATCGAAGCGGAAGACGCCATTTCATGACAAGCCTTTCAAGGCATCTGCCAGCGGCCTTGGCCGCGACCGCCCTGCTGCTTTCCGGCCGGGCGGATGCGCAGCTTTCGTCTCCGGTGTCCGCGGTCCAGTCGCAGCAGACCACCGTCGCCAACCCCAACAGCGCGGCCGCCGGCCAGATCGCCATCCCGCGAGTCGAGACCCGGCCTTACGAACCGTCGGTGATCGAAGCCGATCCGCCGGGCAATCGCACCACATCGCGCCCGCGCTCGCCGACTTACGAGCAGCGCGAAGCCGAACCCGAGCCCAGGCCCGAGAAGCCCGCGTCGCCCCCGCCGAGCGAGTTCGAAACCTTCGTCTCCGGCGTCGTCGGCAAGCCGTTGCGCCGCTTCGGCGCCGAGCTGCTGGTCCCGGCGAGCCGCGATTTCCTCACCCCCTCCACCACCGCCGTCCCGCTCGACTACCGGCTCAACCCCGGCGACGAGCTGTCGATCGGCCTGTCGGGATCGGTGCAGACCGCCAACCTGCGGCTGACCGTCGACAGCGAGGGGCGGATCTTCGTGCCCCAGGTCGGCGCAGTCATGGTCGGCGGCGTGCGCTACGGCGACCTGCACGATGTCGTCGCGCGGCAGGTCGGACGCCAGTATCGCGACTTCACGCTCGACGTCACGGTCACGCGGCTGCACGGGCTGACGGTCTACCTGACCGGCTTCGTCGCTGCGCCCGGGGCCTATACGGTCGGCAGCCTGTCGACGCTGGTGAACGCGGTGCTGCAGGCGGGCGGACCCGCCGCCGGCGGCAGCTTCCGCTCGATCCAGCTGCGCCGCGGCGGCCGGCTGGTCTCGGACTTCGACCTCTACGACCTGCTGCTCAAGGGCGACAAGAGCGGCGACGCCGTGCTCCAGAACGGCGACGTGATCTACGTCGCCCCGGCCGGCGAGCAGGTCGCGGTCGTCGGCAGCGTCAACAGCGAGGCGATCTTCGAGCTCGGCCCGAACGAGACGCTTTACGACGCGATCCTCTACGCCGGCGGGATCAACACCGTGGCCGACGGCAGCCGGCTGATGGTGCTCGATTCGCTGCGCGAGAGCGATACTGCCTGGCAGCAGATCTCCGCGGCCGATGCCCAGGCCCGCAAGGCGCGGCGCGGCGACGTCATCCGCGTCCTGTCCCGCGTCGGCATCGCCCGGCCGCTGCAGCAGCAGTCGGTGCTGGTGACGATCAGCGGCGAAGTCGCGCGGCCGGGGCGCTATTATTTCCAGCCCGGCACCAGCCTCGACCAGCTCGTCGCCGAAGCCGGCGGCCTCACTTCGCAAGCCTTTCCCTATGCCGCGGTGATCACTCGCGAGAGCGTCAAGCTGCAGCAGAAGGAAAGCTACGAGCGCGCGGTCAACGACGCCGAGTTCCTGCTCACGGCCCAGCCGGCGACCTCGATCAACCGCTCGCAGCTGATCCAGCCCGCCAATCTCGAGCTGGTCCGCTCGATCGTCGCGCAACTGCGCACGCGCGAGCCCAGCGGCCGGCTGATCTTCGACCTGCCGGTCACGTCCGCCGCCCTTCCGGGCGACCTGGTCCTCGAGAACAACGACAGCATCTACGTGCCGCCGCGGCCGGTGACGGTCGGGGTCTTCGGCGCGGTGCCTTCGCCCGCCTCCTTCGCCTATCGCGACGGCCGCCGGATCCGCGACTACGTGCGGCAGGCTGGCGGCGTGCAGAAGCTGGGCGACGACGACGAGATCTTCGTGGTGCGCGCCAACGGCACCGTCCTGTCCCGGCAGGCGCTCGGCAAGCGCGCCTTGCCGGGCGACCTGATCTTCGTGCCGATCGACGCCGACCGCGGGGAATTCTGGGCGCGGCTGCGCGACATCACCAGCACCTTGTTCAGCGGCGTCGCCGCCGCCGCTTCGATCAAGGTGCTCAGCCAATGAGCCGCCTTGCCGCAACCGGCGAGCGCGCCTGGGCGCTGGCCGCCGACCCGCGGCAGCGGCGCCGGGCCTATGCGGTGCTGGCCATCGTGCTCGCGGTGCTCTGCCTGTTCCCGCAGCCCTACGTCGGCCGGGCCAAGGTCGTGCCGCAGGACCCGTCGAGCGCGCTGCGCGGCGTGATCGGCGGCGGCGCCGGCCTCCAGGATTTTGCCGCTCTGTTCGGCGGTGGGCGGCGAGCGATCGATCTTTACCTCACCATCGGCCAGAGCGAGGACGTCCGCAACGACGTGATCCGGGCGCTGCGCCTGGTGGGTTCGTCTTGGCACTACCGCGACCTGCGCGCCGCACGGGTACGGCTGGAAGACAAGGTCGACATCGAATCGCTGCCCGGCGGCGTCATCGAGATCAAGGCGACGACGCACGACGCCGACGAATCGCTGCGGCTGACCCAGGCCTATGCCGCGGCGATCGCCGAGCGCTTCAAGCGGCTCAACGAGGAGCAGCTGACGACCAAGCGCTCGCTCATCGATACCCGCTTCCGCGAGGCCGCGACCCGGCTGGCACAGGCGCAGGCCACTCTCGACCAATTCCGCAGCCGCAACCGGCTGAGCGCCATTCCCGAGGCCGAGCTCGGCGCGGCCCTGACGGTTCGGACCGGGCTGGAAGCGCAGCTGCAGGCCAAGATGGTGGAGCTCGATACGCTGCGGCGCTTCCTGGGCCCGGAGAACCCCCGCCTGCTCGGCGTGCAGTCCGAAGTGCGCGAGCTGCGCAACCGCCTGGCTCAGTCGATTGCGCCCGCCGCCACGCCCGGCGGCCCCAATGCCGGCGAACTGACCGCGCTGAGCAGCCAGTACGTCAACCTTTACCGCGACTATGTCTTCGCCCAGTCGGTCTACCAGATCTATACCCGCATTTCCGAGGAAGTGGCCGTCGAGGAGCTTTCGGGCCGCACCGCCGCGACCGTCCAGGTGATCGAGGCGCCGCATGTCGACGCCGGACGCCACTACAACGTGCCGGCGGTGGCGATCCTGGCGCTGCTGGTCCTGGCGGCCCTGTTCACCGAGATCTATGCTCCCGCGACCGGCATCGAGCTGTGGCGGCGCCGGCCGGACGAGGCCGCGCCATGAGCGCCGAGCCCGCTCCGGAACTGTCGATCGTCATTCCCTGCTACAACGAGGAGGACAACGTCCGCGCCATCCACGGCGCGGTCAAGGCCGAGGCCGAGCGCCACGCCGCCTCGCACGAGATCATCTTCATCGACAATTGCTCGACCGACGGGACCCGCCGGCTGCTGCGCGAGATCTGCGCCGAGGACCCGTGCACCCGGGCGATCTTCAACAACCGCAACTACGGCCAGATGCGGTCGCCGACTTACGCCATCTACCAGGCCGCCGGCCGCGCGGTGATCGGCATGTGCGCCGACTTCCAGGACCCGCCGGCGATGATCGGCCCGTTCCTCGAGCAATGGCGCGCCGGCGCGCAAGTGGTGCTCGGCCAGCGCCGCTCGGAACCGAGCGCCGGACTCAAGCGGCTGGCGCGCGCCGTGGGCTATGCCCTGCTCGAACGGGTGGCCGACCATCCGATCATCCCCGACGCCACCGGCTTCGGCCTCTATGACCGCGTCGTGGTGGATACGGTCGCGCGCTGGCGCGAACCGGAGCCCTTCTTCCGCGGCATGGTCGTCGAGAGCGGCTACCGCCTGGCCGTGCTGCCGTTCGATCGCCCGCCGCGCCGGGCGGGCAATACCAAGAACGACGCAAGCAGCCTCGCCGCCTTTGCCCTGTCCGGCCTGTCGGGCTCCGCGCGCTCGCTGCTGCGGCTGCCGATCCTGCTGTCGCTGTGGACGGGAGCCCTGACGCTGCTCCTGACCACCGGGCTGGTCGTCGCGCTCGTGCTGGGCCGCGCTTCCTGGCCGCTGTTCCTGATCCTGGCAGTGCAGCTGGCGACTTTCACCGTCCTGCTGCTGTTCCTGGGCCTGTTCGGCGACCAGCTCCGCCTCGTCGCCGAGCGGACCCGCGGCACCCCGCTGGTGATCGAGGAAGAGCGGATCAACTTCCCGCCCGGCCGCCGGTCGCCGAGAGTGCCCGGCTGATGCGCCCGCTGCTGCCCGGGGCGCGGGGCGGGCTGCTGCTCGAATATGCGCTGATGCTGGCGGTGCTCGCCAGCCTCGGCTGGGTGGTCACCTTCTACGTCGCGCGCCACTACCTGCCGCAGCCGTTCCTATTCGACACCTTCGACACGTTCATGGACTGGTTCAACACCGCCTACTGGGCCAACCGCTCGGGCGCCTACGACGTCTGGCAGTCGATCTATCCGCCGCTGTCGTTCGTCTTCCTCGACCTCGTGTCGATCCAGAGGTGCTACGTCGACCCCTTCGTCGCGCGCGATTGCGACTGGGTCGGCACCGGGGCGATCCTGTTCTTCTACGCCCTCAGCGCCGCCCTGGCCGGCTTCGCCTTCCGGCGCGCCGACCGCGCCACCGCCCTGCCGCGCGGCCTGGCATTCGGCCTGGGCTTCCCGCTGCTGTTCTGCCTCGAGCGCGGCAACCTGCTGCTCGTCTGCCTCGTCCCGTTCATCCTCGCCTATGGCGGCCTCGTCGCGTCCCCGCTCTGGCGGGGCCTTGCGATCGCGCTGACGATCAACTTCAAGCCCTATCTCATCGCGCCGGCGCTCGCGCTCGGGGTCAAGCGCCAGTGGCGCGGGCTGGAAGCGGCCGGACTGCTGACGATCGCGGTCTATCTCGCGACTCTCGCCGCTTTCGCTTCCGGCGACCCGCTGGCGGTGCTGAACAACACCGGGGCCTGGGTGGACTTCAACAGCACGCAGTTCTGGGAGCAGTCGTTCTTCTCCACCAGCTACGTCACCTTGCTGTCGATCCGCACCAGCCCCTTCCCCATCCTGACGGTCGTGCCTTCCGCAGTCGTCGAGGCCGTCCTGCAGATCGTGCCGCTGGTGATCCGCGCGAGCCAGCTTGCCGCGCTCGCCGCCATCGTCGCGGCATGGCTGCAGCCGCGGGCCGTGCCGCTGACGCGCATCGCGGCGCTGTTCTCGGGCGTCCATCTGCTGAGCCAGTCGCCCGGTGGATATGCGCTGTCCTTCCTGATCTTCCTTGTCTTCCTGGAACCGCGGCGCCGGCTGGGGCCCGGCATCGCGCTGGTCTGCTGCTACCTGCTGTCGCTGTCCTACGACTGGATCGCGGCGACGGTGATCGACCGCAGCACGCTGAGCTGGCTGAGCGGCCGGGCGGTCACGGTGAATTTCGGCCTCGCCGTGGGCCAGCTGGTGCGGCCGGGCCTGGTCGTCCTCATCGTCTGGGCGCTGGCCTTCGACACCATCACCGAGGCGGTGAAGGCGCATCGCCGCCATCGCCCGAGCCTGGGGCTGATGCCGGCGTGATCCTTGCCGAAGACGTCGCCGCGGTATCGCGCGCCCTCGCCCCGCTGTGGCCGCGCCTCGATGGTGCGCGCATCTTCATGACCGGCGGCACCGGGTTCATCGGCCGCTGGATGCTCGAGGCGCTAGTCCATTCGGGCACCGACGCCGAAGTCACCCTGCTGAGCCGCAATCCCGCGGCCTTCGCCGCAAGGGCGCCGCATATCGCCGAGCGCTGCCGCTTCCTCGTCGGCGAGGTCACCCAGTTCGAGCGCCCGGCCGGCTCGTTCACCCACGTCGTCCACGGCGCGACCGATGCCAGCGCCGCGCTCAACCAGGCCGACCCGCTGCGCATGTTCGAGACGATCGTCGCGGGGACCCGGCGCGTGCTGGAGCTGGCCACCTACTGCGGCGCGCGTCGGGTGCTGTTCATGAGCTCGGGCGCGGTCTACGGCGCCCAGCCCTGGGAACTGAGCCACGTCGCGGAGGACTGGCGCGGCGCCCCCGACCCGCACGACCGCGGCTCGGCCTACGGCGAAGGCAAGCGGGCAGCGGAGACGCTCTGCGCGATCTACGGCCGGCAGTTCGGGCTCGATGTAGTGACTGCCCGCATCTTCGCCGTGCTGGGGCCGCTGCTGCCGCTCCACATCCATTTCGCCGCGGGCAACTTCATCGCCGATGCTCTTGCCGGGCGAGTCATCCGCGTCGAGAGCGCGGGCACGGCCGTGCGCTCCTACCTCTATGCCGCCGACCTCGCCGCCTGGCTGTGGACCATGCTCCTCGCGGCCGAACCCGGGGCCGTGTTCAATGTCGGCTCCGAGGAAGCGGTGACCATCGCCGATCTCGCACGGCGCACCGCACGAATTCTCGGCGGGCCGGGCGTCGAGATCCGGGGCCGCGCCGATCCCGGCTGGAACCCAGGGCGCTATGTTCCCTCGACCGCGGCGATCCGCACGGAACTGGGGCTCGCTCCCACGGTTCCTCTCGACGAGGCGATCCGCCGCACCGCGCTTTCGAACGGATGGACACCATGACCCAAGTGAAGCTTTCCGACTGGGTGGCGGAGCGGCTGGCCGCGCACGGCATCCGCGACGTCTTCATGCTGACGGGCGGCGGCGCGATGCACCTCAACCACTCGCTCGGCACTCACCCGGCGCTCAGCACGACTTTCACCCACCACGAGCAGGCGCTGGCGATGGCGGCGGAAGCCTATTTCCGGCTGACCAACCGGCTGGCGGTGGTCAATGTCACATCCGGTCCCGGCGGCACCAACGCGATCACCGGCGTCTACGGCGCCTTTGTCGATTCCTGCGGCATGCTGGTGATCTCCGGCCAGGTGAAGACCGAGACGACGGTGCGCCACACCGGGCTGCCGCTGCGCCAGTACGGCGACCAGGAGCTCGACATCGAGCCGCTGGTGCGGCCGATCACCAAGTACGCGACCATGGTCACCGATCCGCTGTCGATCCGCTACCACCTGGAAAAGGCGCTCTACCTCGCCGCCAGCGGCCGGCCCGGTCCGGTCTGGCTCGACATCCCGCTCGACGTGCAGGCGGCCAGGATCGATCCCGACGACCTGCTGCCCGGCTTCGACCCCGTCGAACTCGACGAGCCGTGGAAGCGCACCGACTTGCCAGCCGCCGCCGCCGACATCCTCGACCGCATCGCGCGCGCCGAGCGCCCGGTGATCCTGGCCGGCGGCGGCGTGCGGCTGTCCGGAGCCCACGAACTCTTCCTCCAGCTGATCGACCGCCTCGGCATACCGGTCGTTACCGGCTGGAACGCGCACGACGTGCTGTGGGACGATCATCCGCTCAACTGCGGGCGGCCCGGCACGGTCGGCGACCGCGGCGGCAACATGGTGACGCAGAGCGCCGATCTTCTGCTTGTCCTCGGCAGCCGGCTCAACATCCGCCAGGTCAGCTACAACTGGCAAAGCTTCGCGCGCGAGGCGTTCAAGATTTGGGTCGACATCGATCCGGTCGAGCTGCAGAAGCCCAACGTCAGGCCCGATCTCCCGGTCGTCGCCGATCTTGCCAGCCTGATACCGGCGCTGCTCGCGGCCCCATGGGATGGAGCGAGCGAAGCCCATCGCGAATGGCTGGCCTGGTCGAAGGAACGCGTCCGCCGCTTTCCCGCCGTCCTGCCCGAGTATCGCGACCACGGCCCGCGCATCCACCCCTACGTCGCCATGGACGAGCTGTTCCGCCAGCTGGACGAGGACGACATCACCGTCTGCGGCAACGGCAGCGCCTGCGTGGTCAGCTTCCAGGCGGCCGAGATCAAGCGCGGGCAGCGGCTGTGGACCAATTCCGGATGCGCCACCATGGGCTACGACCTGCCCGCGGCGATCGGCGTCCATGCGGCGACGCATGGCCGGCAGCGGATCATCGCCGTCGCCGGCGACGGCAGCATCATGATGAACCTGCAGGAGCTGCAGACCATCGCCGGCAACGGCATGCCGGTGAAAGTCTTCATCATCAACAATTCAGGCTATGTCTCGATCTTCCAGACTCACCGCAACTTCTTCAACGGCGTCGAAGTGGGCGGCGGTCCGAAGAGCAATGTCACGTTCCCCGATTTCGGCAAGCTGGCCGCCGCTTTCGGCTTCGCCTATTTCCGCGCCGAGACGCACAACGAGCTGCCCGGCGCGATCGCCGCCGCGCTCGCCGCCGATGGCCCGGTGATCTGCGAGCTCATGATCGACGAGCACGTCGGCTTCGCCCCCAAGCTGGGGGCCAAGTCGCACCCCGACGGGCGCATCACCTCGCCGGCGCTCGAGGACCTATCGCCGTTCCTGCCGCGCGAGGTGCTGCGCGAGAACATGCGCATCGCGCTGATGGAAGAGCAGTGAGCGCCAGGACTCTCGCCGGCCGCCCCGTCCGCTTCCTGGTTGCCGGCGGGATCAACACCCTGTTCGGCCTCAGCTTCTATCCGGCATTGCTGTGGTCGGTGCCGTGGTTCCGCCTGCACTACCTGGTCGCGCTGGGCATCGCGCAGGCGGTCTGCCTGGTGTTCGCCTTCTGCACCTACAAGTTCGGCGTGTTTCGCACGCGGGGCGGCTACCTGCGCGAGTTCGGCACTTTTTCCAGCTTCTACCTGTTCAACTATGCCGCCAACTGGGCAGTGCTGCCGCTGCTCGTGGAAGTGGGCGGGATCGACCCGATCGTGGCGCAATTGGGATTCAACCTGGTCCTCATCGCCGGCAGCTGGTTCTGGCACAGCCGCGTGACCTTCCGCTCGGCGAGCGCATAGCGCCGCCGCCAGGCTTGCGGCTAATCCGGCTCGGCGCCGTTCCCCGCTTCGCCAAGCTCCAGCAGCATGCCCTTGATCGCGGCCAGCGACTGGATGGCGGCGCCAAGCTCGGCGTCGGCCAGGGGGGCGAGCACCTGCTGCTCGATCGGATCGGCCAGTTCGCGAATCCGCTGGGTCATGCGCGTGCCCTTGCGCGTCAGGTAGACGCGGCGCACCCGGGCATCGGTCTCGTCCGCGCGGCGCTTGACCAAACCGACCGCTTCCATGCGCTCGAGCAGGCCCCCTACCGCCACTTTCGTCAGGTCGAGGTCCGCCGCCAGCGCGGTCTGGGTCATGCCGTCGCGGCGCGCCAGGAAGGCGATGACGCAATATTGCGAGCGAGTCACGCCCAGCGGCTTGAGCGCGCGGTCGAGCACCACCCGCCACAGCCGCGATACGTCCCAGACGAGGAAGCCGAGCCGGATGGCATCTGCCGAGCGCGCCTGCGGCCTGAGTGCATCTGATTGCTTTATAGCGCTTTCTGTGGATTGCTTGCTCATGCTGCCCCGCCCTTCCGTTTGTTGGACGCCAACTCCCATATCACGCGCCCGAAATCCAGAATTTCCTTTCGCTCCAGTCACTCATGGCCTGTCGAAAGTGCAATCGGACGGTCACAACGAAGCGAAATGCGCCGATTTCGCTACACCGGACGGAGCAGCAGGCGATGGTCGGCCGGGTCCGGGATAGACATTTTCCGCTACGCGAAATCTCCAAAACGGAGCTACCCCTGCGAGCCTACCGGCCATGGCTTCGGGTAAGTCCCTATGCGCAAGACGTTAGGGAGAACGCCCAATGGACCGTCCAAGCTACTTCGCCTTGATCGATGCCGATTCGATGCGGCGCGCGAGCATCAGCCATGCGCTGGCCGCGCGCGACATCCATGTCGAGCCGTTCGAGGACATCGTGGAACTGATCGAGCACTGGCCGAGATCGGGCCTGATCCTGGCTCATGACGACGGGCTCACGATCCAGGCGCTGATCGAGCACATGGGCCGCTACGGCGACTGGCTGCCGGTCGTCGGCTTTGCCGAGAATCCGAATTCCCGGCGGATCGTCTCGGCGATCCTCAGCGGAGCGGTGGACTACCTCGCCTGGCCGTTCGAGGATCGCGACCTCGCCGAGGCTCTCAGAACCATGGGCAGCCGCGCCGACAGCCTGACCAGTTCGAAGATGCGCGAGGCGCGGGCCCGCAGCCGGATCGAACGCCTCACGCGCCGCGAACGCGAGGTGCTGAGCTGCGTCGCGTCCGGCCTGTCGAGCCGGATGATCGGGGAGAAGCTGTCGATCAGCCCGCGCACGGTCGAGATCCATCGTGCCAACATGCTGAACAAGATCGGCGCTCATCGCACCTCGGAAGCGATCCGCATCGCCATCGAAGCCTCGCTGATCGGCTGATCGCAGCCGGCGGCATTGCGCAACCGGGGCCGGTGGCGATAAGCCTCGCCACCGTGACCGTCCCTGCTTCCCCCCGCAAGCGCGATGCCCAGGCGACCAGGGCGCGGATTCTCGACGCGGCGCAGCGGGCATTTTCCGAAAGCGGCTATTCCCACACCGGCGTGCGCGAGATCGCGCGCGGTGCCGGCGTCAGCTCGACTCTGCTGCTGCGCTACTTCGGCTCGAAGGCCGGGCTGTTCGAAGCGGCGCTGAGCGCTGCGATGCCGGTCGCGACGGTCATATCCCAGCCGCGCGAGGGGCTGGGCGCGGCGCTCGCGCAGGCGCTGCTGGATCCGGCCAACGCCATCCGGCCGCCGCTGATGATCGCGCTGGCGGCGGGCGATCCCGAAGCTGCGGCGATCGCCGCGCGAGTCACCGAGGAACAGAACATCACCCCGCTTGCCGAATGGCTCGGCGCGCCCGACGGCAGAGTGCGGGCGCTGGAGATCGCCATGCTCGCGACCGGGCTGGTCAGCTATCTCCGCCAGCTGCCGCTGAAGCAGGTCGACAGTGCCGAACAGCAAAGGATCGCCGACTGGTTTGCCGCGGCAGTGCAGGCTATCGTCGACCGGAAGACATGACGGAGGAGATGCCGATGCCCACAGCCCCTATCGATCTCGTCGCGCCGGAGCTTGCCGCGGTGCTCGAATTCTTTCCCGAGATCGACTTCAGGCAGGGAGTGGAGGCTTTCCGCGGCAACTTCGTCGCCAATCGCGTCCAGCCGCCGCTGCCGGCCGAACTTGCCGTGGTCGATTGCCGCGAGCGGTTCATTCCCGGCCCGCCCGACGCGCCCGACCTGCGCGTGCTGCATTACACGCCGCCCGGTGACGCGGCCGGCCCGCGGCCCGCGGTGCTGCATATCCACGGCGGCGGCTACGTGCTCGGCATTCCCGAAATCAACGACGCCGGCAACCGGGCCATGGCGCTGGCGCTGGGAGCGACCATCGTGTCGGTCGACTACCGCCTGGCGCCGGAGACGGTCTGGCCCGGCGCGCTCGAGGATTGCTACGCCGCGCTGGCCTGGATGCACGACAATGCCGCCGAGCTGGGCATCGACCCCGCCCGCATCGCCGTGTCGGGCGAAAGCGCCGGCGGCGGCCACGCCGCGGCGCTGGCGCTCCATGCCCGCGACCTGGCCCGGCAAAGCGGCAGCGGGCCCGCGATCTGCTTCCAGCTGCTCGACGCGCCGATGCTCGACGACCGCACCGGCAGCACCTCGGACCCGCACCCGCATGTGGGCCATTTCGTCTGGACGCCCGAGAAGAACCGCTTCGGCTGGCGCTCGCTGCTCGGCATGGAGCCGGGGGGACCCGACGTGCCCGCCGCCGCCGTCCCCGCCCGCGCCGCCGATGTCTCGGGCCTGCCGCCGACATTCATCAGCGTCGGCGCGCTCGACCTGTTCCTCGAGGAAGACCTGGAATTCATCCGCCGCCTCACCCGCGCCGGGGTGCCGGCCGAGCTGCACGTCACTCCCGGCGCCTACCACGGCTTCGGCATGACCCAGGGCGCGCCGCAAGTGGTGCAGGTGACCGAGCTGCGGCTGAAAGCGCTGCGACGGGCGCTGGGGCTTTAGTTCCTCCCCGGCACGGGGAGGGGGACCGCGACGGCCTGAGCTTGTCTCAGGGCGGCGTGGTGGAGGGGGTTCGCCTCATCGACGCAGCGTCAAGAGGGCAGCCCCCTCCACCACCCTTCGGGTGGTCCCCCTCCCCGTTCCGGGGAGGATCTCTGGCCTCAAGCCAGCATCTTCACGTCCTTGGCGCTGTCGCCCCACAGCGGCACCTTTTCGGGGCCCGGCTTTTCCGAGACGATCCACTTGACGATCCGGCGCATCGGCTCGATCCCGTCCTGCGGGCCGACCAGCCCGGCGCCGTTGAAGCCGTAGCCCAGCTCGACGAAGCGCTGGCCGCCGTGCAGCGCGCCCTTGTGGCGCACGACGTCCCACAGGTTCTCCGGCCAGATGCCGACCGTCTGGGTATAGGCGTCGACCACGTCGAGCACTTCCTCGAGCGTATCGACCGGGATGATGTTGATCGTGCGGTCGGCCAGGTATTCCCAGAACTCGACGCGGTCGGAAGTATGCGAGACCAGGACCGCGCCCTCGTTGTCCTGCCCGCCGATCACCGTGTACCAGTCGTCCGACAGCCGCAGCGCGTCGACCTGTCGCTTGAGATCGGGATCGTAGCGCTTCGGCTTGGTCGAGATGACGTCGGGCAGCGCAAGCATCGCCTCGTAGGTCTTGCGGCCCAGCTGCTTGAGCTTTTCCACCGCCTCGTCGTCGGTCCCGCACATCACGTAGACCAGCCGGCTGGCCGAGCAGGCGACCTGGTTGCCGGTGGCGAAGTCGGCAGCAATGCGGCGGCCGACGTCCACCATCGCCTCTTCGCTTTCCAGCGCCTCGGGGCCGACGATGCTCGCCGAGCGCTTGGGGTCGAGGCTGATCAGCTCGATGCCGGGCTGGATGTACTTGGTGACGTGCTTGACCGAGGCGAAGCCGCCCCAGGCGCAGATCTTCTCGATGTTGTGCGGTTGGTAGAGCTTCGATTCCAGCGCCTCGTCGCCGCCGCGCCAGTAGGCGACGGCGAGATGCCTGGTCACCGGGTGGTCGGGCGCCATGTCGACCATCGTCCGCGCGATCGCGCCGGTGGTGAAGGGATCGTTCGACGGCACCTTGACGATCATGTCGCCGCGGGTGACGGCACCGCGGATGATCGTCAGCGCGCCGAGCACCGGCCCGTTGCCGGCGACGATGTGCAGCTGGCGCGAACCATAGGCGCGGATGCCGACGGTACAGCCGTTGAGCTGCTGCTCGACCCAGCCTTCGAGATGATCGATGCCGATGTTGAAATCGACCATCCGGCGAATCCGCTCCTTGTCGAACATGAACGGCAGGTCGTGGTAGAACCCGTCCATGATCGGCTTGGTGCTGGGCGCGGTGTCGTAGGAATATTCGAGCGCTTCCTGCAGGTAGGCGTTGTTGCGCAGCTCCAGCCGCGTGCCCAGCTCCGCCAGGTAGTCGAGGATCTGGTCGATCGAGAGATCGTACATGTCCTCCATCAGCCGCGGGCTGGCGAGCGGGATCTGGTCGGCGATCTTGTGCGGATCGGGCGCCAGGAACGTGATGTCCCCGCCGCGGCCGCCGAATTCGATCAGGTCGGTCTCGACGACCTTGCCGCGTAGCACGGCGTAGGAAATGGGTCGCTTGGCCATCATGGTATCGTCTCCTCATTCGTCGTCCCGGCGGAAGCCGGGATCGCCGGCCTCGTCGACGGAACGCTCCGCCCGGCCGCCGGCGGTCCCGGGTCGAGCCCGGGACGACTCAGTTGCTATCCTCCCAGCCCCGTCAGGAAGTCCATCGCCTCGGCCTGGGCGCCGGGGGTGGCGGCGCAGGTGATCTTGTCGTCGCCGCCCTGGATCTCGCTGACGCGGTTGATCTTCTTGTCGATGGCGAGCGAGCTGCGGCCGCATTCGCACCGGTGGTCCCAGTCCACCGTGATCACGTCGCCGGTGACGAGGCCGCCCCAGCAGGAATCGGCGGTCATGTCGAAGAACGAGGCGCGGCCGTTCTGCTTGCCCGAGCGCGGCAGTGGCTGGCCGGTCTCGAGGTCGAGCAGGAAGATCGTGACCCAGGGCAGCACGTGGTAGCGGTCGTGCTCGCACTGCACCGAGAAGCTGTTCATCTCGGTCATGCCGTAGGACGAGATCATGCGGTCGGTGTTGAAGAACTTGCAGACGACCTCCTCGAGATCGTCGGGCAGCGGCACTCCCTTGGCGCCGCCGCCGCCCATGAACACCGAATCCGGTGCGAAGACGCCCGAGATGCCTTCCTCGAGGCCGCGCTTGGCGACGGCATAGAGCAGGTTCGACGTGCTCATCACGAAGACCCGCTCGCCGGCCAGCTCCTTGACCATGCGATTGACGAAGGCCAGCTGCTGGTCGGGCATCGCCTGCTGCGCCGCTTCCCATTCGCCGCGGCGCGCCAGCAGCGAGGGCGGCACGTCGACCTTGCTGACGTCGCCCTTCGCCGCCGCCGCGCGCAGACGGGCGGCCAGCCACATCAGGTCCTGGCTCAGCTTGAAGTCGAAGCAATAGTGCCAGTAGGCGGGATCGCCCTTGGCGAAGACCTCGCAGGAATACTTGCCGAAGGCGCCCATCGAGGCATGGCCGTCCTTGTAGAGCGGGATGATCGCATGGATCTTGTCCTCGATATCGCCGGGCTTGGGATCTTCCCCGAACTTCTGGGCAAGCTGGACGCGCATGCCCATCATCGACAGGAAATAGTCGCGCTTCGACTTCGGGTAGAACGAACAGGTGCCGCTGCTGCCGGAAGAGGCGCCGACGTCGAGGGGGGTCTCGTCGCGCAGCTTGGTCAGCCAGCTGTCGATCGAATCGCACTCGGAAACGTCGACTTCCTCGGGGCTGTAGCGAGTCAGCTTGGTCAGCCAGGTGTTGAGCTTGGCGAACTGCTGCTTGGCCAGCAGCGAGGTGGGGTAGGACTTGTAGATGTCGTGCGGCAGGAGCAGCGGGGCCAGGTCGTCGAGTCGCCCGACCCGGTCGATGCCCTGCGCGTCGGCGAGCTTCGCCAGCATCTGCACCTGCTGGCGGCGCTCCTCCAGCCGCAGGTTCATCGCGGCGAGCTGGACCGCTTCGACTTCCTCGCGCGGCAGCGAATGGATGCGCGTGTTGTGGTAGCCGAAATGTTCGTAGGGATCGTTCATCCACCGCTCGGCCTCGCGCTCGACGGTATTGTCCCTGGGTGGTGCAGTGGTCGCCATGCCGACTCTCTCCATTGCTTCTCGGCCGGGTCTGGCGCCGGCTCGATTCGCAGCATGGACGCTCGCCCGCTTGAAATCAATCAATTGGTTGGTTGTGTTGCTTCGAGAGCCTGTGCTAGGCCCGTCGGGCAAGTGAAGACGCGGCCCGGGACGACGGGTACGGGACAGAGGGAGTGGCAAGCCAGGTGGACTCAGCGAAGAAAGCCCCCAAGGCCGCCGCCGCCCGCACCCGCCGCGCCTACCTTCCCGCTGCCGAGCGCCGCAAGTCGATCATCGCCGCCGCGCAGGAGGTCTTCTCCCGCTCCAATCTCAAGGGCGCGCGCACGCGTGACATTGCCGCTGCCGCCGCAGTCAACCAGGCGACGATCTTCGAACACTTCGCCTCGAAGGAAGCGCTGTTCCAGGAAGCCGTGGTGCAGCCGCTGATCGACGCGATGCGCGGCATGCACGACCGGCGCGAGACTTACGAGGTCGCCTCCTCGCCCGACGAGCTTGCCGATCTCGCGCGCGAGTCGGCTACCCGCCACCTCGCCGACATGGTCGCGATCTTCCCGCTGCTCACGGCCGCCCTGTTCAGCGACCCGGACCTCGGGCGCGAGCTCTATCGCGAGCATCTTGCGCCGCTGATCCGCGCGCGCGGCGAAATCCTGGAGGGGCTGACCCGCGACGGGCTGGACCTCGACTTCGTCGGGCTGGCGATCTTCGGCATGACTTTCGCCATCGCCCTCGACCAGCACTTCGGCGAGCGCGACGGGGCCGGGCTCGGGCAGTCCGACTTGTCCGAGATGGCAAGACAGTTCGGCCGCATGTCGACAGGCGGCTTCGCCCGCGACAGGACGGCAGGCAAAGCAAAGGGAGAGTAAGAATGGCGCTGCAACTCGACGACTATCGCCTGCTCGGGCGCTCGGGCCTCAGGGTCTCGCCGCTGGCGCTGGGCACCATGACATTCCGCGTCGGCGGCGGCAGCTGGGGCAGCAGCGACGAGGAAGCCCGCCAGTTGGTCGACACCTACATCGACCGCGGCGGCAATTTCATCGACACTGCCGACTTCTACGGCGGCTTCGGCGGATCGGAAGCGCTGCTCGGCGAACTGGTCAAGGGCCGGCGCGACCGCATGGTCATCTCGACCAAGTACTCGCTGACCACCGAGCCCGGCAATCCCAATGCCTCGGGCAACCATCGCAAGAACATGGTCCGCTCGGTCGAGGACAGCCTGCGCCGGATGCAGACCGACTACATCGACCTGCTCTACCTCCACATGTGGGACTTCCGCACCCCGGTCGACGAGATCCTGCGCAGCTTCGACGACCTCGTGCGCTCGGGCAAGGTGCTCTACATCGGCCTGTCGGACACCCCGGCCTGGCAGGCCTCGCGGATGCAGGCCATCGCCGACCTGCGCGGCTGGACGCAGTTCTGTGCGCTGCAGATCAGCTACAGCCTCGTCGAGCGCACGGTCGAGCGCGAGATGATCCCGATGGCCAGGGAAATGGGCCTCGGCGTCTCGCCCTGGGCGCCGCTGGGCCAGGGCGTGCTCACCGGCAAGTACACCCGCGACGACCTGGTCCCCGGCGACATCAACGACATCAGCTCGCGCAAGGCGATCAATGCGCTGACCGGCAAGCTGACCGAGCGCAATCTCGACATCGCCGACGTCGTGGTCGCGGTCGCCAAGGAATCCGGCTGCACCCCGGCGCAGGTCGCCGTGGCCTGGACGCTGGCGAACCCGGCGGTCTGCTCGCCGGTGGTCGGCGTGCGCACTCCGGCGCAGCTCGAGGACAATCTCGGCGCCCTGGCGGTCGAGCTGTCGGCCGACCAGCTCGCCCGCCTCGACGCGGTCAGCGCGGTGGAGCCGGTGTTCCCGATCGACGTCCTCAAGGGGCCGTCGGAAGGGATGATGTTCGGCAACGTCAAGGTCGAGGAACGCGGCTGAGCAACGAGATCGGTCCTCCCTGGAAGGGGAGGTGGCAGACGCGAAGCGGCTGACGGAGGGGTGTAACCGTTTGATCGGAGGGTGACACCCCTCCACCACGCCGCTGCGCGGCGCGGTCCCCCTCCCCCCTGCCGGGGAGGATCTCCCTACAGCGAGGACCCGCCCTTGAAGATCGTGTAGGTGCGCGAGGCGAAGTACCAGCGGCCATCGAGGCGCCGGAAGGTGTCGCGGTACTCGCCGATCACCTTGTGCGCGGAACCGTAGATCTGCGCCTCCATCACGCTGTTGGCGGTCCCGGTATCGCCGTCCACCGTCACCGTCAGGTTGTGGATCAGCGGAATCGGATGCGGCTTGCCCTTGTTGGGCGCGAGGTGCGCATCGATCTGCGCCGGGCTGCCGAGCCGTTCGCGCACCGTATAGTCCGGCCGGTCGGGATGGCCGTCGCGGATTTCGAACCAGCCGTCGGGCGTGAACAGCGCGGCGACCTGGTCGGGCTCGTCATGGCGGATGTGGCGAGCATAGGCGTGGACCAGGTCGGCGATCGCGGTCCGCGATTCCGCGCGGTCGATCCGCTCTTCCAGAGATTTCGCCGGTTCCTCCGCCATCGCCGTTGCCCCTTCCACTCCCGCCAGTGAGAGCAGAGCGCCGAGCAGCAGGCAAGCCCGCCGGCGGCGCTTACATGCGTTCGAAGTCGGCGACGATCGCGGCATGGCGTTCCTCCACTGCTTCGCGCCGGCTGGCATGGGTGAAGATGTAGAACCGGCCTTCCTCGATCGCCCGTGCCACCATCTCGCCGACTTCGGGCGGCTTCATCGGCGCGGCGAGCAGCGAGGCGGACGGATCGCTGAGCTGGCCGCCGGCGCGCAGCGTGTTGGCCATCAGGTTGGTGGCGACGTAGCTCGGGCACAGCACCGATACGCCGACGCCGTGCGGCGCCATTTCCAGCCGCAGCGTCTCGCTCATCGCCACGACGCCGAATTTCGACGGGCTGTAGCTGCCGAGACCGGGCAGGTCGGCGACCATGCCCGACATCGAGGCGGTGTTGACGATGTGCCCGCGGCCACGGTCGCGCAGACCGGCGGCGAAAGTCGAGACGCCGTTGAACACCCCGGTCAGGTTGATGGCGATGACCCGGTCGAACGATTCGGGCGGCATGTCGGCCAGGGTCTTGCCGTCGGAAGCGATGCCGGCGTTGTTCACCAGGATGTCGACCGGGCCGAAAGCCGCCTCGGCCTCCGCCTTGGCACGCTGCCAGCCGGCTCGGTCGCGCACGTCGAGCCGCACGCCGCGAAAATGCGCGCCCCTCTCTGCGAGCACTGCTGCCAGCGCCTCGTCGTTGAGATCGGCGATCGTCACGCGCAGGCCGCGCGCCGCCAGCGCGTCGGCAATGGCCAGCCCTATGCCGCTGGCACCGCCGCTGACGAAAGCATGGCGGGCTTCGCCCAGGTCCATCGCTCAGGCCCCGTCGCGGAAGTCGCAGGCGGCCTTGAGCGCATTGAAGCGCTTCTCGATGCCGCGCCAGACGCCCTTGTGGGTGACGATGTAGGGATCGTTGCGCTCGATCGCCTCGACCACCATGGCGCCGACATGTGCCGGTGTGACGTCCGAAGTCATCACCACGTCGCTGTACTGGCGGATGTCGCCGCCGATCTTGACCGTGTTCTGGCCGAGGTTGGTCTGGACGAAGCCGGGGAACAGCGCAGTGACGCCGACCCCGTGCGGCTCCATCTCGGTGCGCAGCTGCTCGCTGAGCGCGGTCACGCCGAATTTCGCCACCGAATAGGCACCGACCCCGGGCACCGTGGTCATCAGCCCGGCCTGCGAGGAGGTGTTGACGATGTGCCCGCGGCCGCGCTCGCGCATCTCCGCCGCGAATGCCAGGACGCCGTTGTAGATGCCGACGAGGTTGATCGCGAGGATGCGGTCGAAGCTGTCAGCCGCCATGTCGGCGAAAGGCTTGCCGTTGGGGGCGATGCCGGCGTTGTTGACCAGGATGTCGACCGGGCCGAACACTGCTTCGGCCTCGGCCTTGGCCTTCTGCCAGCCCTCGCGGTCGCGCGTGTCGAGCACCACGCCGCGGAAAATGTTGCCGCGGCTGCCGGTGACTCTGGCCAGTGCCTCGGCATCGATGTCGGCGATGGTCACGGGCACGCCGCGCGCCGCCAGCGCATCGGCGATGCCGAGGCCGAGCCCGCTGGCTCCACCGGTGATGAATGCGTGCTTGGCCTGGGCCAGATCCATGGGCGTCCTCTCCTGTTTGCCAGAGACTGCCAGAACCGGCGGCTTGCTTGCAATCCCTTGTGACCGGATCCATGAGCCGTAAGCTCCCGAGCTTCAATAGGGCTCGTGGCGAAGAGGAGAGGCCAGAATGTCGATTGCCGCGCGCTACGGCGAACTGTTCCAGATGAGCTACATCACCCGCGATCTCGACGCCGCGATGGCGCATGCCCGCGAGGCGCTGGGCGTCACCGGGTTCAGCACGACCGACGCGGAAATCGAAGTCCTCTCCTTCGGCAAGCTGCGCCCGCTCAAGATCCGCGCCGCCATGGCCAACATCGGCCGCAACCAGTTCGAGATCATCCAGCCGGTCGCGGGAGCGATCGAGGTCTATACCGACGAGGTCGACCTTTCCGGCCACATCCTCAATTTCCATCACATCGC
Source organism: Pseudomonadota bacterium (assembly GCA_963205265.1). GTDB lineage: Bacteria > Pseudomonadota > Alphaproteobacteria > Sphingomonadales > Sphingomonadaceae > Novosphingobium. Next base: position 28,826 of record CAUJJI010000137.1, read on the forward strand.
CATCGCCGTGCGCGGCGGCTTCGACAACTGGCTGGCCCTGCTCGACGAGGTCCGCGCCAGCGGCGACGAATTCGCCTTCCTCTGCCCGGCCGAGCCCACGCCCGAAGACAAGGTCTGCTTCTGCTACGTCGATACCCGCAAGCGGCTCGGCCACTATACCGAGTTCCTGTGGATCGACGAGGCGCTGAAGCCGATGCCGGCGATGCCCGATCTGGACGCGTGACCCGGCCGCTCCGGTAAGGCCGATCGCTAGCGCAGGCTCCTGAACGCCCCGCTCACCGGCTCCAGCCTGGCCCAGTAGGCATCGCCCAGGAAGCTGGCCGGATCGAGCACTTCGGTGTGCCACTGCAGGTCGTCGGGGCGCGCGCTTTGCGCCAGGTGGGCGGCGGACACCACGTGCCGGAACCGCGGCGCCAGCAGGCCGAGGTTGCGGTGGACGAGGTCGACGACTTTCCCTTCGCCGGCCGGCGCGAAGTCGGCATGGCTCTCGCCGAAGAAGCCCTCGCGCTGCGCCAGCATCCACGGCAGGTTCGAGACGTAGAGCGTATCGAACCGCACCTGCTGCTCTGCCGCCGCGCGGTCGATCCGCCGGGCCATCGCGGCGAAGAGATCCGCATCCGGCGCGGCGCGCAGGTCGATGCAGCCGGTCGCGACCAGATCGTCGCGGAATAGCCCGCGAATCCAGGCGAATCGCTCAACCTCGTGCCGGTTCAGCCAGCTTCCCGCGCGGTCGAGGTCGCCCAGCAGCCACGCCTTGGTGTCCGGAACGAACTGGCGCAGCCGCGGCCGGTGCGGCAGCAAAGGTGCGACGATCTCGACGAAGCTCTCGGCATCGGTGCAGGCCTCGTCCAGCAAGGCAGCGCGCACGGCTTCCCACACGCGGAACTGGTGGCGATTGATGTCGAGCAGCACCGCCGCGGCAGAGCGGCGGGCGGCGGCGATGTCGAGATTGCGGAAGCTGCCCCAGCCGACATGGACGCGCTTGCCGGCCGGCGCTTCCGTCCCCAGGAGCGCCAGAGCTTCTTCGGCCCCGGCGCTCTCGCGCATGGTCACGGTGTAGCCGCCGCGATCGGGATCGATCGGCGCCGGCAGGCCCGGCGGCAGGATCTGCCGCGGATTCCACTCAGCCCTGGCGTCCATTTGTTGCAGTTCACTTTCCGGAAAGATTTGACTACATGTGCCGGCGAATGATCGACCATCTATCCGATCCCGGCGCGACCGACAGCGTGGACGACTGGGCCATGGCATTCTTCCAGGCCATTCTGTCGGAAGGCATGTCGGTGGAAGAATTCGAAGCCGCCGTCAATGCGCGCTGGCAGGCCATGGAATTCGTCCTGCGCGCGCCCGCCGCCGCCGACTGGCTGAAACGGCAGGCGACTGCCGCCTGGAGCGATGCCGGCTATGCCCACGACGCCCCGGATCTCGGTTTCCGCAGCAATTTCCTGATCGGCAAGGCCGGCCGCCCCGGAGCCGTCTATATCGAGGCGCCGGCCGAAGCGCCGCAGTCGGTCGGCCTGCTGTCGCTCAACCGCCCGCTGCACCAGCACGATTCGGGACGGATCGCGGTCATCACTTCCGGCGCGGCGGTGTTCCACGTTCTCGCCGGCGAGGGCGACGGCGCGGTCATGCTCGATTGCCCGGTCGAGGCCGGGGACATCATCTTCTGGCCGGCCTGGACGCCGCACACCTTCGACGCGCTGGATGGCTTCAGCCTGGTCTCGGCGATGGCCGCCTACGTGTCGCCGGCGGCGGACGGCTTCCTGTTCCCGGTCGACGAAGACGTGATCGCCCGGCCGCGGCGGAGCTTCCGGTCCCGCCCCGCCGCATGAGCGAGGCAGCGGGGCAGTTTACGATAGATCCTGACTGGCGGGCGCTCGACGGGCCGGTATTCGGCCTGACCCAGTCCGCCATCGTCGCCACCCTGCGCGTGCGGCTTGCGGTCGGTTTCGATTTCGCGCCGCTCGACGCGGCGATGGCCGATTTCATCGAGGACGCGGCGCCCGTGCCCGCGTCCTACCCCCGCGCCGAGGACGCGCTGGCTGCCCGGGCGATCCACTGGGCCGGTGCGATCCAGCGCCGATTCGGCGTGCCGGTCTCCCACCGCTTCGCGATCGAGCCGCCGGCCGATGCCGGCGATCGCGACCGGATCCGGGCCTATATCCCCTATGCGAGCCGGTCCGCGGCGGAAGGGGCGCTGCGCTGGATCGGCCTGTCGCTGCGCCATTACCTCGCCCACGGCAGGCTGGCGGAGGCGGACGGCCGGATCGCCGAGGAAGTGCGCCGGCGCCTGTCCGACGGGTTCGCACCCCATCATGCCCCTGCCAACGTGTTCCGCGCCCTGCAGGCCGCCGAACGGCTGGAGATTCCGGTCAGCGAGATCACCCAGACACTGTACCAGTTCGGCATCGGGCAAGGCAGCCGACTGCTGAACAGCAGCTTCATCGACACGACCGGCGTCATCGGCGTCAGGGTTGCCGCGAACAAGCTGGCGACGGCGATCCTGCTGCGCCGGGCCGGGCTGCCGGCACCCGACCACGAGCTGGTCGAGAACGAGGCCGATGCCGTCGCCGCCGCCGCGCGCCTGGGCTATCCGGTGGTGGTCAAGCCCAACAATCACGACCAGGGCCGCGGCGTCGCCGCCGGGCTCGTCGGCGAGAGCGATCTGCGCGCAGCCTTCGCCGAGGCCCGCAAGCTGTCGCCGCACATCCTGGTCGAAAGGCATTTCGCAGGCCTCGACTTCCGCCTGACCGTGCTCGACGGCGAAGTGCTGCAAGTGATCGGCCGCCGGCCCGGCGGCGTGACCGGCGACGGGCGCCACAGCCTGGCAGAGCTCGTCGCCCGGCAGGCCGCCCGGCCCGAGAGCCGGCGCCGCGCGCGCGACTTCGGCATGAAGCCGCTCGCGCTCGACGACGAGGCCCTGGCGCTTGCGCGCGAGCAGGGGCTGGGTGCGGGCGACGTCGTCGCCGAGGGCCGCTTCGTGATGCTCCGGCGGCGGGCCAACGTCTCGTCGGGCGGCGAGCCCTACAGCGTTCCGCTCGACGCAGTGCATCCCGACAACCTGGCCCTCGCCGTGCGCGCGGCCGCGGCGATCCGGCTCGACCTGGCGGGCGTGGACCTGATCATACCCGACATCGCCCGCTCCTGGCTGGATAGCGGCGCGCTGATCTGCGAAATCAACGGCCAGCCGCAGATCAGCCAGACCGGCTCGCCGCGAATCTACGACCATATCCTGCGGCGGACGGTGGGCGAGCGGCATACCGTTCCCATCGCCGTCTATCTCGCGCGCGAGCCCCACCTCCGGCTGGCGGCATGCGCGCGGCCGGAGGCGACGGTCGGCGCCGCATCGGCCGCCGGCGTCTGGCTGAACGGCGCGCGGGTCGCCCCGGCGCAGGAGGACGGCCATGCCGCCGCCACCGCCCTGTTCGCCGACCCGGCGATCGCGGCGGCAGTCATACACCTGACGCCGCGGGACGTCGTCGCCCGCGGCCTGCCGATGCCGCGCTGCGACATGGCCGTCGTCGCCGCCGACGCGCTCGACGAGGCCGAAGCGATCGCCTGGCTCGGTCCGAACGTGCGCGGCAAGCTGGTGCTGCCGCCGTCGCCGCGCCCGGCCTGGTGCGAGCGACTGCCGGCCGGCAGGCTGAGCTTCCGGGACGATCCCTGGACGGCGATCGAGGAATTCATCGCCGCCGCCCCGCTGCCGGCGCCGGAGCCCGCTTAACTCCACGGCAACCGCGCCATGCTAGGCAGTCGGCATGATCGACTACTTCTCCCTCGCGCTGACGCATGGGTTGCTGCTGCTGGCGGTCTGGCGGCTGCTGCGGCGGCCGGACCTCGACGTGGAAGCCGGGGCAGCGAACGATGCGGCGGGCTCGGGGAGGCCGGGTCCGCCGGTCAGGCGGCCCCTCTCGCCAGCCGCGCCAGCGTCTCGATCACGGTAAGCGGGTTCACCGGCTTTTCGCATTTCGGCACATGGGCATATTCGGCCGGGACGATCCCCCCGTCGAAGCCGGTGGTGAAGAGGAACGGCACTGCCCGCTCCACCAGCATGCGTGCGACCGGGAAGATCAGCTGCGACTGCAGCCTGATGTCGAGCACCGCCGCGTCGAACCCTCCCCGCACGACCCATTCCTGCGCGGCTTCGAGCGAAAAGGCCGGTCCGACGACGACGGCGCCTGCATCCTCGAGATCGTCGGCGAGCGCCAGGGCAACGAGATGTTCATCCTCGACAACCAGCACGCGCAGTCCGGCAAGCAGTCCGTTCGTCCGATCGTTCATCTCGCCTCGTCATCTGCCTCAGGGAGGCTCGCGTAGTTCGCCAGCCCGGCCGCGACATTAAAATTTGTTATGACGGAACAAAGATTAAACGGCGGCCATTCTCGGGCCGATCCCGGAACCTATTGGGACTTCTGGCGTTTTCCGATCGGTTCCCATCACGACTGGTCGCCGATGCCGCGCTTTTTCTTCCACGTACACAACGGGCACGGCGATATCCCGGACGAGTCCGGAACCGATCTCGCGGACCAGTCCGCCGCCAGCCGCCTCGCGGTGGACAGCGTGCGGTCGATGGTTTCGGAAGATGCACGAAGAGGCGTGATCGACCTCAAGGGACGGATCGACGTGAAGGATGCGGCTGACAATCTGCTGATCTCGGTGGATTTCATCGAAGCCTTCGATCTGACGCTGCCTTGATCGAGAAGCTGCTGCTCAAGCTCCGTGCCCGCGACGCGGTCGCTCCCGAGGAAGAGGAAGCCCTGCTCGGCGCCATGGGCGAGGTCGAGGACATTCCGGCACGCAAGACCGTGGTCAAGCGCGGCGAGACGCTGAACCGATCGATGCTGCTGGTCGAAGGGCTGATGTGCCGCTTCAAGGACCTGCGCAGCGGCAGGCGCCAGATCACCGCGCTGCATGTCGCCGGCGACTTCCTCGACCTGCACGGCTTCACGCTCAAGCATCTCGATCACGACGTGATGTCGCTCGCTCCCTGCCGCATCGCCCTGTTCCCGCACGACCGCCTGACCCGCATAACCGAGGAACGCCCGCACCTGACCCGGCTGCTGTGGTTTTCCACCAATCTCGACGCGGCGATCCACCGCGAGTGGGAGCTGTCGCTCGGCCAGCGCACCGGCCCGTCGAAAGCGGCCCACCTGCTGTGCGAGCTTTACACCCGGCTGCAGATCGTCGGCCTGATCGGCGAAGGCCGGTTCGACCTGCCGATGAACCAGACCGAGTTCGGCGAATGCCTGGGGCTGACCGTGGTCCACACCAACCGCGTCCTCAGGGAACTGCGCGAGCGGGGCCTAGCCCATTTCCGCAACGGCAAGGTCCGGATCTACGACATGGAACGGCTCAGGGCCTTCGCCGAGTTCGATCCGACCTATCTCTACCTCGCGGCCCTCGCCCGCTGAGCTTCGCCGCCTGCCATTGACGGGGGAAGCGGCGATGGCCAATCATCGGGCAGGGCGGCAGGAGAGGTGGCTTGGAAGCGGCAGCGGCACGGCTGGATAGGGTATCGGTGCTCGTCGCCGATGCGCCGACCGCGTGAATCCGCTCGGCCTGGAATGCCTGAGCGTGTTCGGCCTCGATCCGGTCGCCTTCATCGGGCTCGCCGCCGATCTCGGCTGTGCCCATGTCACGCTGAACCTCGGCGGATCGGCCAACCGCCTGCCGATCTATCCCGACCGGCCGTTCCGCAACGACGCCGCGCTGCAGGGCGAGATGGCGCGGGCCCTGGCCGACCGCGGCGTGACCATCGGCCTGCTCGAAGGCTTTGCGATCACGCCGCAAGTCTCGGCCGCCGACTATGCCGGCGACCTCGACATGGCGGCGCGGCTCGGCGTGCGGAGCATCTGCGCGGTAAGCCTGGAACGCGACATGGCGCGCACGCACGCCCAGTTCGCGCAGCTTGCGGAACTGGCCTGGGAGCGCGGCATCGCGACCACCACCGAAGTCGGCGCCGGCGTGCTGCGCCGGCTCGACAAGGCCAGGGCGGCGCTGGCCGCGGTCGATCACCCCGCCTTCCGGCTGCTGGTCGACACCATGCACTTCTTCCGCTTCGGCAGCACCGTCGCGGATTTCGCCGCGCTCGACCCGGCCGTGATCGGTCACGTGCAGCTTTGCGACGTGCCGATGCCGGCGCTGATCGACGATTACATGGAGGAAGCCCTCTACGAGCGCCGCGCCCCGGGCGACGGCGACCTGCCGCTGCGCCGGTTCCTGCAGCATGTGCCGCCGGGCGTCGTCGTCGGGCTGGAAGTTCCCATCCGCTCGGAAGCCGAAGCGGGGATCGGCCCGCACGAAAGGCTGGGCCGCTGCCTTCGCCAGGCGCGGGCGCTGATGCGCGAGTGAGGATGGGAAAGCACGAAGGGAGGGGTTCGAACCAGGAAGTCTGCTGTCCAGGCAAAAACAGCAAAAGTATCCGGTAATCCTGGCTGAACCCCTGCCTTCAATCAGGAAGACGGAGACCGGTCGGCAAACCCGCAAAAAAATTTTCGTCTGCCGCGAACTTTTTTCGTCCCGTCGCGTTGCGGCCGGTTTCAGGTGCCGTCGGTATTGACCGAAGCGATGCCGGGCCGCTCGGCGCCCATGCCCGAGAAGCCGATGCTGTAGCCGCCGTCGACCGGCAGGATCACCCCGGTGACATAGGCCGCCTCGTCGCTGGCGAGGTAGAGCGCGGCATTGGCGATGTCCCTCGCCAGGCCCCAGCGGGCCATGGGGATCCCGGCAAGGCGCGGGAAGTCGGCCGGCGGCTCGGCGAACTTTTGCGACGCTTCGACGAGGCCGGTCCACATCGTGCCCGGCGCAATGGCGTTGATGCGGATGTTCTTGTCCGAATAGTCGAGCGCCGCCGCCTTGGTCAGCTGGTTCACCCCGGCCTTGGCCGCGCCGTAGACGCTGTGGTGCTTCCAGCCGATCACGCCCGAGGCGGAAGTCGTGTTGACGATCGCGCCGCCGCCCGACTTGAGCATCGAGGCGATGCCGTACTTCATGCCGAGGAAGGCGCCCTTGATGTTGGTGGCGTGGACCTTGTCCCAGGTCTCCACCGTCTGCTCGTGCAGCGGCGCCATCGGGCCGCCGAAGCCGGCGTTGTTGCACAGCACGTCGAGCCGGCCGAATTCGCGCTCGGCCGTGGCGATCATGTTCCGGACGTCTTCCTCGCTGGAGACGTCGCAGTGGACCGGCACGGCCCGCACCGCGTTGGCGCCGCTGCCGCTCGCCGCGGCGTTGATCGCGGCGGCGACGTCATCCTGCTTGCCGCTGATGTCGGCGAGCACCAGCTGCGCGCCCTCGGCCGAGAAGATCTCGGCCATCGCCCGGCCCATGCCCGAGCCGGCGCCGGTGATCACGGCGATTTTTCCTTGAAGCCGTCCAGCCATTGAATCTCTCCCTTTGCGTTGGTTCAGGCGGTGGTGTCGATCGTCGGGCGGATCGAGATTTCCGAGATGTTCACGTGCCGCGGCATCGCCAGCATGAAGACGATGGTCTCGCCGATTTCCGAAGGCTGCACCGCGCCTTCCTTGCTGACGTGCGCCTGGATCGCCTTGCGCCAGTTGGGATTGCTGATGCTGTCGCCCACTTCGGTGCTGGTCGCGCCGGGCATCAGGATGGCGACGCGGATGTTGCGGTTGCCCAGTTCCTGGCGCATCGCGTCGGTCAGCGAGTTGGCGGCGTGCTTGCTGGCCGAATAGGCGTTGGTCTCGGGCCCGCCCTTGCGCCCGGCCAGCGAAGTGATGTTGATGATGTCGCCGACGCCCTGCTTCAGCATGTGCGGAACGGCGGCCGCCGAGCAATAGACCGTCGCGAAGACGTTGATGTCGAAGACCCGGCGGTATTCGTCGAGGTCGATCCCCTCGATCCCGCCGGCCTGCATGACGCCCGCGGAATTGATCAGGATGTCGATGCGGCCGAGCTGCGCGACCGTATCCTCGACCGCCTTGATCGCCTCTGCCTCGACCGTCATGTCGCCCGCCAGCGCCAGCGCCTTGCCGCCGATCTCCTCGATGCGGGCCACCAGCCCGGCAAGCCGGTCGGCACGGCGGGCGGCGAGCGCGACGGTGGCGCCGGCCCGGGCCAGCTCGAAAGCGGTCGCCTCGCCGATGCCCGAGGATGCGCCGGTCACCAGCGCGACTTTTCCGGAAAGTGGCTTGCTCATGTGTCTCCCTCGTCCGGCCCGTAATGTATACGGCGGCCTCAAGCCGGCTTCGTTGTCCCGCCGCGGCGGCGGAGTCAATCCCGGTGCTGAACAGGCGTTATAATTCGCTGCGGCTCAATCGAAGTCGATGGTGAGATGCGGCACCTCGCCTTCGATCCGGCCGTATGGGGTGCGGTAGTCCGTCACCGGCACGCCGAGGTCGCGGCCGACTTCCAGCAGCTCGCCGCCGCCCGCCGGGAAGACGATGCTGGTCGGCAAGTGGACGCGGCCGAGCTCTTCGCCGCCGGCGCTCAGGACGACGTCCGCCGCCCGGCCGGGCACCGGCACGTCGAAGCGCATGCGCAGGCTTGCCTTGCCCTGCGGCAAGGGCCTTTCGGTCCGCAGCGTGACGATCTCCTTCGGGTCGGTCGATCGGGCGAAGACGAAAGCCGGCCTGCCCTGGTCGAGGAACAGGCTCCAGCCGCCGAAGCGGCTGCCCAGCGCCATGACCACGCCCGAGGCGTCGGCCTTGTCGAGCACGAGGTCGGCATTCAGCGTAAAGCTGCGCGCGACCAGCATCGGTTCGCTGTTGACCGGCAAGCTGACGTCCTTGCCCCAGAAGTCGAAATGCTTGCGCCCCGATCCGCGCATCTGGTCGGCGCTGCGCGCGATGGCGAAGCGATGGTCGAGCGGGAAGACGTTGTTGCGGCGCGCCTCCTCCTGCCACAGCGCCTGCATCGCCTTGAGCCGCGCCGGCTGCCTGGCGGCAAGGTCGGTCGCTTGCGAGAAGTCGGTGGACAGGTCGTAGAGCGTCCACTGCAGCTGCGGCCGGGTGCCGGCGGGCGGCACCTGTTCCCACGAGGCGCGGCCGTCCTCGCCGCTGAGGAACCAGCCGTCGTGATAGAGGCCGACCTTGCCGCCGATCTCGAAATATTGCGTGCGCGGCCGCGCGGCGTCGCATTTCGCCAGGCTGGGCAGCAGGCTGACGCCGTCCATCGGCTTCTGCGCCACGCCGTGGACGCTGCCGGGTGCCGGCAGCCGCGTCGCCTCCAGCACGGTCGGGACGATGTCGACGAGGTGGCCGAACTCGGCGCAGATCGCACCGGGCTTTGCGACATGGCCGGGCCAGGACAGGATCATGCCGTTGCGGATGCCGCCGAGCATCGAGGCGAACTGCTTGGTCCAGCGCAGCGGCGTGTTCATCGCCCAGGTCCAGCCGGCCGGGTAGTTCTGGTAAGTCATCGGCCCGCCCAGGCGATCGACATTGGCTTCCAGCCAGGCCGGGTCCTCGTCGTGCCGGGCCATCGAGCGCAGCTCGTTGATCGTGCCTTTCGGGCCGGCCTCGGCGCTGGCGCCGTTGTCGCCCTGGATCATCGCCACCAGGGTGTTGTCGAGCTCGCCCATCCGCTGCAGCTCGTCGAGCACGCGGCCGATCTGCTCGTCCTGGAAGGCGAGCTGGGCGGCGGCGACTTCCATCGCCCGCGCGGCGAAGGCCTTCTGCCCGGGCGTCAGCGAATCCCAGGCGGGAATGCCGTCCGGCCGCGGGGTGAGCTTCGTGCCGCGGGGGACGATGCCCATGGCCAGCTGCCGGCGGAAAGTCTCCTCGCGGATCCTGTCCCAGCCCTGGTCGAACCTGCCCTTGAAGCTGGCGATATAGTCGGGCGGCGCCTGGTGCGGGGCATGGGTGGAACCGGGCGCGAGATAGACCAGGAACGGCTTGTCGGGCGCCGCCGCCTTCTGGTTGTGGACCCAGCCGATGAGATCGTCGGCCAGCCGCCGGTCGACCATCCGGCCGCGGCCCTCGTCGGGATCGACCCGGCTGGTCCCGCGATAGAGCACCGGCGAGAACTGGTCGCTGTCGCCGTAAGGGAAGCCGAAGAAATATTCGAAGCCGAGCCCGGTCGGCCAGCTGTCGAACGGCCCGGCCTCGCTGCGCTCGTGGCTCGGCACGTTGTGGTGCTTGCCGAACATGGCGGTGTTGTAGCCGTTGAGCCGCAGCACCTGGGCGATCGTCGCCGTCTCGGGCGAGATGCGGCCGGTGTAGCCGGGATAGCCCAGCGAGAAGTCGCTGAGATAGCCGACGCCGGCATTGTGATGGTTGCGCCCGGTCAGGAGCGCCGCGCGCGAGGGCGAGCAGATCGCGGTGGTGTGGAAGCGGATGTAGCGCTGCCCCTGCGCCGCCAGCCGCTCGAGATTGGGCGTCGGCACCGGCCCGCCGAAAGCGCTGGTCATGGCGAAGCCGGTGTCGTCGCTCATGAACAGCAGGACATTGGGCGCGCCCTGCGGCGGGCGCAGCGGCCGCGGCGTGGCCGGCTTCGCGTCGACCACGTTCTCGGCAATGGTCCCGTCGAACGGTGCCGGCGGGATCGGCAGCACGGTCCGCGCGGACTGGGCCTGCGCCGTCGTCCCCGTGGCCAGTGCGACGGCCGTGAGCAGCAGCTTCGCGCGGCGTGTCATCTCGCCCTCTCCCCTTTGTCGTGCGAACGGTGTGGGGCAATCGCGGCAGGAGATGCAAGACCAAGATGCAAAAGATCCTCCCCTGCGAGGCGAGCAACATGGATACACATTCCCCGTTGCGTCCCGATCTACTCTGTCTCACTAATGCGCATCAAAGGGAGAGACTTAGACAATGGTACAGCCAGCCGCATTCCTGCGCAGCACCCTGCCGCTCGGCATCGACATGGTCGGCGAATACGATTCGGGCCGCTATCACTCGATCTGGATTCCCGATCACTACGTCAGCTTCTGGCCCGATTCGATCTGGACGCCGGAATTCACCGACCTCGCCAAGTCGTCCCCCAGCCCGCACCGGCATCTCGACGGCCTCGCCGTCGCCGCGGCCGCCGCCGTCCTCACCAAGAACGTGCCGATCGCGATGACCGTGGTCGACACCATCCGCCGCCACCCGGCGATGCTGGCGCAGACCGCGCTGACCATCGACCACCTTTCGAAAGGCCGCTTCATCCTCGGCCTCGGCTCGGGCGAGCTGGAGAACACGGTGCCCTACGGCTTCGACTTCGCCAAGCCGGTCAGCCGCTTCGAGGAAGCGATCAAGGTCATCAAGCTGCTGTGGCACAGCGACGGCCTCGTCGACTTCGACGGCCAGTTCTACAAGCTCGAGCACGCGCGGCTCGACACCGAGTTCTACAACGGCAAGCCGCCGCAGATCTGGACCGGCGCGGTCGGGCCGCGGATGCTCGGCTTCACCGGGCGCGAGGCCGACGGCTGGTGGCCGGCCGGCACCTATACGCCCGAGGATTTCGCCGCCAAGCTCAAGGTCATCATGGACGCCGGCGACGCCGTGGGCCGCGACATGTCGCACTTCACCCCCGCCCTCACCCAGATCTGCCTGATCGGCGACGAAGGCGAAGTGGCCGACATGCTCGAGCAGCCGATGGTCAAGTCGATCGTCCTGATGCAGACCGCCGAAGACCTGCGCCAGTTCGGCCACCAGCACCCGATGGGCCCCGAGTGGCGCGGGATCCACGACCTCAACCCGGCCGTGCTCACCCGCGAGCGGATGATCCAGTTCTGCAAGGAGCTCGACACCCAGGCGATCCGCGACATCTTCCCGGTCGGCACGCCCAAGCAGGTCGCCGCCAAGATCAAGGGCTTCATCGACGCCGGCGTCACCGTCTACAAGCTGATGGAATATGGCAGCATGGGCGGCGCCCGCTTCGCCGCGACTTCGGCGCTCAAGGTCCGCGAGACCGAGGACGAGATCGCCCTGCTCTGCAAGGGCGTGTGATGGTGGCGACGATCGTCGAAGGCAAGCTCGACCCCGCGGCGCTGCTGGCGCGGGCGAAGGCCGAGACCGGGCTGTCGGACTGGGGCGACGACAGCTTCGAGCACCGCCTGGGCCTGGCGGTGAACCACATCAACTCGATCCCGATGGACGAGGCCGGGCGCGCGGCAGCGGCCGAGAACATCCACTGGCTGCTGACCGACCGGTTGCGGTTCTTCGAGGACCGCAAGCTCTACCCGCTCGACGCCGAAGTGATCGACCACCCGATGTTCGCCACCGGCGAGCCGCGCTCGGGCACGACGCTGATGCATGCGCTGATGAGCGTGGATCCCGGCGCGCGGGCGCTGCGCTTCTGGGAAGTGATGCATCCGTCGCCGCCGCCCGGCACGGTCGAGGGCACCGATCCGCGCATGGCGCTGGCCGATGCCGAATGGCGCGAGATCAACACCAAGATGTGGAAGTGGCTGCACTGCCACCCCTACAACGACATGCTCGGCGACGGCCTGCCCGAGGACGAGCGCACCTGGGCCTTCGACTTCCGGGTGATGACGCCGACTGCCTGGTGGCGCGTGCCGATGCAGAACCTGTCGATGGGCCTGCCCACCGATTCCGCCGCGCAGAACCGCATCCACAAGATGATGCTCCAGGCGCTGCAGTACAGACGGCCGAAGAAATACTGGGTGCTCAAGGGCTTCCACGGCTTCCGCCTGAAGGAGTTCTTCGAGACCTATCCCGACGCCACGCTGGTCTGGCTGCACCGCGACCCGGTGCAGGTCGCGGCCTCGTCCACCGCGATGATGCGCGACATCATGGAAGGGATCGTCGGCCCGATCGACATGGTCGCCGAAGCGAAGATGCATCTCGAGCGGGTGCGCATGAGCATCGGCAACACCATGACCAACCCGCTGATCGACGACCCGCGGATCCACCACGTCCGCTACAAGGACTTCGTCGCCGACCCGATCGGCACGATCCGCGGCTACTATGAATTCACCGGCCGCAGGCTGACGCCGCAGGCGGAAGCGGCGATGCGGGGCTACCTCGCCGAGAACAAGGGCGATCGGCACGGCAAGTTCGCATATTCGACAAGCCTGCTGACCGACGCCGGCTACGACATCGCGGCGCTGAACGAGGAGTTCCGCCCGTTCCGCGAGCGGTTCGGAGTCGAGGTGGAGGTGAGGGGGTGATCGGGCCCACCATATCCTCCCCGGCACGGGGAGGGGGACCACGCGAAGCTTGGTGGAGGGGGCCCTCCTCATCGATGCCACGTCAAGCGGGTAGCCCCCTCCACCCCCGCCGCTTCGCGCCGGCGGTCCCCCTCCCCGTTCCGGGGAGGATGTAATGCACCCCCGCGTCTCCCTCCACCAGGTCGCGTTCCTGGCCGAGCCCACGGCCGACTTCATCGCCTTTTGCCGCGAGATCGGCGTCGGCAACGCCACGCTCGTCACACCCGTGCTGTCGCAGCCGGGCGAAGTCGAGGCTGCCCGCGCCGCGCTTGCCGCGACCGGCGTGCGCGCCGCGACGGTCAACCACGTCTTCGGCATTCATCCCAACCTCGAAGCGGATACCGGCGAGGCGGCAACCCGGCTCCTCGAGGCGATCGACATGGCCGCGACGCTCGGCGCCTCGGCGATCTACCTCATCTCGGGCGGGCGCGGCCGCCTGTCGTGGGAAGATGCCGCCGCGCGTTTCGCCGCGCTCCTCGCGCCTTGCCGCGAGGCGGCGCAGGCCAAGGGCGTCCGCCTGCTGGTCGAGAACGCCTCGGCGCTCAACGTCGACATCCACATGGCGCACACCCTGGCTGATGCGATCACCCTGGCCGAGACCGCGGGGATCGGCGTCTGCATCGAACTGCACGCCTGCTGGATGGAAGGCGGGCTGCGCGCGCTGTTCCGCCGGGCAATGCCGCTGGCCGGGCTGGTCCAGGTCAGCGACTATGTGCTCGGCGACCGCACCACGCCTTGCCGCGCGGTGCCGGGCGACGGGGCGATGCCGCTTGAGCGGCTGCTCGGCGACGTGCTGGACGCGGGCTACCGGGGCCTGTTCGATCTCGAGCTGGTCGGCCCGCGCATCGAGGCCGAAGGCGCGCGCGCGGCCTCGCGGCGGGCGGCCGACTATCTCTCCAACCTGCTGACCAGACTGGGAGCCTGAACATGGCCTATGGCGACGGACCCGCCGACGAGCCGCTGCGCGACGCCTGGCACGCCTTCTGCGACCGGCTCAAGCAAGCGGGCGACAAGGTGTTCAAGGAAGCCAACCCGCCGGCGCCCCTGCACCGCGCAGATGCGTTCCGCTTCCTCACGCAGAACCTGGGCCAGGCCTTCGACCTCGCGCTGGAGACCAAGGACCCGGCTTTTCCGCAAATCCATTACTTCACCACGCCGACGATGAAGCTGGGCGGCGACGTTTCCGACTTCACCTATCGCCAGGCCTGGATCAGCGGCGAGCACGCCTACCGGATCACCGGCCGGAAAGGCACGGCGCGCTGGTTCAACCTGACCGTGCAGGGGCCCAAGCCCGACCGGATGCCCGGTACCGATTTCCCGCCGCTGCACGAGCCCTTCGGCGACATTCCCGAAGTCAACATCTTCGGCCACCAGATCAGGACCGATGCCGACGGCAATTTCGAACTCTATATCGGCGGGGCGGAACGGCCGGAGAACTGGCTGCCGACCACGCCGGGCTCGCGCAAGCTGTTCATCCGCGAGGCCTTCGACGCCTGGTTCGAGAAGCCCACGACGCTGACCATCGAGCGCCTGGGCATGGACGCCCCGCGCCCGATGGCCAGCCCCGAGCGGATGGTCGAGGCTTTCGAATGGGCCGGCGAATTCGTCTACGGCTTCATGCGCGACTGGCCCGAGCACAGCTGGATGACTTCGGGCGGGGTCTGCGATCCGAACCAGCCCAACCTCTTTCCCGCCGACAAGAACGCCAACGACGCCGCCGACGCCAAGCGCGGGCGCATGGCGGCCAACATGGTCTGGTCGCTGCAGCCCGACGAGGCACTGATCGTCGAGATGGACAACCACGACGGCTTCTGGCTGTTCGGCATGAACGCCGTGTTCGGCGGCAGCCTCGACTTCCTCCACCGCCAGACCAGCTATTCGCCGGCGCGGACCAGAGTCGACGGCGACGACGTGGTGCGCTTCGTCATCGCCCATGACGATCCCGGCGTGCACAACTGGCTGGATACACAGGGTTTTTCCGACGGCAATCTCGGCTACCGCAACCTGATGAGCCAGAACCCGGCAACCTTCCGCACCCGCCTGGTAAAACGCGCCGACCTGCTCGCCGCGCTGCCGCCGGACACGGCCATGGTGACGCCGGCCGAACGGGTGCAGATGCTGCAGGACCGCTATCACAGCATCAAGCTGCGTTTCGGGATTTGATGGGGGGAGCCGTGACCTTCCCCGGTAATGGGGAGGAACGGCCATGAGAACCTCCCCGGAACGGGGGGGTACTTAAGGATCCTCCCCCGTAGGGGGAGGTGGCATTCGCGTAGCGAATGACGGAGGGGTGTCAGCGTTCGATCGGAGGGGGACACCCCTCCACCACCGGCTGCGCCGGCGGTCCCCCTCCCCCTATGGGGGAGGATCTTTACGCTGGA
>CAUJJI010000138.1 GCA_963205265.1 Pseudomonadota bacterium
TCGAGTCGCACACGCCGTACCTCTACGGCAGCTACGACCAGGAGTGCGAGGCCGTGCCGACCGCGCGGCGCAAGGTCGTGATCCTGGGCAGCGGGCCCAACCGCATCGGGCAGGGCATCGAGTTCGACTATTGCTGCTGCCACGCCTGCTTCGCGCTGGAAGAGACCGGCTATGAAACGATCATGGTCAACTGCAATCCGGAAACGGTCAGCACCGACTATGACACCTCCGACCGCCTCTATTTCGAGCCGCTGACCGGTGAGGACGTGCTGGAAATCCTGCGCGTCGAACAGTCGAAGGGCGAACTGGTCGGCGTGATCGTCCAGTTCGGCGGGCAGACCCCGCTCAAGCTGGCGCTGGCGCTGGAGGATGCGGGCATCCCGATTCTCGGCACTTCGCCCGACGCGATCGACCTGGCCGAAGACCGCGAGCGGTTTGCCGCGCTGGTCAACAAGCTGAAGCTCAAGCAGCCGCTCAACGGCATCGCCCGCAGCCGCGACGAGGCGGTCGCGGTGGCCAACCGGATCGGCTATCCCGTGCTGATGCGGCCCAGCTATGTGCTGGGCGGCCGGGCGATGGAAATCGTCGACAGCGAAGCGCAGCTCGATGACTATATCGCCACGGCGGTGCAGGTATCTGGGGATTCCCCGGTGCTGATCGACCAGTACCTGCGCGATGCCATCGAATGCGACGTCGACGCGCTTTGCGACGGCGAGCAGGTCGTGGTCGCCGGGGTCATGCAGCACATCGAGGAAGCGGGCATCCATTCCGGCGACAGCGCCTGTACCCTGCCGCCCTACAGCCTCCCGGCCGGGATCGTCGCCGAGATGGAGCGCCAGGCCGATGCGCTGGCCATGGCGCTCGGCGTGCGCGGGCTGATGAACGTGCAGTTCGCGGTCAAGGACGACGACGTCTACCTGATCGAGGTCAACCCCCGCGCCAGCCGCACCGTGCCTTTCGTCGCCAAGGCGATCGGCCAGCCGGTGGCGAAGATCGCGGCGCGGGTGATGGCGGGCGAGAAGCTGGCCACATTCCCGCCGTTCAAGCGAGAGTTCGACTACATGGCGGTCAAGGAGGCCGTGTTCCCCTTCGCGCGCTTCCCGGGAGTCGACCCGATCCTCAGCCCGGAGATGAAATCCACCGGCGAAGTGATGGGAATCGACGTCGATTTTGCCACGGCTTTCGCCAAGTCGCAGCTCGGCGCCGGCACCAGGCTGCCCGACGGCGGAGTCGCCTTCGTCTCGGTCAAGGATAGCGACAAGCCGCAGATTGTGCCGGCGGTGCGCCAGCTCATCGAGCTGGGCTTCAAGGTCATCGCGACCGGCGGGACCCAGCGCTACCTCGCCGATGCCGGCTTGCCGGTCGAACTGGTCAACAAGGTCGCGGAAGGCCGCCCGCATATCGTCGACAAGATCGTCGACGGCGAAGTGGCGCTAATCTTCAATACCACCGAGGGCTGGCAGAGCCTCAAGGATTCGCAGTCGATCCGCGCATCGGCGCTCAACGCGAAGGTTCCTTATTTCACCACGGCCGCGGCCAGCAGGGCGGCGACTCAGGGGATAGCGGCATTGCGCGGCAGCCAGCTTGATGTCCGTTCCTTACAGGCTTATTATAGCTAGATCAGAAAGCCCCCTCCCCGGAATTTAGCCGACTGGTCCGTTCCCGCAGAGGGACGGAAGGGGGGCTTAGTCTCTGGTCCGGGACGACAGGAAGGTAGTGACGAGTATGGCGAGCGTGGAAAAAGTGCCGATGCTGGCGGAAGGCTACGAAAAGCTGACGGCCGAGCTGAAAGCGCTGCGCGAGGAGCGGCCCCGGATCGTCGAGGCGATCGAGGAGGCACGCGCTCACGGCGACCTTTCCGAGAACGCCGAATACCATGCCGCCAAGGAACGCCAGGGCCAGGTCGAGGCGCTGATCGGCGATCTCGAGGACAAGATCACTCGCGCGCAGATCATCGATCCGGCGTCCCTGTCGGGCGACAAGGTGATCTTCGGCGCCACGGTTACCCTGCTCGACGAGGACGAGAAGCCGTCGCGCTACCAGATCGTCAGCCCCTACGAGGCCGATGCCAAGCTGGGCCGGATCAGCTACAACTCGCCGCTCGGCCGCGCCCTGATCGGGCGAAAGGTCGAAGAGGAAGTGGAAGTGACCGTGCCTTCGGGCGATCGCTTCTATGTGGTCGAGAAGATCGAGTTCATCTGACGACTGCCGTCATCCCGGGTCGAGCCCGGGACGACCTTGGCAATTCCGGCTCAACCCTCCGGCAGTTCGGGCTCCAGCAGCCTGTGCAGGTGCACAATCACGTACTTCATCTCGGCATCGTCGATCGTGCGGCGGGCATTCTCGCGCCAGGCGTCCTCCGCGCTGGCGAAGTCGCCGAAGACCCCGACCAGGTCGAGGTTCTTGAGATCAACAAAATCAATACCTTGGGGATCGCTCACGCGACCGCCCATGACGAGATGGAGTTTCTGCATCTGGCAAGCGTCTCCTGGGGATGGATCGCCGCTCTAGCATAGTCTTTCGCAAATGCGAAAGAGCCGAGCTTAGTGGCGGACCCGCGCCCGCAATTCCGCCGCCTTCTTCGCCACCATGCTGGCCGCGCTTTCGACCGGGTCGATCAGCTTCTCGAAACGCGCCCCGGCCGCTTCGCTGAGCTGGCCCAGGCGCGACGAGGCATCGCCGCCCAGCCGCTCGAGACGGTCCGCCATGGCGCCGCCCTGCTCGCGCATCCCGGCTCCGGCGGACTGCGCCTTGTCGAGCATCTGGCTGCCGAGGAGAGCGCTGGCGGTTCCGGCGATCTCCGCCAGGTTCGCTGCCCGGCGGACGAGCTTGCGGCCGGTTCCGCGCGGCAGGAAGCTGGCCGCGATCGCACCCAGCGCGATGCCGCCGGCAACCACCAGCAGCGGATGATCGCGAACGAAGGCGGCCACGGCCGAGGTGCCCTCGGCTTCGTCCTTGCGCGGGAGTTCGACGACATTGTGCGGCTTGGTGTCGGACTCACTCATCATCTGTATCCTTGTCTGCAGAATCGGCGCCCAGGACGGTTTCGGCCCAGGCCATGATCGGGTTGCGGAAAAACCAAAGCAGCAGGGCGACAATGGTTCCGGCCACGACGCCGCGGTTCTGGTCGGCGACCTCCACCGCTTCGTCGAGCATGTCGCGGGCGTCTCCGCCCACCTTGTCAGCAATGCGGCCGCCGATGCCGCGCGCCTCGATATCCTGGCGCACCTGGGCGAGCCGCTGGTCGAAAGTGCTGCGCGCCGCGTTGCGGAGGCTCCGCTCGCTAAGAACCCGCTGGGCAAGACCGGCCATCATTCAACCTCGTCGCGCAGGACGCTCTTCATGTGCTTCAGCCGGCTTCCGGCCAGGAGGGCGCAGAGCCCCGCCGCCAGCAGCAGGCCGCCGAAGACGGAGGCCGTAGCGCCCCATGCCGTCAGGATTGGGGTCAGTGCGATCACCAACCCCACTGTCAGTGCCATCAAGGCGAAGAAGAACAACACCGCGCCGAACAGGCCCAGGATGGCGATCCATTTCGCCTGCTCGCCGGCGAAGGCGGCGCGCGACTTCTGGTACGCAGCCTCCGCCTTTGCCAGCGTTCGCGCATCGTCGGCCAGTTGGCGCAGGTCGTCGATCAGCGAGCGCTCGCTGGCATCGGCGGACATGCCGCGATAGGGATCGCTTTCGGACATCGAAGGCTCGGCTTGTGCAGCCTATTCCTTCGATCCGCCGCTGAACAGCCGGGCGAGCATGAAGCCGGCGACGGCCGCCATGCCGACTGCGAGGCCGGGGCTCTTGCGCACGAATTCCTTGGCGTCGTCGGCCAGTTCGCCCAGTTCCTTGGCGTCGAGCCGGTCGGCCGCGTCCTGGATCGAACGCGCTGCCTGGCGGGCATAGTCGCCGTATTTCACGCCGACCTTCTCGTCGAGCAGCGGCGCGTTCTCGTCGACCATCTTGCCGATCGTCGACATCGCGCGGGTGGCGCCGGCCTTGCCCTGCTGGGCGATTTCGGCAGCGCGGTCCTTGGCCTCGTTGCCGCGCGACTTGGCTTCGTTGACCCAGTCGCTGCCCTTTTCGACGGCCTTTTCGCGGTAGAGATCCGCGCGCTCCTGTGCTTCCTTGCCGAGCGCCTGGGCGCCGGCCTTCGCTTCCTCGACCGCCTTGGCGAAGTGACCCTTGGCGGCATTGGACTCGGGGGTGTCGGTAACGCTCGATTCGGCCATGGTACGCTTCCTTGCTGGCTAGGGGCGGAACGGCCCCAAGATGGTATGCGGCCGCTCATAGCACAACTGCCGAGGCCGGAATAATGCGGCAACGCAACTTGTTTCGGAAAGTTCCGCTGCTAATAGCGCCGCAAGCATCCCAAAACCGTCCTTTCAGGAGCCAGCCAGCATGACAGCCATCATCGACATCCACGGACGCGAGATCCTCGACAGCCGCGGCAATCCTACCGTCGAAGTCGATGTCCTGCTCGACGACGGCAGCTTCGGCCGGGCTGCGGTTCCTTCCGGCGCATCGACCGGCGCCCACGAGGCGGTGGAACTGCGCGACGGCGACAAGCAGCGCTATCTCGGCAAGGGCGTGCTGAAGGCCGTCGCCGCAGTCAACGGCGAGATCAGCGACGCGCTGATCGGCTTCGATGCCGAGGACCAGCGCGACATCGACCTCGCCATGATTTCGCTCGACGGCACCGAGAACAAGGGACGGCTCGGCGCCAATGCCATCCTCGGCACCAGCCTGGCGATCGCCAAGGCCGCGGCCAACGCGCGCGGGCTGCCGCTCTATTCGTACATCGGCGGCGTCGCCGCGCATGTCCTGCCGGTGCCGATGATGAATATCATCAACGGCGGCGAGCATGCCGACAATCCGATCGACTTCCAGGAATTCATGGTCATGCCGGTCGGCGCGCCGACACTGGCAGAAGCCGTGCGCTGGGGCGCCGAAATCTTCCACACGCTGAAGAAGGGCCTGCACGAAAAGGGCCTCGCCACCGCTGTCGGCGACGAGGGCGGCTTCGCGCCCAACCTGGCCAGCACGCGCGATGCGCTCGATTTCATCATGGCGTCGATCGAGAAGGCGGGGTTCAAGCCCGGCAGCGAAGTCGCGCTGGCGCTGGACTGCGCGTCGACCGAGTTCTTCCGCAACGGCAAGTACGAGATCTCGGGCGAGGGCCTGTCGCTGAGCCCGACCCAGTTCGCCGACTACCTGGCCGACCTGACCGCCGCCTACCCGATCCGCTCGATCGAGGACGGCATGAGCGAGGACGACTTCGAAGGCTGGGCGGCATTGACCGCCAAGATCGGCAACAAGGTGCAGCTCGTCGGCGACGATCTCTTCGTCACCAATCCCAAGCGGCTGACCATGGGCATCGGCAAGGGGCTGGCCAATTCGCTGCTCGTCAAGGTCAACCAGATCGGCTCGCTGACCGAGACTCTGGAAGCGGTCTCGATCGCCCAGCGCGCGGGCTATACGGCGGTCATGTCGCACCGCTCGGGCGAGACCGAGGACGCGACGATCGCCGACCTCGCCGTCGCCACCAACTGCGGCCAGATCAAGACCGGCTCGCTGGCGCGTTCGGACCGGCTGGCCAAGTACAACCAGCTGATCCGCATCGAGGAAGAACTGGGCGACGCCGCGGTCTATGCCGGCGAGGGGGCGTTCGGAAGGCTGGCTGGGTAATCCTCCCCGGAACGGGGAGGGGGACCATGCGAAGCATAGTGGAGGGGGGTGCCCACCAGGCGCTGCATTGATCAGGTGAGCCCCCTCCACCACCCGCTGCGCGGGCGGTCCCCCTCCCCTTACAGGGGAGGATCAGGCGGCCGGCCGTTCCAGCTCCGTCGGCTTGCCCCCCTCTTCCCCCGCCTCCAGCTTCTCCTTAACCTCGACCGCACATTGCTCGACCATCTCGATCTCGCGCTTCTTCTTCGGGTTCAGCAGGAATTGCCAGACGCCCCAGGCGTTGATGCAGAGCAGGATGCCGTTCATCACGGCGAGCGGATAGGCGGGCGGCTTCGTCGTCAGGCCCGAGACGACCCAGCTGATCGCCACAACGACGAAAAGCACGAAGCCCCAGCCGGTGACCTTGCGACCCAGGTCGACGGCAATCAGCGCCGCAGCGATCATCGTGCCTATGGCGGCAAACCATTCGAGAGGACCGTTCATCGCCCGGAACAAAGCCCCGGGCCGGGTGGAGTTCCCGCTCAGCCCGTAACCGGCGCGCTCAGCCTGGCCAGCTGCTCGGGACTGAGTTCCAGCGTGACTGCCTTGGCGAGATCGGCGAGCTGGGCTTTCGTCGTCGCGCTGGCGAGCGGAGCGGCGATGCCCGGCTGGGCATTGAGCCAGGCCAGCGCCACCTGGGCCACGGTCGCCCCAGCCTCGGCGGCAACGCTGTCCAGGACCGCGAGGGTCTCCCAGCCGCCATTGTTCGCGAACTCTGCCAGCGCATGGGCGCGCGTCGAGCCTTGCCAGTCCTCGGGCTTGCGGAACTTGCCGGAGAGGAAGCCCGAGGCGAGGCCGTAGTACGGCAGCACGGCGATCCCGCGGCGGACGCACAGGTCCTGCAGCGCGCCCTCGTATTCCTGGCGCCAGACGAGGTTGTATTTCGGCTGCAGCACGGTGAACGGCGTGAGCCCCATGCGATCGGCAATCGCCGTGACTTCGGCGAGGCGATCGGCGGTGTAGTTGGATGCCGCCAGCTCGCGTGCCTTGCCGGCCTGCACCAAGGCATCGAAGCCCGCGACCACTTCATCGAGCGGCGTCGTCAGGTCGTCGCGGTGCGCATAGTAGAGGTCGACGTAGTCGGTGCGCAGCCGCTCGAGCGAGCCGTCCAGGGCCCTGGCCACCGCTTCCGGCTTCAGTGCCAGGGGCGGGCCGCCCATGCCGGTCTTGGTGCCGATCAGCATGTCCCTGCGGACGCCGCGGGCTTCCAGCCATTCGCCGATGATCGTCTCGGACTCTCCACCCTTGTTGCCGGGTATCCAGGAGGAATAGCCTTCCGCCGTATCGATCATCCGGCCGCCCGCTTCGTAGAAGGCGTCGAGAATCTCGAAGCTGCGGTCGCGGTCGAGCGTCCAGCCGAAGACGTTGCCGCCGAAGCAGAGGCGCAGTCCGCCAAGCGAGGGATGGGCGTCAGGCACCGAACCGCGTCCTCAGTTCCATCAGCGCCAGGGCCGCCTGGGCCGCTTCGCCGCCCTTGTTCTTCTGCGCCGGATCGGCCCGGACGATGGCCTGAGCCTCGTTCTCGACGGTCAGGATGCCGTTGCCGATGGCAATGCCGTCCATGGTCAGCGCCATGATGCCGCGGGCGCTTTCGCCGGCGACGATCTCGAAATGATAGGTCTCGCCGCGGATCACCACGCCGATCGCGACATAGCCCGCATAGTCGCCCGTCTGGTCGGCCAGCGCGATCGCGCCGGGTATCTCCAGCGCGCCGGGGACGGTGATCACTTCGGCCTTGTGCCCGGCGGCTGCGATCGCCGCCCTGGCGCCTGCCACGAGCATGTCGTTGAGGTGGTCGTAGAAGCGCGCTTCGACGATGAGTAGTTTCGCCATGGCCGGCTTCTCCCTAGAGCGATTTCGAGCCAGACGAAATCATCTGGCGACTTGGAAATCACGGTAAAACAAAGTGTTGAAGTTCCGGCTTTGATGCACTCCAAGCCAGCACTTTAGTCGATGGGCCGTTCGCCGACGATCGAGAGGCCGTAGCCCTCCAGCGCGACGAGCGAGTGGTGCGAATTGGTGAGCAGGATCATGTCGTGCACGCCGAGCTCGGCAAGGATCTGCGCGCCGACGCCGTAGTCGCGCAGTTCCTCGATCGGCGGCGCCTCGCCGGCGCGGACCTTCTGCTTGATTTCGATCGAGCGGGTCATCAGCCGTTGCATCGGCCGGTTGATCACGACGATCACGCCCGCGCCGGCTTCGCCGATCATCTCCATCGAGCGGTGGAGCAGCTCCGAACGCGCGCTCTCCTCGCCGAAGATGTCGGAGAAGATCGACAGCGTGTGCATGCGCACCAGGGTCGGCTGCGTGGGATCGATGCGGCCCTTGATCAAGGTCATCGTCTCGTCGCCCGTGGCCCTGTTGTGATAGGTCCGCGCGGTCCAGTCGCCGCCCCAGCGGCTGGTGAACTGCATGTCCGCCTTCTTCTCGACCATGCGGTCGTGCCGCCGGCGATAGGCGATGAGGTCGCGGATCGTCCCGATCTTGAGATCGTGCATGCGGGCGAAGGACAGCAGGTCCTCGAGCCGGGCCATGGTGCCGTCGTCGCGCATGATCTCGCAGATCACGCCCGAGGGATTGAGCCCGGCGAGGCGCGAGATGTCGACCGCCGCCTCGGTATGGCCGGCGCGCACCAGGACGCCGCCGTCGCGGGCGCGCAAGGGGAAGACATGGCCGGGCGTGACGATGTCGTCCTTGCCCTTCATGCCGTCGATGGCGACGCTGATCGTCCGCGCGCGGTCGGCGGCGGAAATGCCCGTGGTCACGCCTTCGCGCGCCTCGATCGACACGGTGAAGGCGGTCTCGTGCCGCGTGCCGTTGTTGCGGCTCATCAGGTCGAGGCCGAGCTGCTCGCAACGCTCGCTGGTCAAGGTGAGGCAGATCAGGCCGCGGCCGTGCGTCGCCATGAAGTTGATCGCGGCGGGAGTCGCCATCTGCGCCGGAATGATGAGATCGCCCTCGTTCTCGCGGTCCTCGTCGTCGACGAGGATGAACATGCGGCCGTTGCGTGCCTCGTCGATGATTTCCTCGATCGGCACCAGCACCGGGCGGTCGTCGTTGGTGAACAGGAAACGCTCGAGCTTGCCCAGAGTCTCGGCGGTGGGATTCCACTCCGCCTCGGTGCAATCCCGCAGCGTATTGGCGTGGAGACCGGCTGCGCGGGCCAGGCCGGCACGGCTCATCGAACCGCCCGAGACGATCTCGCGCACTTTTTCAATCACATTGGCAGACATTGCGACTCACCCATCACATCGAAATGTGATGACGAAATGCTACTTCACATCGCCTGTGTCAATCGCCTCGGAACTGTGGCGCACGCTTGCCCAGGAAAGCATCCACCGCTTCGGCATGGTCATGGGTGGCGTGAGCCGCCGCCTGCATGCCCGCCGCCATTTCGAGCAGGGTGGCAAGGTCGCTCCGCTGGCCTTCCCACAGCAGCCGCTTGGTCATGCGGACCGCGTGCGAGGGATTGGCGGCGATGCGGCGAGCCAGGGCACGGGCGGCATCCATCAGCTCTGCATCGGGCACGACCTTCGAGACGAGCCCGCAGGCTAGCGCTTCGCGCGCGTCGATCATGTCGCCGGTCAGCGCCATTTCGGCGGCCTTGGACAGGCCGACGACGCGCGGCAGCAGCCACGATCCCCCGTCGCCGGCGATCAGCCCCAGCTTGACGAAGCTTTCGGCGAAGCGCGCGCTTTCGCCGGCGATGCGCAGGTCACACATGCAGGCGAGGTCGCAGCCGGCGCCGATCGCCGCGCCGTTGACCGCCGCGATCACCGGCACTTCCAGAGCAGCAAAGGCCAGCGGCAGTCGCTGGATGCCGCGCTTGTATCCGGCCCGGGTCTTGACTGCGGACCCCTTGTTGAGCGTGCCGCCGGGCTTCATTTCCTGGATATTGCCGCCCGAGGAAAAGCCCTTGCCGGCACCGGTCAGGATCGCCACCCGTGCCGCATCGTCGGTCTCGAGCCGTTCGAGCGCGGCGAGCAGTGCGTCGACCATTTCCTGGTCGGAAATCGGGTTGCGCAGCTCCGGCCGGTTGAGCGTCAGTGTGACGATGCCTTCGCCGTCGCAATCGTACAGCACCAGATCGCTCATGCCCGCTCTCCCCGTCGTTCTCTATGCCTCCGCCAGGCTGCGCGCGGGGCGCGGGGCAGGGCTCGTGCGCAGGGCGATATATGTGGCCATGGCGAGCACGCAAGCGATTCCTGCCAGGGCGCCGATGCCGAGGATCTTCGACCAGTGCAGCAGCGGCAGGTTGACGGCGTAGAGCGGGAAGGAGATCAGCCCGAGCCAGCGCCAGAACCAGTGGCTGCCGCGATAGGCCAGCCCGCCGGCGATCAGCAGCGGCGAAGCGAGAAGCACGACGGCAAGGTCGTACCACCAGCTTTGTGCTCCCAGCATCGGCACGAGCAACAGCAGCGCCGGCAGGAGCGCGAAAGCGAGGAGGGGATGAATCCGCAGGCCCGGACTGTCGCGCCAGCAGCGCCACAGGACGATGCCGCCGGTATAGGACAGGACTGCCCGCGCGAGGCCGGCATAGGCGTTGCCGGTGGCGGCGCCGAAGTTGAGGCTGCCGAAGTGCAGGCCGACCCAGGCGACCGCCGGAACGGCCAGCAGGTAGAGCAGCCCAAGCTGCACTCGCCGCAAGCGCCACAGCAGCAGCCCGTGCAGCAGGTTGACCGACAGCTCCGCCAGGATCGACCAGGCGGCGCTGTTGACCGGAAAGAGGATGTTGCGGGTCACCGCCGGAAGCAGCAGCAGGTTGGGCAGGATCACCGAGAGCGAGGCGCCGAGGTCGTTGTATTCCAGCGCCAGCAGCGGCGCGCCGAACAGCGTGCCCAGCGCCATCACCGGCCACAGCCGCCGATAGCGCGCCGCTATGAACCGCCAGGCGCCATAGCCTTCGCCCAGGCGCCGCTCGTAAGTGCGCGCCATGACGTAGCCGCTCAGCATGAAGAAGAAGTCGACTGCCAGATAGCCCTTGCCCATCAGCCCGGGATCGGACGCGTAGATGCCCATGACGTGGAAGTGCAGCACGCACAGCGCGGCGATTCCACGCAGCGCATCGAGCCCGCCCAGCCTGTCGGCGGGAAGCTGCGGCGATTGCGGTGCGGAGTGAACGGCGGCGTCCATGCCGCCTTCTAGATCGGACGCGGCTTACTTAAGGTTAAATTCGCCCGTTCCGGCGCACCGGCGCCGGCGCCTCAGATCGAGGCTCAGATTCCTTCGACGATGAAGGCCCGGTAATCGGCCGCGTTCAAGCGGTGCGGCAGGGCTGCCTGGTAGCCGGGGCTCTCGTACCAGGCCTTGGCATCGGCGGTGCTGGGGAATTCGAGCACGATGACCCCGTCGGGAGCCGGCCCCTCGACACCCTCGGTGGCGCCATAGACGACCAGCGGCTTCATCGGGAAAGGGTTCGGCGTGGCGCGGTTCTTGCGCTGGTACTCGGCCATCTCGGCCGGGTCGCGAACGGGCTCGTCGCGGATGAAGATCATGTAGGCCGGCATTGGATTTCCTTTACGGCATCAAGGTGTCGCAGCGTCCTTCCGGATCAGGCGCTCGCCTTGGCCCCGCCGCCCATCATCTTGCTGATGTCGACCTGGCCGGTGGTGAGGCCGCCCATGAAGCCGCCGTCGACCGGCAGGACAACGCCGGTGACCACGCCGGCGGCGTCGCTGTTCAGCAGGACCAGCGGTCCGGCCTGCTCGGCGGGCGTGGTGTAGCGGCCGAGCGGTTCGGCGGCGGCGTCGACGATGTCCTTGCCCGAAGTCGCGTGGAAGGTCGCCATCATCGGCGTCTGGGTCGGCGAGGGCAGGCTGCAGTTGATGCGGATGCCGCGCTTGATCAGCTGGACGCACATGAACTGGGTCCAGACGATGACCGCCTCCTTCGAGAAGGCATAGCCTTCGGCGACCTGGTCCATGTGTGCCTCGCACCAGTCGAGCGCACCCTGGAAGCCCTGGGTCTGCAGCAGTTCCATGTGCGTGGGGATGCGGCGGCTCCAGCCCAGTCCGCCGGTCGACGCGATGCTGACGATCGCCGCACCCGGTCCCATCAGGCCGAGCACGCAATCGGTGAGGTGGCGGGTGCCGATGAAGTTGACTTTCATCGTGTCGATCGCCGGGAAGGCACCGCCGCCGGCAAGCCCGGCGCAGTTGAACAGCCCGTCGACCTTGCCGCCCAGCCCGGCGACGCCGGCTTCGATCGAGGCCGGATCGCGCAGGTCGACCTGGGTGAACGACGCGAGCGGGAGAGTGGACTGCTTGTAGTCGAAGCCGTGCACTTCGGCGCCGAGGTCGAGGAGGATCTTCGCCGTCGCCTCGCCCATGCCGGAAAAGCAGCCGCTGACGATGACGCGCTTGCCCTTGTAGCCCAGAATGTCGCTCATGGTTTGATCCTTCCTTCGAAACGCTTCGACCGGGCGGCAGTGCTAGCAGCCGCCGCGCGGTCATCAACCTCGCCCCGGCGTGATCGCTCGGGCGATGCTGCCGAAGCGGCTACAGCTTCGGCATCGGCCCGGCATCCCCGCTTGCCTTGCGCGTGCCGAGCGCTTCGCGGGCGCGGGCACGGATGTAGGCGTGGAGCTGGCGGATCTGCGTGTCGGTCAGCATCTCGAAGCGCGGCATGCCGTTCTGCATCAGGGCCCCGGACTTGAGCAGGGTACGGAAGCTTTCGAGATCGAGCGCGATCGCCGATTCGCGAAGGTCCGGGCCCGGCGTGCCGGTCGCGTGGAAGCCGACGCCGTGGCAGGCGGCGCATTGCACCGACAGGCTGCGGCCGGCGGCGACGTCGGCCTCGTTGATCACCAGCTTGGGATCGTCGAGCGCGTGGACCTTGAAATCGGCGGGCGGCGAGAGCGGCAGCTTGGCCTTGCCGTCGATCGAGAAGGTCAGCAGGCGGCGCGGCTGGGCCTTGTACTTCCAGCCCACGTCCATGAACTTGCCGAACGCTGCGCTGGTGCCGCCGTAGCCGACCAGCACCGAGACATACTGCTTGCCGCCGATGCTGAAGCTCATCGGCGCACCGACGATGCCGAGGCCGGCATTGAATTGCCACAGGCGCTTGCCGTCGGCGGCGTTGTAGGCGTTGAACATGCCTTCCGCCGTGCCCTGGAACACCAGGCTGCCGGCCGTGCTCAGCGTGCCGCCGTTCCACAGGTTGGCGTTCTGGACGCGCCAGACTTCCTTCTGCGACACCGGGTCCCATGCGACGAGGTAGCCGTGGCCGTCGCCTTCCTTCTTGACGATCGCCTCGGTCGTCAGGCCCATGACGCTGAAGGCGCCGTCGCTGGCGCTGCTGCCGCGGGCAAAGCGGCCGCCGATCTGCTGGATCGGGATGTAGACCAGGCCGAGCTTGGGATTGTAGCTCATCGGCTGCCAGTTGTGTCCGCCGACGGTGCCCGGCCAGATCTCGGTCAGGCCGGTCTCGTAGCGGATGTTCGGCTCTTCGATCGGGCGCCCGGTCTTCATGTCGATGCCCTTGGCCCAGGTGATCACCGTGGTCTTGCCGGGCGCGTTCAGCAGCTTGCCGGTCTCGCGATCGAGCACGTAGAAGAAGCCGTTGGTCGGCGCGTGCATCAGCACCCTGCGCGGCTTGCCCTCGAGGTTGAGCGTCGCCATGACGATGTTCGGCGTCGACTTGTAGTCCCAGGCGTCGCGCGGGTTCTGCTGGTAGTGCCAGATGTATTTGCCGGTATTGGCGTCGAGCGCGACGATCGACGTGGTGTAGAGGTTGTCGCCCCCGCCGGGGCTGCGCGCCTCGGGATCGTATGGGCCGGCATTGCCGACGCCGATGTAGATGCGGTTCAGCTCAGGATCGAAAGTCATACCGTTCCACACCGTGCCGCCGCCGCCGGTGCGCTTCCAGAAGTCCGCACTCCAGGTCTTGGCCGCGGCTTCCATCGCCGGGTCGCCCTTGTTGTCCTCGGGCTTGCCGGGCGTGGTATGGAAGCGCCAGAGCTGCTTGCCGGTCTCGGAGTCGAAAGCGGTGACGAAGCCGCGTGCGCCGAAATCGGCGCCGCCGTTGCCGATGATGACCTTGCCGTTCATCACCCGCGGCGCCCCGGTCGAGATGTTGAAAGCGCCCTCCGGGATCGATTCCGCGACCCACAGTTCCTTCCCGGTCTTGGCGTCCAGAGCGATCAGCCGACCGTCGAGCGCGGCGACGAAGATCTTGCCCTTCTCGTAGGCGACGCCGCGGTTGGCGCCGAACGAGAAGTGCATCCGCATCGGGTTGTGCTTCCACGTCTCGGGATCGTAGCGCCACAGCAGCTTGCCGGTCGCGCCGTCGACGGCATAGACCGCGGCATAGCTGCCGGAGAAATAGATCGTTCCGGCCACCGCGATCGGCGTCGCCTCGAGCGTGACTTCGCCGGGCAGCTCAAGAGCCCAGGCCAGGCCCATGTCGCCGACGTTGCTGGCGTTGATCTGGCCGAGCCGGCTGTAGGCGGCTTCGTCCGTGCTGCCGCCGACGGCGCTCCAGTCGGCCTCGGCTCCGACGCCTTCTTCGGGCTGTGCAGGAGCGCCGTCGCCGCCCTTGGTGCAGCCGGCGGCAAGCAGGGCTGCCGTGACGGCGACGAATATGGAACGCTTGATCTGGCGCATCTGCCCCTCTCCTTTATGTCCGGCAATCTCTACTGTTGTTTGAGCCGGTGTAAATCATATCTACCGCCCGGCGGGACCGAGATCGGCGAGGCGAAGCAGCAGTTCCGCCGTCTTCTCGGGCTCGGTGATCATCAGGTCGTGGCCGGTGTCCAGTTCCCAGACGCGATCGCCGACGAAGTAGCGTTCGAGCGATTCGCCGTGGCGCCGCTCGAGCGTCGAGGGGCAGTTGATCAGGGTCCGCGGCAGTCGGGCGACCGCGTCGGGCTGCCTCAGCCGCAGGACGTCGTTGAACGCGCGCCAGGGGTGGGGCCGCAGCCGCTGCCGCATCCACGCCCAGTCGGCCTCGTCCTCCACTCCGTAGATCGCGCGTGCGATCGGCATGTCGGGCCAGAGCACGAGATCGACGCCGTCGACCACTTGCGCCTCGGCATGCATGGCGGCGATCGCCGGGGTGACCGCGGCAAGGGATTCGCCGTCGTAGAGGATCGCCGCGTCGAGGAAGACCAGCTGGCCCACCCGGTCGAGCGCGCGGTCCGCCGCCCCGGTGACGACGATGCCGCCATAGCTGTGCCCGGCGAGGATCACCTCGTGCAGGTCCTCGCATTCGAGCAGCGCGACGACGTCGGTGATATGCGTCTCGAGGCTTACTTCCGGCGTCAGCAGGTGGCTGCGATCGCCGAGGCCGGTCAGCGTCGGCGTATGGACCTCGTGGCCCTGCGCGCGCAGCAGCCGTGCTACCCGCTGGTAGCACCACCCGCCGTGGCCGGCGCCGTGGACGAGCACATAGGTCGCCTTCTTGCCCATCGTTCGCCGCTCCGCTCCCCCTGTGTCCCCGTTCGCTGCATGCCTAGCCGAGAATGGCGGCGCTTGACCATAGCCGGGACCTGGCATGGCGCGTCCACTCAATCCCCTGCACGCTCCGGGTCACAGCTTCGCCCTGATTTCCTCCATCACCCACTGCGCGTAGCTTCCATCGGGTGGGGCAGGGGGAAGGTCAGCTTCAGCTCCGCCAGACCTATGGCTCTGCCCGGTGACTGGCAAGCAGGGTCTCGCCATTTGCCGCCGGCGCGGCTAGGCGGCAGGCGTGATGCCGATCCCCGCAGCCGTCCCCGCCATCTACCGCTCGGCGAAGGCCGCGGCGCGCATCGCCCTCGTCGCGGAGAGCTACGAGCGGCTGCTGGGCGCGCCGCTGGTCGCGCCGTCGCCCGACGTCGTCGCGGCGTTGTGGGCGGCCCCGGCCGCCGTGGTCGCGCACGGCACCGAGGCCGATCCCGTCTTCTTCTTCGGCAATCGCCGCGCGCTGGAGCTGTTCGAATACGACGTCGCGCAGTTCACCCGCATCCCGTCGCGCCTTTCCGCCGAGGCCCCGCTGCGCGAGGAGCGCCAGGCGCTGCTCGACCGGGTCTCGGCGCAGGGCTTCATCCGCGACTATGCCGGCGTGCGGATCGCCGCCAGCGGCCGCCGCTTCCGGATCGACGACGCCGTGGTGTGGAACCTCGTCGATGCGGACGGGGTGCGCCACGGCCAGGCGGCGACGTTCGTGGTTTGAGGGGGTAGGGCGCGGACCACTTCGTCGTCCCGGGCGCGACCCCGGGCCCCGCTGAGGAGGGCCGGGCGGAGCGGAGCTAAGGCCCGCGGTCCC
>CAUJJI010000139.1 GCA_963205265.1 Pseudomonadota bacterium
TGTCGATGCGATAGGTTGCCGCGCGGCTGCGTGTAAGCAGGCATGCAGCCACGCTTCCGTCAAATTTTGGTGGCCCGATTCCCCTGCCAGTTTATGTATGATAATGTCCTTTATCATACATTCAAAAGGACCGGGATTGCATGACCGAGAAGGCCGCCACGACACCCCCGCAGCGCCGCCCGATCATCCGGGCCGTGAGCTTCGATGAAGTCGGCGAGGCGATCGGCCGCTTGCTCCCGATCGCCATGCCGCCCACGCGCGCGGCCGAGACGGGCGCATCGGCGAAGGTCGCCGATTTCTTGTTGGCCTGGTGGAACGGCGACGAGTGCGGGCATTTCCCGATCCTGCACCTTTGCAACGTCGATGCCGTCATTGCCGAGGATATGCTGACCATCATGGCCTATCTGGCGCAGGAGCCGACCACCTACGCCGACGCATGGGGCTATCGCGACGCGATGCACGACCTTTGGGTGCGGTATCGCGGCGATCCTACCGAGAGCGTTTAAACGTGCCGGAGATCCACGACCAAAAGGGAGTCCTATGACCGACGACGAGTTGCCCGACGACAACCCCGCCGAGCGCGCCCAGGCCAAGGCGCTGCGCGAGCAGGCCCGCGCGGGCGGCTTGCGCTTCGAGGCGTATCTACCCGGCAGCATGGCCGATTGGCTGCTGGCGCAGATCGAGCGGGGTAGGTTCGCCGACCCTTCCGAGGCGGTGTTCCTGATCGTCCAGAACTTCATCGAAATGGAGCCGCACCGCGACCTACAGGACGAGCTGCTGCGCCGGATATTGCAGGCCCGCATTGACGATCCGAGGCCGGGGATTCCGCATGATGAGGCTTGCGCCAGAATCGATCGCTTGCTTGCCGAGCCTCGCCCCGATCCGGCACGATGGGAGAAGATCGCGCGATGAACCAGCTCGCCCCCCTGCCCTCGCCCGCATCGTCGCCGGCGCTGCCGGCGTTGATCGCGGCGGCCGACGATGACACGCGGCGGCGCTTCCTTGAGTTCTTCGCCGTCACCATCCGCAACCCCCACACGCGGCGCGCTTATGCGCGCGCAGCGGGCGACTTCCTCGCCTGGTGTGAGGCGCGCGGCGTCGCCTCGCTCGCCGGCGTGCAGCCGCTTCATGTCGCGGCCTGGGTCGAGGCGCTGGGGCGCGAGCTGGCCGCGCCCAGCGTCAAACAGCAGCTCGCCGGCGTGCGTCACCTGTTCGACTGGCTGGTGACGGGCCATATCGTGCCGGTGAATCCCGCCGGATCGGTGCGCGGACCGGCGCATAGCCAGCGGCGCGGCAAGACGCCGGTGCTGGCCCCCGACGAGGCGCGGCGGTTGCTCGACAGCATTGACGTGACCACCCATGCCGGCCTGCGCGACCGCGCCCTGATCGGCCTCATGGTCTATAGCTTCGCCCGGATTGGTGCCGCGCTCTCCATGCGCGTCGAGGACGTGTTCGTGCAGAACCGCCGCCTATGGGTGCGGCTGCACGAAAAGGGTGGCAAGCGCCATGAAATGCCCTGCCATCACAATCTTGAGCATTACCTGGTCGAATATATCGACGGGTGCGGTTTGCGCGAGGACCGCAAAGGGCCGCTGTTCCGCACCATCGCGCGCGGCACTAAGCGACTAAGCGATACCCCCCTGCCCCAAGCCAATGCCTTCGCGATGGTGCGGCGGCGCGCGGCGGCGGCCGAGATCGGCACGGCGATCGGCAATCACAGTTTCCGCGCGACCGGGATCACCACCTATTTGAAGAATGGCGGCACGTTGGAGACGGCCGCGACGATGGCGAACCACAGCTCGACGCGCACCACCCAGCTCTACGATCGACGGCCTGATGACGTGACGCTGGACGAGGTGGAGCGGGTGTTGATCTAGGCGGCGACCGCTGGCCCACAGGCCCAGCGGTCGCCCTGCCAATGAAACCCCACCCGCTGCGCGTTGCCGATCGCGGGCGGCTCCCCCTTGCGCCAGAACGCGCGCATCTTGGCCCGGTCATCCATATGAGCGTCGGCGACGATTGCGCGTGCGGCCTGGATGAATTGCCCATGCCCGAACACATAGGCCAGCGAGTCAGCAGGCATGGCGGCGAGACGCGCCAGCGCGGCCTCGCAGCGCCGTAGCAGCGTGCCGAAGCTCTCCGCCCCTTCCCCGTCGCAATAATCAGGATCGGCCGCGCTCCAATAGCGTTCGAGGTGCGGCATCCTTTCGGCGCTGCGCGTGCCGTTCCATCGGGAGGGTTGGAGATAGGTAAATTCTTCGATCGGCCACGTCTCCACCGGCACGCCGGGAAAGCGCGCGATCGTCGGCGCGGCCGTCTGCCGGGTGCGGGTATAAGGCGACGTGACGATAAGCGCGGGCGCTTCCGTCCAGCTCGCCGCGACCGCGCGGGCCTGTTCCTGGCCGCGCTCCGTCAGCTCGATCGTCGCCAGATCGTGACACGGCACGCCGGCGTTGCCGGTGCTTTCGCCGTGCCGGATGAAGATGGCCCTCATGCCGGATTACTGGCGCAGGCGATCGAGCGTCCAGCCTTCCGGCAATTCGTCGCCGGCTTCGGGCGGCCGATTAGGCACCTTGTCGAGAATACGGCCCAGGCCGCTGCCGGTGTGGCCCTTCGCGCGGCGCGTGAAGAACTCGGCCGCCGTCTCGACCGCGCCAATTTTCTGCGCGACCGCCGTTGCGATCCATTGATTGAGGCTAACGCCATCTTCCTTTGCCAGTCGCGCCGCTGCCGCCTTGATCGAGGTTGGCAGCTTGAGCGGGTAGGTCGCCTTGCTCATTGTCATAACTCCTTCAACAGATCGGCGGGCTGCATCAACCGGATTCCGAAGCGCGGGGCTGCGCCCCGGAAATCGCGGATATTATAAGTCACAAGCGCATCGGCCCGCCCGTTAATCGCCGCTTCCAACACCATTTCGTCGTCGGGGTCGCGTAGTTGCGGCCGCCACAGCAAATGCACCTCCACCGGCTCGATCAGCGCCGCCAGCTCGCCAAGCAGTTCGTCCACGGCCTCCAACGTCAGCCCCGACACTTGCCGCTGCTCCGGTCGTTTCAGCACGTCCTCATATTCGAGGAACAGCGACGGCGTGGCGAGTATCTTCAAGCGGCCATACTCGACGGCGCGCAGTAGGGCGAAGCTCGCTCCCGTTTGGCTCCGCAGCGCCGTGGCGATAACCGAGGTATCTAATACGACTCTTTGCATCGCGCTTAATATAACATCCTATGGGATGTTTTTCTAGATGGCTCTAGTCCGCCACTGGCGAAGCGATGAGCCGGCGACAAGGCGAGTAGAAATCAATCATCTGTATATCATAACGCTATCGTTACGCTGTCATATGGACATTAAAAGGCAATATCGGGCGCGACCCTTCGGGCACGGCTCTATCTCCGCGTGACCGCTCCGACCAAGCCCGCAAGCGGTCTTGGCGCATAAGCGTGACGATCCTCGCGTGAGGCAGGGGCCTTGCCCCTGCCCTGTCGTGCCGGCGTGCGCCGGCGTGTCGTTTATTTGCGTGGGGAGAGGGCGTTCCGTCCCCCTCTCCCCAGCAACGGGAATCAGCGGGACCGGGTTGGCGCGAAGCGCCCGCCCGCACCACTCCCGCAGATTCCCGCTGCCCCCCTCTCCTGTCGTCGTTCTTGGGCGTCCGTGTTCCGGCCGATGGCACGGCCATCGCCGGACAGGCGATTTGAAGGGAGTAAAAACGATGACGCAGGACAACCGGGAAAGCTGGCTCAATGCGGTGGCGGCGGGCATGGCCCCGCTGTTCGAGGCGCTGGACGCCCCCCTGCCCGCGCATATCCGCGTGGCGATCGGCTTCACCAGCACGGGCCGCAAGGGCAAGGCGATCGGCGAGTGCTGGGACAACCGGCTTAGTGCAGATGGGCATTTTGAAATCTTTATCCGTCCCGACCTCGCCCACGCGGCCGACGCCATGCCGGCGCAGATCGCGGCGATCCTCGCGCATGAACTGGTCCACGCGGCCGTGGGCATCCCGGCAGGGCATGGGAAGGCGTTTAAACGGGTCGCCCTTGGCCTTGGCCTGGTCGGGCCGATGCGGGCGACGACACCGGGCGAGGCGTTTCTTGTCGCTATCGCGCCGATCCTAAAAGCCGTTGGCCCCCTCCCCCATGCCCGTCTCGATACGGACGGCGAATCCACCGCTCCCAAGAAGCAGAAAACCCGGATGCTCAAATGTGAGTGCGCGACGTGCGGCTATACGGTGAGGACCGCGCGCAAGTGGCTTGAGCTGGCCGGAGCGCCGCTTTGCCCGATCGAGGATCATGGCCAGATGGAGCACGAACCGCTGGACGACGAGGACGAGGGGGAGGGCGGCGAATAATCGCCGCCATCAAATGTATATCGCCTAGCATTACAAACGCTGCTATATAGCGCGCACATTGCCAGCGGAGCGAGAGCGGAATGATATTGGCGGTCGGAAACACCAAGGGCGGCGTCGGCAAGACCACGCTCGCCGTGAACCTCGCGGTCGCGCGCGCGCTTGCGGGCCGCGACCTTCTGCTAGTGGACGGCGACGAGCAGGGAACCGCCCTTACCTTCACGGAGCTGCGCGCCGAGCGGCTTGGCGAGGCTGGCTATACCGCCGTCGCGCTCACTGGCGCGGCTCTTCGCAGCCAGGTCCGCCAGCTCGCCCCCAAATATGATGACATCATCATCGACGTAGGCGGACGCGATACCGGCTCGCTGCGCGCCGCGCTCACCGTGGCCGACACGCTGCTGGTGCCGGTGCAGCCGCGCAGCTTTGACGTGTGGGCGCTCGACCAGGTGGCGGCGCTGGTGGCCGAGGCGCGCGAGATCAACGAGGGGCTGCGCGCCGTCGCGGTCCTCAACGGCGCGGACCCGCAGGGCGGCGACAATGAGGCGGCCTTGCAGATGATCGGCGATATTGAGGGGATCGAGGTGCTGCCCACGTCGATCGTGCGCCGCAAAGCGTTCCCGAACGCGGCGGCCGAGGGCAGGGCGGTGGTCGAGCAATCCCCGCGCGACGCCAAGGCGATAGACGAGCTGGCCGCATTGGTCAGTGCGGTATTTGTATAGCATAATGATAGCGGAGTGAATGAAAATGGCTATCGCTCGTAAACCGAATAGCAAGCCCAAGCCGCCCGTTACCGACGACGCGGCCGACGCCTTCATAGCCGGTGCCGCGAAACCGACAGCGCCGGCGATCACGGAGGCGGCCGAGGACGGGCCGCGCAAGTCGCCGGTCATGTTGCGGTTCGATCGCGCTTTGCTGGCGAAGGTCGATGCGGCGGCGAAGCGGCGCGGGATCAGCCGCAGCGCATGGATTCAGTTCACGGTGAGCCGCGCGCTCGATGCTGGCGAGGGATAGGGCCGGCGAGGAGATGGGCGTCGCAGGCTAGGCAGGCGCAGCGCGCGAAAAGTGAGTTGGACACCTCGAAAAACCCGTGGCGCCTGAGGGCCTGAAGTGATTCACTGCCTTTGCGCGATAGCGGAGGCGATGATGGCAGGGCAGCCGGGTTTCTTCGATCTTTCGGACCGATATGAGGCATTGAGCGCTGCGGGCGATCCGCTGGAGCGTCTGGCGGCCGTCGTGGACTTCGAGGTTTTCCGAGGACCGCTGGTAGCCGCGCTGCGCCGTAATCCTCGCGGCAGGGGTGGCCGCCCGCCGTTCGACCCGGTCCTCATGTTCAAGATCCTCGTGCTGCAGGCGCTCTACTCGCTTTCTGACGAAGCGACCGAGTTTCAGATCAAGGACCGCCTCTCGTTCCAGCGCTTTCTGGGGCTAGGCCTGGATGGCACGGTGCCCGATGCGACGACAGTGTGGCTGTTCCGGGAGCGTCTGGTGAAGGCCAGGGCCATCGACAGGCTCTTTGCCCGCTTCGATGCCGCCCTCACGGACCGGGGCTATCTCGCCATGGGCGGGCAGATCATCGATGCCACCGTTGTACCCGCCCCGAAGCAGCGGAACACCGAGGAGGAGAAGGCGGCCATCAAGGAGGGCCGGATACCCGAGCGCTGGCAGAATAACCCTGCGAAGATCCGGCAAAAGGATCGCGATGCCCGCTGGAGCGTGAAGTACGCCAAGGCCAAGGTGAAGGAAGGCGCGGACCCCAAGGCCTTTAAGCCGGTCGATCTGGCCATCCCGATGTTCGGCTACAAGAACCATATCGGCATCGACCGGGCGCATGGCCTGATCCGCACCTGGGATGCCAGCGCTGCCAATGCCCACGACGGCGCGCGATTGCCGACGCTGATCAGCCGGGGCAACACGGCTTCGGGCGTATGGGCCGATACGGCCTACCGCTCGAAGAAGAACGAGGCCTTCCTCGCCAAAGGCATGTTCACCAGCCACATCCACCAGCGCAAGCCGCACCGCCGAGCGATGCCTGAGCGTATTGCACGCGCCAATGCCAAGCGGTCCGCGGTCCGCTCCGCCGTCGAGCACGTCTTTGCCGGGCAAAAGCACCGCATGGGTCTGGTGGTGCGCACCATCGGCATTGCTCGTGCCCGTATCAAGATCGGCATGACCAACCTTGCCTATAACTTCCAGCGCCTGGCCTGGCTCGAGGGGCGAATTGGGGGGCATGCCGAGATAAAGGGAAAATTCACTCACTTCGCGCGTAATCAATTGATTATTAGGTCTTTTCTAGATCGCGCGCGCCTCGCCTGATCGTGGACTATCTTTTCTGATTCGTCAGAAAAGGAGGTCCTATGGCTTCATTAGAGCGCACGGCGTACCCCACTCTGTCAAAGGCATATTCAAAAGCTGAGCTGCAGCGTGATTTCTCCTTCTCAGATGATGAGATTAAGTGGGTACGAAGCAAGTCCAAGGCCCCCTTTCACCTGAATCTCGCCGTTCTCCTGAAGACCTTTCAGGTACTCCGATATTTTCCTGATATCACCGACATACCTGATCAACTGGTGGAGTTCATTCGCGGAGAATTAGGTCAGCGTAGCAAGGTCAAACTCGCGGAATACAAGTGGTTTCAGCAATATCGCCACATGAACGCGATCCGAGCTCGCCTCCGTGTGACTGCATTCTACGGATCTGATGCTATCGAGCTCGCCGAGCGGCATGCCAAAGCAATGTCGTTCGTGCTTGATCAGCGTGCCGACATCATCAACTCCGTGATTGAAGAACTGATCCGCCAGGATTATGAGCTTCCTGCGTACTCGACCCTGAATGATCTCGCTGAGCGGATTCATGCCGATTCCCAAGAGGCAATATTCAACCTGGTGGTAACCCGAACCCCAATCGAGGTGATCCACAAGCTGAAGGATCTGCTCGACACTGACTTCGGTCGGCGTCAGAGCGACTTCAATTCACTGAAACAGGCACCCAAGAAGCCATCTCGCAAGCACCTGGAGGTGCTGATCGACCACTTGGCCTGGCTAGAGAGCTTCGGGGATCTGGAAGCCATTTTTGAAGGGATAGTCGACACCAAGATCCGTCACTTCGCCGCCCAAGCCGCGGCGTCGGACGTTTCCGAGCTGAAGGACTGCTCGTTACCGAAACGCTACACGCTGATGCTGGCTTTGATCTACCGCTTGCGTGTGCGGACACGAGATCATCTGGCCGAGATGTTCATCCGACGGATTTCGACGATTCATAAACGCGCCAAGGAGGAGTTGGAGCAAATCCAGGCTAGACAACGCCAGAAGCTGGAGCAGTTGGCGGCGACCCTGGACGGCGTGGTGCAGATTCTGGTTCAAGAACCGGATGATCAGGAGGCCGGCAGCCTGATTCGCGAATACCTCTCCCCCGATGGCAATCTGGATCGGTTGCGCGAGACTTGCGCCGAAGTTCAGGCTACCGGTGGTAACAACTACCTGCCGCTGATCTGGAAGCACTTCAGATCCCATCGATCGCTGTTGTTCCGCCTCAGCCACCTTCTTCAACTGGAGCCCACGACTCAGGATCGGTCGCTGACTCAGGCACTTCAATTGATCCAGGACAGCGAAAATCTACATCGCGAATGGATCGACGTGAGAACGGCGGAGCAATATTCGGCCACGCTAGCGGCGGGATAGTCCCGCTGCGGGCGGCGTAAAAGTCGTCCACCTTGAAGCCTTTCTGCGAAGTCAGGGAGGTGTGGGGATCTACAGCGTGGAACTTTATCTTCAGGTCCGTTTGGCTTGCGCGAATGGCATGAG
The DNA here is from genome assembly GCA_963205265.1 of Pseudomonadota bacterium. GTDB lineage: Bacteria > Pseudomonadota > Alphaproteobacteria > Sphingomonadales > Sphingomonadaceae > Novosphingobium. Next base: position 8,134 of record CAUJJI010000139.1, read on the forward strand.
CCAACGGGCGGCGGCGAAGCGTTTCAATGTGTCGCGCGATACGGTACGCAAGATGCTGTCGTTTTCATCGCCACCGGGTTACCGGCGTCAGTCTGTACCGCAGCGCCCGAAGCTGGACGGGTTTGTGGCGATCATCGATGGATGGCTTGAAGGGGACCGCGGCGTCCCGCGCAAACAGCGGCATACGGCGAAGCGGGTATTCGACCGCTTGCGCACCGAGCATGGTTTCACCGGCGGCTATACGATCATCAAGGATTACATCCGGGAGCGCGAGCAGCGCAGCCGGGAGATGTTCGTGCCGCTGGCGCACCCGGCGGGAGATGCGCAGGCCGATTTCGGGGAAGCTCTGGTGGAGATCGGCGGGGTGGAGCAGAAGGCCTACTTCTTCGCACTTGATCTGCCGCACAGTGATGCCTGCTATGTGCGGGCCTATCCGGCGGCGGTGGCGGAGGCCTGGGTGGACGGACACGTTCATGCCTTCGCGTTCTTCGGCGCGGTGCCGCGCTCGATCGTCTATGACAACGACCGCTGCCTTGTGGCGAAGATCCTGCCAGACGGCACGCGCAAGCGTGCCACGCTGTTCAGCGCTTTCCTGTCGCATTACGTGATCCGCGACCGCTATGCCCGCCCGGGTAAGGGTAACGAGAAAGGCAATGTGGAAGGGCTGGTTGGCTACTGCCGCCGCAATTTCATGGTGCCGATCCCGAAGTTCCCGACCTGGGAGGCCTTCAACCTGTGGCTGGAGGAACAATGCCGCAAGCGCCAGCAGGACAAAGTGCGCGGGGAGAGCGAGACGATCGGTGAGCGCTTGCAGCGCGATCTCGCGGCCATGCAGCCTTTGCCCGCTACACCCTTCGAGGCCTGCGATCAGACCGGCGGGCGGGTCTCCTCGCAATCCCTGGTGCGCTACAAGACCAATGATTATTCGGTTCCGGTGGCCTGGGGCCATCAGGAGGTCTGGATCAGGGCCTATGTCGATGAGGTGGTGATCGGCTGCCGCAGCGAAGTCTTCGCCCGTCATCCTCGTTGCTATGCCCGCGAGGAGGTTATCTTCGACCCGCTCCATTATCTCCCGCTGATCGAGCAGAAGATCAATGCATTCGACCAGGCCGCCCCTTTGCAGGGCTGGGATTTGCCCGAAGCGTTCACGACACTGCAGCGGTTGATGGAAGGCCGCATGCACAAACATGGCAGGCGTGAATATGTACAGGTGCTGCGCCTGCTGGAAACGTTCACCGTCGCCGATCTCCAGGCGGCGGTGGAACAGGCCATTGATCTTGGCGCCATCGGCTTCGATGCCGTCAAGCACCTCGTCCTGTGCCGGGTCGAACGCGTACCGCCCAGGCTGGACCTGGACGTCTATCCCTTCCTGCCACGCACCACGGTCGAGAAGACTTTTGCCAGAGCCTATCTGAGCCTGCTCTCCGACCAGCAGGAGGCCGCATGAGCGATCAGGCCCCGGAGCTTCTTCTCGCTCACAATCTCAAGGCACTCAAGCTGCCTACGTGCCTGCGAGAGCATCACAAGCTCGCGCGGCAATGTGCCGCAGAAGGCGTCGATCATATCCGCTTCCTCGCCCGTCTCGTCGAGATGGAAATGATCGACAGGGAGCGTCGTATGGTCGAGCGGCGCATCAAGGCCGCGCGCTTCCCCGCCGTCAAAAGCCTCGACACCTTCGACTTCACCGTCATCCCCAGGCTCAACAAGATGCAGGTGCTCGAGATGGCGCGCTGCGAGTGGATCGAGCGGCGTGAGAACGCCATCGCTCTGGGACCATCGGGCACCGGAAAGACGCACGTAGCGTTGGGGCTCGGACTGGCAGCATGCCAGAAAGGGCTGTCGGTGGGCTTCACCACTGCGGCGGCGCTGGTCAGCGAGATGATGGAGGCGCGCGACGAGCGGCGACTACTGCGCTTCCAGAAGCAGATGGTCGGATACAAGCTGCTCATCATTGACGAACTGGGCTTCGTACCGCTCTCCAAGACCGGCGCCGAACTGTTGTTCGAGCTGATCTCTCAGCGTTACGAACGCGGCTCCACCTTGATCACCAGCAATCTGCCCTTCGACGAATGGACCGAAACCTTCGGATCCGAGCGTCTCACAGGCGCGCTCCTCGATCGCCTGACCCATCACGTCAGCATCCTCGAGATGAATGGCGAAAGCTATCGTCTCGCTCACAGCCGGGCCCGCAAGGCCAAAACCAGACCCTGAAAATTACGCAAATGCCGGGGGGAGTGCCCCTCGGGCTACGCCCTCACGCCACTCCCCCCGGCATGTAACACGATGGCCTGGTTTTACGCCGCCCCATGGCCGACTTTTGCTCCGCCGTTGACACGTAGCTTCAAAAACAATATTAAACTTTTGAGTCAAGCGCTGAGACGCGAGGTGAAATATGAATGCAATTACTAATGTCGTTGGTCAGTCACTGGAAGATGGTGCTCGAGTCGCTCGCCTGAAGAAAGCTGTCGACGAGG
>CAUJJI010000140.1 GCA_963205265.1 Pseudomonadota bacterium
GGTGGAAATCGGAGGTTGGCGGACGTTGGCGTAGGTATGGCCGGGCAGGCTCCCCAGCCACGCCTCGATCGCGTTCATCCCCTCGGGGATCACGGTGAAGTCGCGGCCCTGGATGACCTTCTCGACCAGCCGCAGCTTCTCGGCGGCGATGGCGGGATCGCGGTCCCACACCGTCACCGTCGCGGTGACATAGGCCATGCCGGCATAGTCGGCGCCCAGCTCCTGCAGGGCGGTGTCGGCGTCGGCGGCCTTGTTCGAGGCGTCGCTGTCGAGCAGCGTGGATGCCTCATTGGTCATCACCTCTTTCAAGATGGCCGCGACCGACTTGCGCTTGGCGAACCATTGCCGCCTGATCTTGGTCAGCAGCTTGGTCGCGTCGGTCTTGTCGAGCATGATCGCGCGGGTGGACCAGCGATACTCGAAGGCGAGCCGGTTCAGCTCGTCGAGCAGGCCGGGAAACGTCACGCTCGGGAATCCCGTGATCGTCAGCGTGCGGAGATGATGGTCGCCCAGGCGCGGCTCAAGTCCGCCGGTCAGCGGCTCATCGGCCAGCAGCGCGTCGAGGTGCATCGGTGTTTCGGGCACGCGCACGCGCTGGCGCCGGGTCGAGATCGTGCTGTGCAGGTAGGTCAGCGTCTCGGCGTCATCGAGCCAGCGGACCTCGGGCACGAAGCCTTCCACCAGGTTGAGAACGCGGTCGCTGCGATCGGTGAAGCTCTTGAGCAGCTCCCACGGATCGACGCCGGACGTTGACCGGCCTTCGTAGAGCCAGCCCTCGGCGCGCGCGGCTTCCTCGGCCGGCGGCATCCATAAGAGCGTCAGATAATAGCGGCTCTCGAAATGCGCGCCCTCCTCGCGAAACTGTTCGCGCCGCTCCATATCGACCAGCGCCGAGACCGGATCGGGAAAATCGGAATCGGGGTAGTCGAGAGCGGGACTGCGCTGCGCCTCGACGAAGATCGCCCAGCCCGAGCCGAGACGCCGCAGCGCGTTGTTGAGCCGCGCCGTGGTGGCGACCAGCTCGGCAGGCGTGGCGCTATCGAGATCGGGGCCGCGGAAACGGGCGGTGCGCTGGAACGACCCGTCCTTGTTGAGAACGAGGCCTTCGCCGACCAGAGCGGCCCAGGGAAGGAAGTCGGCGAGGTGCGCCGCCTTGTGGCGGTATTCGCGCAAGCTCATCATGGCTGCATCCATGTCGGGAAACGGAGGTGGCGACGGGCGACATCGACGAACTGCGGGTCGCGCCGCGCCGCCCAGACCGAGATCGCATGGCCGATGGCCCAGATGACCAGGCCGGCGATCCAGAGGCGCAGGCCGAGACCGATCGCGCCCGCCAGCGTGCCGTTGACGATAGCGAGCGACCGCGGTGCGCCGCCGAGCAGGATCGGCTCGGTCAGCGCCCGGTGGACCGGCGCGAAATAGCCGGGGATCGGCTCGACAGGATCGCCCGCGCCGGTCACGCGATCAGCGCTCCGCCGCCGAAGCTGAAGAAGCTGAGGAAGAACGAACTGGCCGCAAACGCGATGCTGAGGCCGAACACGATCTGGATCAGGCGGCGGAAGCCGCCCGACGTATCGCCGAACGCCAGGGTCAGGCCGGTCACGATAATGATGATGACCGCGACGATCTTCGCCACCGGCCCCTCGATCGATTCGAGGATGGATTGCAGCGGCGCTTCCCACGGCATCGACGATCCGCCCGCATGGGCCGGGGCCGAGACGGTGAGCGCGGTCACGCTGGCGGTGGCGGCGAGCATGGCGCGGCGTGCGCCACGCCGAAGGGCATGGATCATGGCAGGTCTCCCGGTTGGGTGGTGGAAAGCGGAGTGAGTCGGTAATCGCCGGTGGCCGGGTCGAGCCCGCTGACGCGGGCCAGCTCGGTCAGCCGGCGCCCGTGGGCGTCCCGGACCAGCACGGCGATCAGGTCGATGGTCTCGGCGATCAGCGCGCGCGGGACCGTGACGACGGCCTCCTGGATGAGCTGCTCCATGCGGCGGAGCGCGCCGAGCGAGGTGCCGGCGTGAATCGTGCCGACGCCGCCGGGATGGCCGGTGCCCCAGGCTTTGATGAGGTCGAGCGCTTCCGCTCCGCGCACCTCGCCGATGGGGATGCGATCCGGCCGCAGGCGCAGCGACGAGCGGACCAGCTCGGACAGCGACACCACGCCGTCCTTGGTCCGCATGGCGACGAGGTTGGGCGCGGCGCATTGCAGCTCGCGCGTGTCTTCGATTAGGACGATGCGATCGGTGGTCTTCGCCACCTCGGCGAGCAGCGCGTTGACCAGCGTAGTCTTGCCCGCGCCCGTGCCGCCTGCGACGAGGATATTGGCGCGGGTTTGGACGCCGTGGCGCAGCGCCTCGGCATCGACCGCCGACATGATCCCAGCGGCCGCATAGTCGTCGAGCGTGAACACAGCGACGGCGGGTTTGCGGATCGCGAAGGCCGGCGCGGCGACGACGGGCGGCAACAGCCCCTCGAACCGCTCGCCGCCTTCGGGCAGCTCGGCGGAGACGCGCGGTGATCGTGCATGGACCTCGACGCCGACATGGTGCGCGACCAGGCGGACGATACGTTCGCCGTCCGCCGCACTCAGCAGCTCGCCGGTGTCGCTGATCCCCTCGCCGAGCCGGTCCAGCCATAGCCGGCCGTCCGGATTGAGCATCACTTCGATGACGGCGGGGTCGTCCAGCCAGGCCGCGATCGAAGGCCCGAGCGCGGTGCGCAGCATCCGCGCGCCGCGCGTCTTGGCCTCGGAACGGATGGGATGGACGGTCAAGGATCGGCCCCTCAAATGAGCCGGGCGAACCGCCGCCCGGCTGTCGGGGCACATCAAGAGAGGCAGAAACGGGCCGTGAGCAACAGTAAGCTGGCGGCGTAGTAGAGGCGGCGGCAGATACTTACGGAGTGCGGATCGGCCTTCCGCCTCAGCGCCTAGTCGCGGCGCTACTTACTCCGAATCACTTGCCGCTTTTGGCCATACGTCTTCGGGAATCTCGTCGAGCAAGCTCTTGCCGCTGGCGAAGCGACGACCGAGCGTCTCGATAAAGCCTTCGTAGCGCTTGCGACCTTTGACCTGCGCCGCGGCTTGGTCTTCGTCGGGCAACGGCGGCGTCACCGACAGCCAAAATCGGACGAACAGCGCCAGTGCTTCGGTCGAGAGGCCCGTGTTGCGCTCCAACCGCTGCACCTGTCGCGACAGCCGATCTAGCCTACGGGCGAATGCCGCCTCCATTCGGTCGGCGCCGTCAGGCGACAGATAGGACGCGACCGCCGCCTCCACGATCGCCGAGCGCGAGATGCGCCGCCGGATCGCCAACTCGTCAACCTGCTTGGCGAGCGCGGGCGGGAAATAGACGTTGAGCCGGGTTCGCATCGATACCTCCTACAGTTCGATGCCGTCGCCGGGGTCGAGCGACGCCTGCCGCGCGAGGCCCTGCATCCGGCGACGCACGGCCGCCTGCCGGGCCGCGTCGTCCTGCTCGTCATCGACGATCGCAAACTCCTGCGCCGGCGGCGGCGATGTCTCGGGCGCGATGGCGACATGCTCGGGCAGTTCGGGCTCGCGGCGCAGGCCGCCATTGGCCGCGTCCTCCTGCGCCCGCACGATCCGCGCCACGTCGGCCGGGTCGGCGGCGGCGGCGCGGCCGGTCCAGTCATCGGGACGTGCCGCGCTTGCGATCGGCTTGGGCGTATCCATGATCCGCTCGGACAAGGGGCGGTCCTGAAAGTAGCGCGCCTTCTTCGCCCGGATCGGGTGGACGCCTGCTACCATCACGATCTCATCGTCTGGCGGGAGCTGCATGACCTCGCCGGGGGTGAGGAGCTGGCGGGCGGTCTCGGATCGCGACACCATCAGATGCCCGAGCCACGGCGACAGGCGATGGCCGGCATAGTTCTTCATCGCGCGCATCTCGGTCGCGGTGCCGAGCGCGTCCGATACGCGCTTGGCTGTTCGCTCGTCGTTGGTGGCGAAGCTCACACGGACATGGCAGTTGTCGAGGATCGCGTTGTTCGGCCCGTATGCCTTCTCGATCTGATTGAGCGATTGCGCGATCAGGAACGCCTTGAGGCGATAACCCGCCATGAACGCCAGTGCGGACTCGAAGAAGTCGAGCCGGCCGAGCGCGGGAAACTCGTCGAGCATCAAGAGCACGCGATGGCGGTTGCCCTTCGGGGTCAGTTCCTCGGTCAACCGGCGCCCGATCTGGTTGAGGATGAGGCGGATGAGCGGCTTGGTGCGCGAGATGTCGCTGGGCGGCACGACCAGATAGAGCGTCGCCGGCCGCTCGCCCTCCACCAGATCCGATATGCGCCATTGGCACGCCCGCGTGACCTGCGCGACGATAGGATCGCGGTAGAGCCCGAGGAACGACATGGCGGTGCTGAGCACGCCCGATCGCTCGTTGTCCGACTTGTTCAGCAGCTCGCGTGCTGCGCTGGCGACGACGGGATGCACGCCGGCTTCGCCCAGGTGCGGCGTCGCCATCATCGCCGCAAGTGTCTGCTCGATCGTGCGCGACGGATCGGTGAGGAACGAGGCCACCCCGGCGAGGGTTTTGTCCGGCTCGGCGTAGAGGACGTGCAGGATCGCGCCGACCAGCAGCGAGTGCGATGTTTTCTCCCAATGGTTCCGGCGCTCGAGACTGCCTTCGGGATCGACCAGCACGTCGGCGACGTTCTGCACGTCGCGCACCTCCCACTGGCCGCGCCGCACTTCGAGTAACGGGTTGTAGGCGGCCGACGCGGCGTTGGTCGGATCGAACAGCAGCACTCGGCCATGCCGCGAGCGGAAGCCGGCGGTGAGCTGCCAGTTCTCGCCCTTGATGTCGTGGACGATCGCGGAGCCCGGCCAGGTCAGCAGCGACGGTATGACCAGTCCGACGCCCTTGCCCGAACGGGTCGGCGCAAAGCACAGCACATGCTCGGGGCCATCGTGGCGCAGATAGTCACGGCCAAGCCTTCCCAGCACAACGCCATCGGCGCCGAGCAGCCCGGCGGCGCGGACTTCCTTCTCGCTCGCCCAGCGCGCCGAGCCGTAGGTCTCGGCGTTCTTCAGCTCGCGGGCGCGCCAAACCGACATGGCGATGGCGACGGCGATCGACACGAACCCGCCCGACGCGGCGATGAACGCGCCGATCTTGAAGATGGCTGGCGCGTATGCGTCGAACGAGAACCACCACCAGAAGAAGGCCGGCGGCGGATAGATGCGCCAGCCAAAGGCAATGAACCACGGTGGCCCAAGCTCGGGCTGATAGGCGAGCGCGGCGGCGGTCCACTGCGTCGCGCCCCATACGCCGGCGAGCACGATCATGAACACGGTGATGACTTGGCCCCATAGGATTTTCGTCGCGGACATGCTTGTCTCCCTGCGCTGGCTAGAGGCCGAGGCCGCGCTTGCGGCCCATCATCAGGTCGAGCCCGCCGCCGTCGCGGATGACGCCGGAGACTTGGCGTCCGAGCTGCTGTTCGAGGGCGCTGGCCCAGGGCACGAGGCGGAAGCCGAGGCCGTCGTCGATCATGGCGAAACGGCCGGACGCTAGTCCGAGGCGCTGGCGCACGACACCGGCGATCTTCTCGCCGGCCTGCGTCGGCCGATAGGTCAGCCCGGTCTCGCCCGCGATCCTTGCGCCAACTGAGTCCAGCTCGCGCCGCCGCAGCGTATCGATCAGACCGCGCTCGAATACCGTCCGTTCGCCGAACCGGCGCGCGAGCCCTCCCTTGACGAGGTGGTCGGCGCGGGTGTCCATCGCCCGGCGCACCTCGGCGCCGAACCCGCCGTCCGCGACCCCGGCGCCGCGCTCGATCAGGCGGTGGTCCAGCCAGGTCGCGCCGGGCGCCTTGATCTGCGCGGCGAGATCGAGGTCCGACCGCGTTGCCAGGATGAGCGTCGGCCGCTCCTCGCCCGGCTTGCCGATCGCGCGCAACTCGACGATGCCGCCGAGCTTGGGGCTGTGCTCCAGCGCCTCGATACCGGGTAAGCGGACATGATGCGTGCGGCCGTCCGTGCCGTCGATCACGGCATAGGCGGTGCCGGTCAGCTCATCGTGCAAACCCTTGTCGATGAGCCGGCCGACGATCGGCTTCTCCGGCGCACCGCTCACCACGACATAGCTGTCGAGCGGCCGATCTTGCCCCTGATCCTTGAGCGCCTGGCCGATGGTGCGGATGATGTCGCCGCGCGCGGCCAGCTCGCGCAACTTCGCCTGCGCGCCCTCGGCGACCGCCCATTGGCCCGGCTCGCCCTCGGCGGCGAGCCCCATCGTCTCAAGGTGTTGCAAACGGCCGACCATCAGCCGGCGGAGGCGCGGATCATCCGGGCCGGGCCGCTCGGTTCGCAGGTCGATGACGCCCAGCTCGTCGGCCGCGCGGCCGATCTCGGTATCGAGCCGCGTCCAGCGCTCGGCAGTCACTTCGCGGTCAAGCGCGCGCTGGATTTCATGCTCAGGCTTCGGCCCCAGCTCGGCGAAGGCAAGCTCCTCGGCGCGCGAGCGCAGGCCGTGGCTGATATAGTCGCGCGCCATGACGAGATCGGCGCCCTGGTCTGTGACGCCGCGCACGAGCAGATGGACGTGCGGGTTGTCCGTGTTCCAGTGATCGACCGCGACCCAATCGAGCCGCGTCCCCAGGTCCGCTTCCATCTGGCGCACGAGGTCGCGGGTATATTCGCGCAGGTCGGTCAGCTCGCCCGCATCCTCGGGCGATACGATGATGCGGAAATGATGCCGGTCGTCCTTGCACCGATCGGCGAAGGCACGGTCATCGGCCCGGTCGGACTCGGCGTCGAACATGCGCGTCGGCGAACCGTCGCGGGTGACGCCTTCGCGCTTCAAATAGGCGACGTGCGCGGACAGCGGCGCCATGCGTCGGCCCCCGCGACTGCGATGGTTCACGGGTAGCGCCTTCACCATCACTCGACGGCCCGATCCGAATAACCGGCTGCGGGCAAATGCTGTTCGTCCCCGCCCGAAACTGGATTGGCGACCTCGGCGCGAGCCGCCCCCGGTGCGCCGGCCTCCGCTGTGGATCGCGGCCACGCGCAGCACCTCGGCCACCAGGCCGCGCGCATTGCGGCCCTGCGCCTTGCTGCGCTTGGCCTTGCCGGGCCGGATGCGGAAATCGCTGTCCTTGCTCACAGCCGGGC
>CAUJJI010000141.1 GCA_963205265.1 Pseudomonadota bacterium
CCATCGACGAGGCCAGCGGTCCCGGGTCAAGCCCGGGACGACGGGGTTTGTTCGCCTCCCACACTCCACCCCCGTCATGCTGAACTTGTTTCAGCACCCATTTCTCCCCAAGCCCCGAAGCTCTGACTAGAATCGCAACGGCGCCGTTGTCCGCCCGTGCAAAGCTCCGGCGCCTGGAGGAGAAATGGGCCCTGAAACAAGTTCAGGGTGACGAACATGTTCAGGGTGACGAACGCGCTCAGGGTGACGAACGCGTTCAGGGTGACGATTATGGGTACGTCTGCGCCGGGGGCGCCCGGGACGACGGCGTGTCTACAACCCCTTCTAATCCTTCAGGAAACCCTTCACATCCGAAACGAAGCGGTCGAACTGGTCGTGGTGCAGCCAGTGCCCGGCGTTCTCGTATTCGATCACCGTCGCGCTTTGGAAATGCTTGGCGCGCCCGTCGGTCTCCGGGTTGGAAGCAAAGCTGTCAGCGCCGTAGAGCAGCAGGACCGGACAGGTGATCGCCTCCCAGAGCTTCGTCTGCTCGGCATTGCCCATGTCGTTAGGGGCCCAGACGTTCAGGTAATTGTCGAACTTCCAGCTCCAGGTGCCATCCTCGTTGCGGTTGGCGCCGTGGATGGTCAGGTGGCGGGCCTGTTCGTCGCTGAGGAAGCTGTTTTCCTCCTTCATCCGCGCAAAGGCGGCTTCGAGCGTCGGGTAGCGGCGGGGCAGGCGCCCCGCCGCCTTGCGTCGGTCTTCGATCCACTTGCGCATGAGGTTGGCGAAGCCCACGGCCTCGATCTGGGCCCGGAGCTGGGGTGAGGGGCCAAGTCCCTCGATATTGACCAGCTTGCGGACCTTGTCCGGATAGAGCCCGGCGAAACGAGTCGCGATGTTCCCGCCCAGCGAGTGCGCGACGATCGTCACCTGCTCGAAGCCGAGCGTATGGACCAGCTGGGCGAAGTCGTAGACGAAGGCATCCATGCCGTAGTGCCCCTCGGGCGACCAGGCGCTGTCGCCGTGGCCGCGCAGGTCGGGAGCGATGACGTGCCAGTCCTTCTGGAGCTCTTCGGCCACCCAGTCCCAGCTGCGGCAATGGTCGCGGCCGCCGTGCTGCAGGATCAGCGGCGGTGCCTCGGGATTGCCCCAGTCGACGTAGTGCAGGCGCAGGCGTTGCGAGATGAAGCTGTTGGAAGTCGGTCCAGGTAGGGTCATGCGAAATTCATTGCGCCCGAGCCGAGGCGCGGTCAATTGCGGATAAGGCCGCCGTCGCTCTGGCAATGACAGGCCGCGCTACCTATTTCGCCGCCGGGAGGAATTCATGGCGACTCACACCACCCGCATGCTCATTATCGGTTCCGGACCTGCCGGCCTGTCCGCCGCCATCTACGGCGCGCGTGCCGGCATGGAGCCGATCGTCGTCCAGGGCCTGCAGCCCGGCGGCCAGCTGACGATCACGCCCGACGTCGAAAACTATCCCGGCTTCCGCGACGTGATCCAGGGACCCTGGCTCATGCAGGAAATGCAGGCGCAGGCGGAACACGTCGGCACGCGGATGCTGTGGGACACGATCACCTCGGTCGACCTGCAGTCCGGCCCGCCGTTCCGCGCGATCGGCGACGGCGGCGACATCTACGAGGGCGAGACGCTGGTCATCGCCACCGGCGCCCAGGCGAAGTGGCTGGGCGTGCCCGGCGAGCACGAGCTCGGCGGCAAGGGCGTTTCGGCCTGCGCGACCTGCGACGGGTTCTTCTACCGCGGCAAGAAGGTCGTCGTGATCGGCGGCGGCAACACTGCGGTCGAGGAAGCGCTGTACCTCACCAACCATTCGCAGGACGTGACGCTGATCCACCGCCGCGATTCGCTTCGCGCCGAGAAGATCCTGCAGGACCGCCTGTTCGCCCATCCCAACATCGGCGTCGTCTGGCACAAGCAGGTCGACCGCTTCGTCCACGACGAGGCGACGGGGCTGCTCCGCGCCGTTGCTCTCATCGACACGATCACCGGCGAGCACAGCGAGATCGCGGCCGAAGGCGCTTTCGTGGCGATCGGGCATGCTCCTGCGACCGAACTGTTCAAGGGACAGCTCGAGCTCGACGCCGGCGGCTATATCCTGGTTGAGCCGGGCACGCCCAAGACCGCGATCCCGGGCGTCTTCGCCTGCGGCGACGTCATGGACCAGGTCTATCGCCAGGCGGTCACGGCCGCCGGCACCGGCTGCATGGCCGCGCTCGACGCCGAGCGGTTCGTGCAGGAGCGCGAGTTCCTGAACATCCGCAAGGCCGTCGCGGCGGGCTGATCGGCCGCGGCAGCTATAAAGTAGCCAGCATCGCCAGCACTTCGCCTGCCAGCCAGTCGCGCGCATGCGCCTCGACGAAGCTGTGCGTCGCGTCGGGGCACTTGCGGATGCGCTGATCGCCTTTCGGCCAGGCGGCCTGGAAGGCCTGCGCCGTGCGGTCGCGCTCGGCGAGGAGGAAGGCGACGGGGCCGGGAAAGCCTGCGATCCCCGCAGCCATGTCCTGTGCCAGCGAGGTCGGCGGCGGGGCAGGGCGCATTGCCGCGCGCAGGCTGGCGAAGAGGCTGCGCAGCGAGACCTTGCCGCTCAGCAGCCGAAGCAGTGCCGCGGGATCGGCCAGGCGCCGGCGGTAATGGTCGCGGATCGCCTCGGGCGGGGGAGCGGCATCGTCGTCCTCGATCGTCCAGGGATTGGACAGCAGCAGCGCGTCGAGGCCGGCGCCACGCGCCAGCATCAGGGCGGCAGCGGCATCGCAGTTGCCGAGGCCGGCGACCGCTTGCAGCTGCGGGCAGGCGCTGCGGAAGGCGGCCAGCGCGGCGGCAATGTCGGGCGCGCTGGTGCGGAAGCCGCCGTTGGGCCCCTCGCTGTCGCCGATCCCGCGGCGATCGAAGCGGAAGACGGGAAAGCCCTCTGCCGCAATCCGCGCGGCGAGCTGGGCCTGGCCGGCCCAGGCGCCGGAGCGGAGCTCGTTGCCGCCGCTGACCAGCAGCAGCCCGACCGTGGCCGGTCCCTGGTCCAGCGTGCCGACCAGCGTCGAGCCTTCGCAGGCGAAGGTCAGGTGCCGCCGGCTCATGACCTGATCCCGACGGCGACGATCGCGGCGAGGGCATCGGCCTGGGCGCGGTCTTCGTCCGGCTCGGCCCGCAGCCAGAGGCCGCCGCCGCCGATGGTCTCCTGCAGGATCACCTCGAGCCGGGCGGCCGGTATGAGTTCCTGCAGCTGGCCGACGAATTCGGCGCTCAGGCGGTGGCCGGCCAGCTCGATGCCCGTGGCCAGCGCGGTGGCCATCAGGTGTTCCTGGGTCTCGGTCGCGCCGGCTTCGCGCGAAGCGACGATACGCCCGCGTATCTGCTGGCGCAGGATATTGGCGCCTTTGACCGGAGCATAGTGCCAGCCCGGCAGCTCGTCCGGTGCCACCAGGGCGCCGCCGCGGACGGCAAGGACGTGAGTCGCGGCGAAATGCGTCGCCGCATCCTCCATCGCCGCGCGCCAGCTTTGGGGCGTCTGCTGCTCCAGCGGCTGCAGGCTTTCGTTGCAGCCGGGAAGATCGGGCAGGAAGCTGTCGATCCCGGCCAGGTCGAGCCGGCGCATCACCTCGACGGTGAAGCGCCGCATGCGGTTGGCCTCGTCGAACAGGGCGGGGACGATCAGCAGCCGCGAAGGCCGTCCGCTGTCGAATGCCAGCGCATATTCCTCGACAGTGCCGCCGGGAAGCGGGCAGGGCCAGGCCGCCGGCGTCACGATTCCGCGCGCTTGCCCTCGGCGAATGCCAGCAGGGAACCGAAGCTTTCCAGCAGTTCGCCGTCGATCTCGTCGTCCTCGATGACGATGTCGAGCCGGTCTTCCATCTCGGTCAGCAGGCCGGCGACGGCCATCGAGTCCAGCTCGGGAAGGTGGCCGAAAAGTCCCGTCTCCGCCGTGAAGCCGTCGGCCTGGCCCGCCTTGAGGCCGAGGACGTCGGTCAGGATGCGGCGGAGGAGCTGATCGGTGCTGTGCATAGGTGTCTCGTGGCTTTCGGCATGGAAAGTGCCGCGCGCTCTAGCCATGCGTCCGCCGTCCGGCAAGGCGGCGCAAGCCGCTCCTGGCGAAAATCAGCCAGTTCTGCGGCGCGAGCGGACGCATCATGTCGAGGCGATAGCGCGGCCGCACTTCCTCCATCCAGTCGCGCTTGTAGGGATCGTCGCCGGTGCCGAAGTCGACCAGGGCGACATGATCGACATCGATGACATGGCGGAACAGCGCCGCGCTCAGCACCGATCCGGGCGACAGCGGCTTGGCCGCTTCGCGATGGGCGAGCTTGTGGATGAAGGCGGTGCCGCCCTCGACCGTCCACATCTGCGCTGCGACGGCTTCCCCGCCGGCATGGGCGATCCCCAGCCGCAGGCGGCCGGCGGCTCCTTCGGCTTCGGCGAAGGCGCGCAGGAATTCCGGTGATCCCTCGCTCGGCTTCCAGCTTTCCTGGTAGATCGCTTCGTAGCTTTGCCAGGCCGCGTCGTCGAAATGCGTCAGGACCTGCGTCTCGACCTTGCCGGTCTTCCGCTTCAGCGTCGTCCTGAGCTTGCCCGGTCGGTCGGCGAGATATTCGTCGTAGGTCCGCCCGGCCAGGGGCAGGACGTGGTTGGTATCGCCGACTTCGCGGAATGTGACCCAGCCCGCCTTGCGGAAGGCCTGCTCGACCAGCGTGGCGCTGCCGTCCTCGTCCGGCAGGCCCGAAAGGCTGATCCGGTGCGCACGCCGGGCGAGATCGGCGGCCAGCGCCGTAAGCAGGGCTGCCCGGTCGGATTGCGGCGTGGCGATCGGCCGGAAGCGGAAGCTGTACCAGTTGGCGAGGGCGGTGAAGCTGCCGTCGGTCCCCTGCAGCGGCAGCACGGCGCAATCGTCGCCGTCCCGGGCCACAGCCAGCAGCGGAACCAGGCCGCAATGGCGCGCCAGGCCCTGCCACCACTCCAGCCGATCGAAGGGCGCGCCCTGGCTTTGCGCAGAGAGCAGGGTCGACAGGAGCGCATCCGATTGCACTTCCTTAAGATCAGCGTGATAGTCGATCGCGATCACTCGCACTTTCCTCAATTCGGAGCCCATGCCTGCCGTGCGCGCAGAAGCCGAAACCACGATCCGGCCGCTCGACCATCTCGTTCTCCGTGGAGACGACGAGGCAACCGCGCTCGTGCTGCGCGATGCCGTGGTTACCTACAAGGACTTAAGAACGCGTGTCTCTCGCCTGGCCGGGTGGCTGCGGACCATGGTCGACGAAGACGGCGCACGCGTGGCGAGCTGGGTGGCCAAGGGCGAGCTGGCCTGCCTTATGCCGCTTGCGGCTGCCCGCGCCGGCCTGGTGCATGTGCCGATCAATCCCCTGCTGAAGCACGCCCAGGTGGCGCATATCCTGGCCGACAGCGGCACGCGGCTGCTGATCGCCACGCCGGCGCGCCTGGCCACGCTCGAACAGGGCGACGTGCCGGCCGGATCCATCTGCATGGCCGAACCGGAAGCGCTCGAGCAGGCTGCCGGCCTGGCTCGCGACCTGCCGGCCTCTACGGCCGATGCCGACGACCTGGTGGCCATCCTCTATACCAGCGGATCGACGGGGCGGCCCAAGGGCGTCATGCTGAGCCACGCCAACCTCTGGCTGGGCGCGGAAAGCGTGGCGAGCTATCTCGGCCTGGAGCGGGACGATCGCACCCTCGCGGTCCTGCCGCTGTCGTTCGACTACGGCCAGAACCAGCTGCTTTCCAGCTGGCATGCCGGCGCCTGCGTCGTGCCGCTGGACTACCTCACCCCGCGCGACGTCATCAAGGCGGTGGAGCGCCATGGCATAACCACCCTGGCGGCCGTCCCGCCACTTTGGGTGCAGCTGTCCGAGCTCGAATGGCCGGCGCAGGCGGCCGCCGGGCTTCGCCGGCTGACCAACAGCGGCGGTGCGCTGACGCCCGATCTCGTCCGCCGGTTACGCCGGCTGTTCCCGCAGGCCCGGCTGTTCGCGATGTACGGGCTGACCGAGGCCTTCCGCTCGACCTTCCTCGATCCACAGCTGATCGACAGTCATCCGACCTCGATGGGCAAGGCGATCCCGCATGCCGAGATCCTGGTGGTGAACGATGCCGGGCAGATCGCGGCCGACGACGAGGAAGGCGAGCTGGTCCATTGCGGTCCGCTGGTCGCGCAGGGATACTGGCGCGACAGCGCGCGCACCGCCGAACGGTTCAAGCCGGCGCCCGCCGCCTCGCGCTACGGCGGAACGGCGGTCTGGTCGGGCGACCGGGTGAAGCGCGACGCCGACGGGCTGCTCTATTTCGTCGGGCGGCGCGATGCGATGATCAAGAGCGCCGGCAACCGCATCAGCCCGCAAGAGATCGAGGAAGCGGCCCTCGCCACCGGCCTGGTCGCGGAGGCGGTTGCCCTGGGCGTTCCGGACGAGCGGCTCGGCCAGGCGGTTCACCTCGTCGTGCGCGCCGTGCCGGGTGCTGCCGACGCGGAAAGCGAACTGCCGCGCAAGCTCATGCAGGAGCTGCCCAATTTCATGCAACCCAAGGAAATCCACTGGCGCAGCGTGATGCCGATCGGGCCGAACGGCAAGATCGACCGCACCGGCCTGCAGGCGGAGCTCGTCGCGTGAAGCCGCTCGGTCCGATTCCACCCGGCTTCGCGGCCGGTAACGGGGTTCTGGCCGTGGACGGCGTCGCCGTGACCGAGCTCGTCGAGCGGGCCGGGGGAACGCCGCTGTTCGTCTATTCGAGCACCGTCATCCGCGATACGGTCGCTCGCTTGCGCGCGGCGATGCCGGCAAGACTGGCACTGCATTATGCTGTCAAGGCAAACCCTTATGAGCCGATCATCAAGTTGTTTGCCCAGTTGGTCGACGGCTTCGACATCGCGTCCGGCGGCGAACTGGCGATGCTCCGCGAAGCCGGGGTCGATCCCTCGCTGGTCAGCTTCGCCGGCCCGGGCAAGCGCGACAGCGAACTCGAGGCGGCGATAGCCGCCGGCGTGACGCTCAATCTCGAATCCGAGAGGGAGGCGGACCGCGCCCTTGCAATCGCCGGGCGGAGTGGCGTCGTTCCCAGGCTCGCGATCCGGGTCAATCCCGATTTCGACCTCAAGGGTTCGGGCATGAAGATGGGCGGCGGCGCCAAGCCCTTCGGGATCGATGCCGAGCGCGTGCCGGCGCTGGCCCGGCGGATCGTCGCGAGCGGCGCGGAATGGCGGGGCTTCCACATTTTTGCGGGCAGCCAGGCGCTGGATGCCGAGGCAATCGCCGATACCCAGGCGCAGACGCTGGCGCTTGCCGCTCGCCTCGCCGAGGAGGCGGGCGTTGCCCTGCCGCATTGCAATCTCGGCGGCGGCATGGGCATTCCCTATTTTCCCGGCGACGTGCCGGTCGATGTCGCCCGGGTCGGCGCCCTGCTGGCCGAGCAGTTCGCCAAGCTGCCGCCGGTTCTGTCAGACACCGCCTTCTGCATGGAGCTGGGGCGATATCTGGTTGGCGAATCAGGCGTTTACCTGACGCGCGTCGTCGACCGGAAGATCAGCCACGGCGAGACCTTCCTGGTGACGGACGGCGGCCTGCACCACCAGCTGGCCGCCTCGGGCAACTTCGGGACCGTGGTGCGCCGCAACTATCCGGTCGCCGTGGCGACGCGATTCGACGCGCCCGTCGAAGAGGAGGCGAGCGTCGTGGGCTGCCTCTGCACGCCGCTCGACCGCCTGGCCGACAAGGGCGGATTCCCGCGCGCCGAGGAAGGCGACCTGATCGCCGTCTTCTGCGCCGGCGCCTATGGCGCATCGGCCAGTCCTGCAGCCTTCCTGGGCCAGGGCCCGGCGCGCGAAATGCTGGTCTGACCCTGCCGTCTTCCCGGGCTTGATCCGGGACCGCTGACGGCTGGGCCGAGACGTTCCATCGACAAGGCCAGTGGTCCCGGGTCGAGCCCGGGACGACGGGCTGTCGCGACCACTCCAACCCTTTGTTCGGAATGGGACTGCCGAAGGATTGGCAATCAAGGCTAACGCAATATTCACCCTTTTTCCCGATAGCTGCGGCAGAAATTGCCGAACTGCGCCCGGGAAGACGTTCCCGCCAGCATTCGGTGCTGTCGAGGACTCGTTATGGCCCGTGCCTGCCGCTCCCAGTTCCGAGGAGCCCGCCTAATCGCCGGAACCGCGATGCTCAGCATCGTCCTGACGGGCTGCGCTGCCGGCGGCGGCCAGCAGCTTCCGCCGGCGTCCTTCGTGGCCATGCAAGAAGGCCCGGGCGAGGAATACGTGATCGGGCCGCTCGACGAGCTCACCGTCTTCGTCTGGCGCAATCCCGAACTGGGTGCCCAGGTCCAGGTGCGTCCCGACGGACGCATCACCACGCCGCTGATCACCGACATGCCCGCGGTCGGCAAGACGCCGTCCATGCTGGCGGAGGATATCAAGCTGCAGCTTTCGCAGTACATCCAGGACCCGCTGGTCTCGGTCATCGTCAACAAGTTCGCGGGCACCTTCAGCCAGCAGGTTCGCGTCGTCGGCGCCACCGAGAAGCCGGCCTCGATCCCCTACCGGGCGAACATGACGCTGCTCGACGCGATGATCGCTGTCGGCGGCCTCTCGGAATATGCCGCGGGCAATCGCGCCAGGCTGATCCGCTTCGACAAGGAAACCGGGCGCCAGCGCGAATTCGCGCTGCGGCTCGGCGATCTGCTCAAGAAGGGCGAGAGCAAGGCCAACGTCATGCTGCGTCCGGGCGACGTGATCATCATCCCCGAAAGCATGTTCTGAGCGAGGACGGATCCGACAGATGAACTCGCTCTACGACGAACTGCTCTCTGCGCTCTACAGCGTCTGGCATCGCCGCTGGCTCGCCCTGGCCGTGGCCTGGGGCGTCTGCCTGCTGGGCTGGCTGGTAGTGGCGCTGATCCCCAACAGCTACGAATCGCGCGCGCGCATCTTCGTGCAGCTCGACGATGCCCTGGCCGAGCAGGTCGGTATCAATGTCGCCGACCGCAAGCGCGACGTCGAACGCATCCGCCAGACGCTGACCAGCGCGGTGAACCTCGAGAAGGTCGTGCGCTCGACGCGCCTCGGCGAAACGGTGACTTCGCCCAAGGACATGGAAAAGGCGGTCATCGAACTCGCCAAGAACATCACCGTCGTCAGCCAGCAGGAAAACCTCTTCGAGATCACCGCCGTCTCCAAGGAAGGTTCGCTGTCCGATGCCCAGAATGCCGAGCTGGCCCAGGACATCGCGCAGAAGATGATCGACATCTTCCGCGAGGAGAACCTCTCCGGCAACCGCGGCGAGATGACCGAGACGCTGGAATTCGTGAACCAGCAGCTGGCCCAGCGCGAGAAGGAACTGGAAGCGGCCGAGCAGCGCCGCCTGGCTTTCGAAGGCCAGCACCCCGAGATGATCCAGGGCGGTGCGGCCAACCTGCAGCGCCTGCAGTCCTCGCGCGAGGAACTGCGCAACATCGATGCCGATCTTGCCGCCGCGCAGAGTGCGCTTGCCGCGATCAACGGCCAGCTTGCCGGCACGCCCAAGACGATGGCGGGCGGCGGTGCCGACGGCGGGGCCCGGTCCTCGCTGGCGCGGGCCAATTCCGATCTTGCCGCAATGCGGGCGCGTGGGCTGACCGACAGCCACCCCGATGTCGTCGCCGTCAGGAACCAGATCGCTGCGCTGAAAGTCGCCGCGCAAAGCGAGGACAGCAGCGGCTACGGCACGCCGAACCCGGCCTATGCCTCGCTGCTGTCGATCAAGGCAGACCGCGAAGCCAACGTCCAGGCCCAGATAGCCCGCCGCGGCGCGCTGCAGGCCGAAGTTGCGGCGCTGACCGCCAGCCAGATCGCCAATCCCGAGATCGCTGCGGAAGCGCAGCGGATCGGACGCGACTACGACGTGCTTCGTCAGCATTACGACAAGCTGCTGCAGGACCGCGAGGAACTGCGCCTGCGCGGCGAAGTGAAGACCGAGCGCGAGGCGGTGAAGTTCCAGGTGGTCGATCCGCCGACGACGCCGCGCAAGCCCGTGGCGCCCAATCGGCCGGTCCTGCTGATCGCCGTCTTGCTCCTGGGAGTGGGCGCGGGCTGCGGCGGCGCCTTCGCTCTCGCACAGCTGCGTTCGACTTTCGCCACCACCGGCAAGCTGGAGCGGGGCATCGGCCTGCCGGTTCTCGGCGCCATCTCGACGACGCTGACTGAGGCCGGCCGCGAGCTGCGCAAGCGGCGGCTGAAGTACTTCATTGCCGGATCGGGCGGGCTGGCGGCGCTCTGCGTGCTGCTGCTCGCGGTCGAATTCATCCAGCGCGGCATGGTTGCCTGAGGGGGTCGGGATGAGCGAGCACAGCAAGATCGAAGTCCCCGACGACGGCGCCGGCCGCTCGCTGCTCGAACGGGCGGCGAAGCGTTTCGACCTCGATGCCTACTCGGCGCCGCCGGTGCCGAGCGGGCTCGCGCAGGTGCGGCCGAAGCCGGTTGCGCGGCCGGTTCAACCGGAACCGGTGGCCGCGCCGGCACAGCCCGCTGCCGCTAGCGCGCCCCGGATGGCACCCGAGCCGATGGCACCGGAGCCGATGGCACCCGAGCCGATAGTGGTGAAGGAGGAGGTCGTTGTCGCCGCGAGGGCCGCGCCCGTCGTCTTCCGCGGCCGCGAGCAGCATATTGATCGCGAGCACTTGCTCGCCCAGGGCCTGATCGTGCCCGAAGGCAGCGTCACGGCGCTGCTCGAGGAGTTCCGCATCGTCAAGCGCCAGCTGCTGCTGCAGGCAGCCGACTTGCGCCGCCAAGGTGTCGGGCCGTCGGCGCAGCGTGTCCTCGTCTGCTCGCCGCATTCGGGCGAGGGCAAGACCTATTGCTCGGTCAACCTCGCGCTCTCGATCGCCGCGGAGAGGGAGAACGAGGTGCTTCTCGTCGATGCCGACTTCGCCAAGCCCACCGTGCTCAGCACGCTCGGGCTGCAGGGAGGTCCCGGCCTGATGGATGCCCTGACCGATCCTGCTGCCGACGTAGCCGACTTCGTGATCCGCACGGACATTCCCGGCCTGTCGGTGCTGCCTGCGGGCCACGCCACCAATGCCGACAGCGAGCATCTCAATTCCTCGCGCACCCCGCTGGTCCTCGACCGGCTGACCGAGGGTGCGCCGCAACGCATGGTGATCTTTGATTCACCGCCCGCACTAGCGGCGGCGCCGGCGGCGGAACTTGCCAAGTTCGTTGGCCAGGCGGTGATGATCGTTCGCGCGGACAGCACCGGCCAGGGCTCGCTCGAAGATGCGATCTCGCTGCTTTCGGGCTGTCCCAACATTCAGCTTCTGCTGAACGCCGTCCAATTCAGCCCGAGCGGCCGGCGGTTCGGCTCCTATTACGGATATGGGGGATGACGATCATGTCGCGCTTTCCGGCAGGGTTTCCCGCCCGCACTGCGCTGGTGTCCGCACTGGTCGCCTGTGCGCTGCCGCTTGAGGCAGCGGCGCAGTCGATCGGCTACGGGGATGTCTCCGGCGGCGCCGATGCGCCCACGGCCGGCGCGTCGAAGGAAGACGGCTCGGGCGGCAGCAAGGCCTCGCGCCGCTCGCGCGGCAAGAACGGGGGCAAGACCCGCCGCACCAGCATCGAGCCCTATATCGAGGCCGCGCAGGTCGTCACTGCCGAGCTCGAGCCGGGCAACGAGGTCCTGACCTATTCGGTGATCGCCGCGGGCATCGACGCGGATATCGTCGGCGTGAACAACGCCGCTTCGATTTCGCTGCGCTACGAGCACCGCTTCGGCTGGGGCAAGGCCGAGAACAGCGACGCCGCCAGCGGCGTGGCGCGCGGCTACACCACGCTCCTGCCCGGAGTGAAGATCGAAGCCGGTGCCCTGGCCGCGCGCACCAGCACCGACGAGCGCGGTTCCTCCGTGCTCAGCCCGCTGCGCGACGACGATACGGTGACGCAGGTCTATTCGGTCTACGGCGGCCCCTCGGTCTCGACCTATGCCGGCGACGTTCAGCTCGATGCGAGCTACCGCATCGGCTACACCAAGGTCGAGGAGCCCGATCGCTTCCGCGCCGCTCCGGGCGCACCCGCGGTCGACGTCTTCGACGAGAGCACGGTGCAGCTGGCCCAGGTCCATGCCGGGGTGCAGCCATACGAAGTGCTGCCGGTCGGGATCGGTGCCGGCGCCGGCTACTATCGCGAGGACATCTCCAATCTCGACCAGCGGATCGAGGACTTCAACGCCCGCGCCGACGTCACCGTCCCGGTCACCGAAAGCTTCGCAGTGATGGGCGGCGTCGGCTACGAGGACGTCGAGATCTCTGCCCGCGATGCCGTGCGGGGCCCCGGCGGCATACCCGTCGTCGGGCCCGACGGCCGCTATGTCACCGACAAGAGCGGGCCGCGGATCCTGGCCTACGACGTCGACGGCCTCATCTGGGATGCCGGGGTCCTGTGGCGGCCGAGCCGCCGCACCAAGCTGGAGGCCCATGTCGGCCGCCGCTACGGTTCGACCAGCGTCTACGGGACGTTCGGCTATACGCCAAATTCGCACAGCTCGCTGAACATCGCGGTCTACGACAACGTCGCCGGCTTCGGCGGCCAGGTGAACCGCGCGCTGGCAGACCTGCCCGTGGAATTCTCCGCCGTCCGCAATCCGCTGACCGGCGACATCGGCGGCTGCGTGGCGACGCTCGAGCAGAACGGCTGCCTGAGCAACGTGCTCGGCTCGCTGCGGTCCTCGACGTTCCGCGCCCGCGGCGTAATGGCCACCTACGCGGTGGAGCTCGGGCGGATCACCACCGGCATCGGCGCCGGCTACGACCGCCGCCGCTACATCGCCGCGCGCGGCACGGTGCTGGCCGTCGCCAACGGCGTCGTCGACGAGAACTACTGGCTGTCCGCCTATCTCAACGGCAAGATCGACATGCGCTCCAGCTTCTCGACCAACGTCTACGCCAACTGGTTCCGGCCCGGCACCGGCTTCGGCGGAGACAAGACCGCTTTCGGCGCCACTGCGGCCTATTACCGCCACCTCACCGACCACCTGTCCGCGACGGCCGCGGTGGGCATCGACGGGGTGAACGAGCCCGCGCCGCTGGTGGACGACTGGACCGCCTCGGCTCTGCTCGGCGTCCGCTACAACTTCTGATCTGGGGGGTATTCAGATGTTCGACGATTTCTACGGTTTCACGGGACGGCCCTTTCAGCTGACGCCCGATCCGGCATTCTACTTCGAGAGCCAGACGCACCAGAAGGCGCTGTCCTATCTCGGCTACGGCCTCTCGCAGGGCGAGGGCTTCATCGTCATCACCGGCGAGGTCGGGGCCGGCAAGTCGACTCTGGTGGCCCATCTGATGGCGACGATCGACCCGGCCCGGCTGACTGCCGCCCAGGTGGTCACCAGCAACCTCGACGGCGCCGAGATCGTCCACGTCGTCGCGCAGGCGTTCGGTTTGCCGGTCGAGGGCCACGACAAGGCTTCGGCTCTCGGCGCGATCGAAGCTTTCCTCCATGACGAGGCGCGTGCCGGCCGCCGCTGCCTGCTGGTCGTGGACGAAGCGCAGAACCTGTCGATAGAAGCGCTGGAAGAGCTGCGCATGCTGTCGAACTTCCAGCTCGGCGCGCATCCGCTGCTGCAGACCCTGCTGCTCGGCCAGCCCGAGTTCCGCGACAGCCTGCGTGCCCATCCCGGTCTCGAGCAGCTGCGCCAGCGGATCATCGCCATCCATCACCTCGAGGCGATGGAGGAAGGCGAAGTGCAGCGCTATGTCGAGCATCGCTTGCGGCGTGTCGGCTGGGCGGGCAATCCGTGCTTCGACGCCGAGATCTTCGCCGAGATCTATCGTTCGACCGGCGGCATCCCGCGGCGCGTCAACCAGCTGCTCAGCCGCCTGCTGCTGCTCGGCGCAGTCGACCAGCGCAGCGCGATCAGCCTCGACATGCTGCGCCAGGTGCTCGCCGAGCTGAGCGAGGACGGCACTTTCGCCGGGCCGCGCCCGGAAGCCGATCCCTACACGATCGCTGCGCCGCAGGTCGAAGAGGCACCGGCCGAGGAAGTGCTCGAGGCGGTGACCTTGCCGGTCGCGATGCCGACGCCGGCCGACGCCGCGAAAGTCAAGGCCGCGCTCGACGAGCGCGACGTGCAGATCGCCGAGCTGCAGCAGGCGGTCATCGAGCTTGCCAATGCGGTCGAAGGTCCCCTGGTCACGGCGGGCCGCGCCACCGCGCAGGAGATCAGCGCATTGAAGCAGCAGGTGGCCACGCTGGAAAACCGCTACGTCGAGCTCGAGCAGACGGTTCGTCATACCCTGACGATGCTGATCGAGTGGATCGAGAGCGACGACCTTCAGCGGGCGGCTGCGTGACTGCCGGCGGAGCGAATCTTGGCCTTGGAGCAACTTCAGCCCACGAATGGATTGTCGGTCGACGTCGAGGACTGGTTCCAGGTCGGCGCCTTTGAGAACGTCATAGAGCGCGGCAGCTGGGAATCGCTGGCCGACCGCGTCGAGCGCAATTGCGATGCCATCCTGCAGATGTTTGCGGACGCCGACGTGTCCGCAACCTTCTTCACCCTGGGCTGGGTGGCCAGCCGCCATCCCCGGCTGATGCAGCGGATCGTGGCGGAGGGGCATGAGCTTGCCAGTCACGGCTGGGATCATGCCCGCGTGTTCCGCCTGGGCCGGGAGGCATTCGCCCGCGACCTCGACATGAGCCGCAAGGCCATCGAGGATGCCGCCGGGGTGGGCATCACGGGCTATCGCGCGCCAAGCTTCTCGATCGACCGCCGCACGCCCTGGGCCTACATGATCCTGGCCGAGCAGGGCTTCACCTACAGCTCGAGCGTCGCCCCGATCGCGCACGACCACTACGGCTGGAGCGATGCCCCGCGCTTCGCGTTCAAGCCGCTGCCCTGGTCGGACCTGATCGAGATCCCCGTCACGACCGCCACCTTTGCCGGCCGGCGCCTGGCGGCCGGGGGCGGGGGGTTCTTTCGCGTCCTGCCCTACGGCTTCTCGCGCTGGGCGATCCGCCAGGTCAATCGGCGCGACGGGCGCCCGGCCGTGTTCTACTTCCATCCCTGGGAGATCGATCCCGGCCAGCCCCGCGTCGCCGATGCCCCGCTGAAGTCGCGGTTGCGGCACTATACCAAGCTCGACGGCATGGCCGGCAAGCTGCGCCAGCTCATCGGGGAATTCCGCTGGGGCCGGATGGACGTGCTGGCGAGGCGAGAGGCGGCTAGCGCCGTCCCGCTGGCGGCATGAACGCTCCCTTTGCCCGCATCGCGCCCGCGGTTCGCCTGGCCGAGCTGTCGCAGCCCGACGAGATCGCGCGGATCGACGCATTCGTCGCCGGCCATCCGCTGGGTACGCCGTTTCATCGGCCGGCCTGGCTCAACGCCGTCGCTATCGGCACCGGCAACCCGGCGCTGGCGCTGATCGCGGAGCGCCGCGGCGAGATCGCCGGCTATCTGCCGCTCAACGAAATCCACTCGCCGGTCTTCGGGCGACTTCTTGCCTCGAGCGGGTTTGCCGTCGACGGCGGGCTGCTTGCCGGCGCGGGGCTGGACTGCGAAGCCATGTTCCGCGCGGCCGAGGAGCTGGCCGTCCGCCGATCCTGCCCCTCGATCGAACTGAGGGGCGGCGCCCTGCCGGAAGTCCGCCCCGGCTGGACGCTGCGCCGGGATTCGCATTGCGGCTTCGTGCGTCCGCTTGCCGGCGACGACGAGGCCCAGCTCAACGCCATCCCCCGCAAGCAGCGCGCCGAAGTGCGCAAGGGCTTGGGCAATGACCTGAGCGTCGCAGTCGGCAGCGGTGAGGACGACCGGTCGGCCCATTACGCGGTCTATGCCGAGAGCGTCCGCAATCTCGGCACGCCGGTATTCCCGCGGGCGCTGTTCGACGCCGTGCTCGACGGTTTCGGCGAAGCGGCCGACATCCTCACCGTGCGCCACGAGGGGCGGCCGGTGGCGAGCGTGCTGTCGCTCTATGACCGCGGTGCCGTCATGCCCTATTGGGGCGGCGGGACCTGGCAGGCCAGGGCTCTGCGCGCGAACGACCGGATGTATTTCGAACTGATGCTCCACGCCCGCCGGCGCGGCTGCGACAGCTTCGACTTCGGGCGATCGAAGACGAACAGCGGTGCATACCACTTCAAGCGCAACTGGGGCTTCGAGCCCGAACCGCTGACCTATGCCGCCTGGACCGCGCCCGGGGCAGAGAAGCGCGATGCCGATCCGACCAGCGCCAAGCATGCCTTGCAGATCGCGATCTGGCGCCGCTTGCCGCTGCCGGTCGCCAACCGGCTCGGCCCGCTCATCGCCCGAGGCCTGGGCTGATGGGCGAGATCCTGTTCCTCTGCCACCGGATTCCCTTTCCGCCGGACCGGGGCGACAAGATCCGCTCGCATCACGTGCTGAAGGAGCTGGCCCGCCTGGCTCCGGTTCACGTGGCGACTTTCGTCGACGACGAGGGCGACCTGGCGGCAGAGGCCGAACTCGCCGCGATCTCGCGCAGCTACCGGCTGGTGCGCCGCACCAAGCCGCTGGCACTCGCCGGGCTGGAAGCGCTTGCCCGGCGCCTGCCGGTAAGCCTGACCGCGTTCCACCACCGCCTGCTGTCGGACTATGTCGCCGCCCTGCTGGCGACGCGCCCGATTTCGACGATCTACGTGTTCTCCGGCCAGATGGGCCAGTATGTGCCGCACGATTTCGCGGGGCGGGTGATCGTCGATTTCGTCGACGTCGATTCCGCCAAGTTCGATGCCTATGCCGCGGCCAAGGGCCTGCGCGGCTGGATCGACGCGCGCGAGGGGCGGCTGCTTCGCGCTGAGGAGGCCCGCCTTGCCGCGCGCGCCGACGCCAGCCTGCTCATCAGCAGCGCGGAAGCGGAGCTTTTCATGGACAGGCTGCCCGAAGACCTCCGCAACGAGGTTACGGTCCGCGTCCTCGGCAACGGCATCGACAGCGGCTATTTCGATCCGGCGACGGTCGAGGCCGAGCCACGCATGCTCGCCTGTCCCGGCCCGCGCCTGATCTTTACCGGACAGATGGACTATGCACCCAACGTCGCCGCCGCGTTGCGGGTGATCGACGCGATCCTGCCGGCGGTTCGGCAGCGGCTGCCCGAAGCCAGCTTCCATGTCGTCGGGCGCAATCCGGACCGCGAACTGCTCGGCCGCGACGGCCGCAACGGCTGCCATGTCTGGGGCAGGGTGGCGGACATGCGTCCCTGGCTCAAGGCCGCCGATCTCGCGATCGTTCCGCTGGAGATCGCGCGGGGCGTGCAGAACAAGGTGCTGGAAGCCATGGCGATGGCCCTGCCGGTGGTGCTGACCGAGGGCGCCGCCACGGGCATCGATGCGGAGCGCGGCACGCATTTCCTTGTCGCCGACAACGACGAAGCGCTGGCGGCGGCGGCTCTGGCCAGTCTGGCCGATAACGGCGGTGCGGCGGCCATGGGCGATGCCGCTCGCCGCTGGATCGTCGACAAGGCGAACTGGCAGGCGGCCCTCGCTTCGCTGCCTGCGCTGATCGCGCCACCTGCGGCCCATGCCGCCTAGCATCGCGACCATATCCCGCTCCTGGCGAATGGGGTGGAACGCGCTGTCGCCGGCATGGCGGCAAGCAGTGGTCCGGCTGGGCTGCGTCGAACTGGCGCTGTTCCTCCTGTTCTTCGGCGACTGGTCGGCCATGGCCGGGCAGTGGTGGAACAGTTCGACCTACAACCACGTGCTGCTTGTCCCGGCGATCATCGTCTGGCTGGTCCACCAGCGCATCGGCCAGCTGGTCCGCATCGCGCCGCAGAGCTGGTGGCCGGGCCTGCTGCTTGCCGCCGGGGCCGCGATGCTGTGGATGATGGGCGTCTTCGCCGGGCTGGCGACGGCGCGGCAACTCGGCGCCGTGCTGCTGGCAGCGTCGGCCGTGCCGACTCTGCTGGGCCCGAGAGTCGGGGCAGGGCTGGTGTTTCCGCTGGGCTACATGCTGTTTCTCGTTCCCTTCGGGGACGAGCTGGTCCCGGCGCTGCAGATGATCACCGCCGCGATCACCATCGCGCTTGTCCATGCGAGCGGTGTCAAGGCGGTGGTCGACGGCGTCTTCATCGCCACGCCCGCGGGCCTGTTCGAAGTGGCCGAGGCCTGTTCGGGCGTGAAGTTCCTGATCGCCATGCTGGCTTTCGGCGTGCTCGTCGCGAATGCCTGCTTCATCGACTGGCGGCGACGGGCGATCTTCCTTGCCGTGTGCATCGTCGTGCCGATCCTGGCCAACGGCGTGCGCGCCTGGGCGACGATTTTCGCCGCGCAGTACTTCGGGACCGCAGCCGCGACCGGCTTCGACCACATCGTCTATGGCTGGTTCTTCTTCGCCCTCGTGCTGGCGCTGGTGCTGACCGCGGCCTGGCGCTTCTTCGATCGCCCCGCCGACGGCCAGGTCATCGATGCCGAAGCCATCGCCGCTTCTCCAACCCTGGCCCGGCTGGCCTCGCTGCAAGCCGGCGGCACCGCCGCCATTGCCAGCCTCGCCACGATCGTCCTCCTGGTCCTGGCCTGGACGCGGGCGGCGGAATCGCTTTCCGCCGAATTGCCCCGGCAGATCTTCCTGCCGCAAGTCGCGGGCTGGCAGCCTGTCGACTACAAGCCGCGCGTCTGGTGGGAACCGCGGGCAGGCGGAGCCGAGCATCGCCTGCTGGGCCGCTACGCCGACGGCTCGGGCCGCCAGGTCGACGTCTTCTTCGCGCTCTATGCCTCGCAAAGCGACGGCCGCGAGGCGGGAGGCTTCGGCGAGGGGGCGCTGCCGACCGGGGGCAGCTGGGCCTGGCTTTCGCCGGGACCGCCGGCCCCCGACGCCGACAGCGAGCGCCTGCTGGCGCAAGGCCGGGTCGAACGCCTGGCCCAGACCAGCTACCGCACCGGCGACCTGATGACCGGCAGCAATGCCAGGCTCAAGCTCGCCAACATGGTCGACCGGCTGCTGCTGCGCGAACGGCCGACGATGCTGCTCATCCTCTCTGCCGAGGAGCGCCCCGGCAAGCCGGCAGGCGAGGCGATCGCTTCGTTCCGGCAATCGCTCGGTCCGCCCGATCGGTGGATGGACCGCATTGCCGGGCTGCGATAGAGCGCCGGCGAATGTGCGGGATTGCGGGTATCTTTCATCTGACGACGCCCAAGCCGGTCGATCCGGCTCGGGTCGAGCGCATGTGCGACGCGATGGTCCACCGCGGGCCGGATGGGCATGGCGTCTGGACCGCCCCCGGCGTCGGGCTCGGCCATCGTCGCCTGTCGATCATCGACGTGGCGGGCTCGCCGCAGCCGATGGCCTCGGCCGACGGCAGGGTCATTCTCACTTTCAACGGCGAGATCTACAATTTCCGCGAATTGCGAGCGGAGCTGCAGGCAGCCGGTTTCAGCTTCCGCACCGAGGGCGACAGCGAAGTGATCATCGCCGCCTGGCAGCGCTGGGGGGTCGACTGCCTGACCAGGCTGCACGGCATGTTCGCATTCGCGATCTACGATCTCGATCAGCGCAGCCTTTTCCTCGCCCGTGACCGGCTGGGGGTCAAGCCGCTCTATCTTGCGCCGCTGAGCGACGGCAGCGTGATCTTCGGGTCCGAGCTGAAGGCCCTGACCGCGCATCCGCTGCTGCGCCGCGAAGCCGATCCGCTGGCGGTAGAAGACTACCTGACCTGGGGCTACGTGCCCGATGCGCGCTCGATCCTGAAGGGCGTTTCCAAGCTGCCGGCGGGGCACTATCTGCTGCTTCGGACGGAGGCACCGCTACCGGCGCCGGTGCGCTGGTGGGACGTTTCCTTCACCGAGCGGCGCCGCGGCAGCGTTGCCGACCTGGAAGCCGAGCTGCTGCACCTGCTGCGCCAGGCGGTGACTTCGCGCATGGTCTCGGACGTGCCGCTCGGCGCCTTCCTCTCGGGCGGGGTGGACAGCTCGAGCGTCGTCGCCCTGATGGCCGAGGCCAGCGGTGACCCGGTCAAGACCTGCTCGATCGGCTTCGATGTCGCCGCGCTGGACGAAAGCGACTACGCCCGGCAGGTCGCGCAACGGTTCGCCACCGATCACCGGACCCGCGTCGTCTCCCCGGACGATTTCGACGCGGTGGATACGCTCGCCGGCATGTTCGACGAGCCCTTTGCCGATGCCTCTGCCTTGCCGACCTGGCGAGTCTGCCAGCTGGCGCGCGAGACGGTGACCGTGGCGCTTTCGGGCGACGGCGCGGACGAGGCGCTGGCCGGCTATCGCCGCCATGTCTTCCAGCACGGCGAAGACCGGTTGCGCGGCCTGGTGCCCTCGGCGATCCGCAGGCCGCTGTTCGGGGCGCTTGGGGCGATCTATCCCAAGGCCGACTGGGCGCCGCGTCCGTTGCGGGCGAAGACGACTTTCCTGTCGCTCGCCGGCAGCAGCGAGGCGGGCTATGCCCGCGCTCTGGCGGTCACTCCTCCCGAGCTGCGCGACAGGCTGTATTCGCCGGACTTCGCACGGCTGCGCGGCGACTACCGGGCGGAGGAGGCGCTGGAACGCCTCATGCGCGAGGCACCGGCCCGCTCGGGCCTGGATCGCGCGCAATATGCCGATCTCAAGTTCTGGCTGCCCGGCGACATCCTGACCAAGGTGGATCGCACGAGCATGGCGGTCAGCCTGGAAGCGCGCGAGCCGCTGCTCGACCACCGGCTGATCGAGTTCGCCGCCAGCCTCCCCGAGGCCATGCGAATCCGCAAGGGCCAGGGCAAGTGGCTGATGAAGCGGACGATGCGGCGCTACCTGCCCGACGACATCCTCTATCGACCCAAGCAGGGCTTCGTCACCCCGATCGCCCAGTGGTTCCGCGGCCCGCTGGCGGGAAGCGCCCGCTCGATCGGCGAGAGCGCGGCGCTGGCCCGAACCGGTTGGTTCGACGGCAAGCGCCTGAATGCGCTGGCGGCGGCGCATATCTCCGGGGTCTCCGATCACTCGCGGCTGCTGTGGCAGCTGCTGATGCTGGACCGTTCGCTGTCGCGATTGGGGATTTGAAGGGGGAGGGGGGAGAGGCGCCTTTCGCCCCCCGTTGCCCCGGACTCGACCCGGGACCGCTGGCCTCATCGATCGAACGTCCGGCCCGGATCACAGCGGTCCCGGGTCAAGCCCGGGACGACGAAGGGCTCGGGACGACCTGCTATTCCTCGCCATGCCCCAGTGCGAGATAGTCCTCGCTCTGCATCTCGTTCAGCCGGCTGATCGTGCGTTCGAATTCGAAACGGCCGTCGCCGGCATCGTACAGCTCTTCGGGATCGGCATCGGCCGTCGCCAGCAGCTTGACCTTGTGCTCGTACAGCGCGTCGATCAGCGTGACGAAGCGAGCCGCCTCGTTGCGGTTCTCCGGGCCCATGCGCGGAATGCCGACGAGGATGACGGTGTGGAAGGTCTGCGCGATCGCCAGGTAGTCGGGCGCGCCGCGCGCTTCGGCGCAGAGCCGCTTGAAGCTGAATACGGCAACGCCCTTGAGGCATTTCGGCACGAACAGCTTTCGCCCCCCGACGTCGAGCTCGCCCGAAGGGACATGGGCGGCGTCTTCGGGAGCGTAGTCGGTCAGGCGGAAGAAGGCTTCGCGGACCTGGTCCGTGGCTTCCCCGCCCAGCGGCGTGTGCCAGGTCGCCATGCCGCCCAGGCGCTGCAGGCGATAGTCGACCGGCCCGTTCAGCGTCAGCACGTCCAGCTCGCGCTCGATCAATGCAATGAAGGGGAGGAAATGCTCGCGGTTCAATCCGTCCTTGTAGAGCTCGGTCGGCGCACGGTTCGAAGTCGTGACGACGGTGACCCCCTCGTCGAGGATCAGCGCGGTGAACAGCCGGCTCATGATCATGGCATCGGCCGAATTGTTGACCACCATCTCGTCGAAGGCAAGGCACTGGAGGTCCCGTGCCAGCGTGGCGGCGACCGGGGGGATCGGGTCGCCTTGCTCCTTCTTGCGCTCTTCGCGGAGCAGCGCATGCACTTCCAGCATGAAGGCATGGAAATGCACCCGGCGCTTTTCGGTAATCTTGAGCGTCTCGTGGAACAGGTCCATCAGCATCGACTTGCCGCGGCCGACCCCGCCCCAGAGGTAGATGCCGCGCGGCTGCTCGCGCTTCTTGCGGAACAGCTTGTCCAGCAGGCCGCCGCTGCTCTGCGCCCGCTCCAGCTCGCGCTGCAACAGCTCGAGCCGCTCGGCCGCGGCGGCCTGCTCGGCATCGGGACGCAGCTCGCCCGAAGCGACCATCGCCTCGTAGCGGGACAGCAGGTTGGTCATTTCCCGGCCGAGGGCTTGCGGATCGTGGCGGTGAAGGAGGCGATGCGATCGTCGCCTTGCACCACGAGGCCGCGCAGGAAGCCCAGGCGATGGGTTTCGCGCAGCAGTTCCACCACCGCATCGAGCGGCCGCGCCGGATCGCCGGCGCCGATGAATTGGGTGGTGAGATCGACCGTCACCGAGCGGCCCGCGTCGATTCCGCGCAGCACGTACATCGCCGCGAACAGCGAGACGTCGATCAGTGCCAGGGTGACCGCGCCATGCACCTTTCCTGCGGAATTGGTGTGCAGCGGGTCTTGGGGGACAAGACGCATCCGGCAGTGGTCGGCGCCTTCCGCCCGCACGATCTGCTTGCCGAGCACCGCCTCGTTGTAGCGCGTCGCGTCGGCAAGCCGCCAGCGCTGCCAGCCCGGATTGTCCGGGTCGGGTTCGATGACGAAATTGCTAAGCGAAGCCTGCTCGGCCACGGCGGCTCAGCCGTTCCTAGACGTGCCGCTCTGCCTGCATCTTCTTGATTTCGGCAATCGCGCGCGCCGGCGACAGGCCCTTTGGGCAGACGTTGGCGCAGTTCATGATCGTGTGGCAGCGATAGAGGCGGAACGGATCCTCCAGCTCGTCGAGCCGTTCGCCGGTCATCTCGTCGCGGCTGTCGGCCAGCCAGCGGTAGGCCTGGAGCAGGATCGCGGGACCGAGGAACTTGTCGGAATTCCACCAGTAGCTGGGGCACGAGGTCGAGCAGCAGGCGCACAGGATGCATTCGTACAGCCCGTCGAGCTTCTCGCGCTGCTCGGGGCTTTGCAGGCGTTCCTTGCCCGACGGCGTGGTCGAGACCGTCTGCAGCCAGGGCCGGATCGAGGCGTACTGCGCGTAGAAATGCGTGAAGTCGGGGACGAGGTCCTTGATCACTTCCATGTGCGGCAGCGGGGTGATGCGGATGTCGCCTTTCAGGTCCTCGATCGCGGTGGTGCAGGCGAGGCCGTTGCGGCCGTTCATGTTCATCGCGCAAGACCCGCAGATGCCCTCGCGGCACGACCGCCGGAAGGTCAGCGTGGGGTCCTGCTCGCTCTTCATCTTGATCAGCGCGTCGAGCACCATCGGGCCGCAGGTGTCGAGATCGATCTCGAACGTGTCGTAGCGCGGGTTCTCGCCGGAATCGGGATCGTAGCGATAGACGGTGAACTTCTTCACCCGAGCGGCGCCATCGGCCCGGAAGTGGTTGCCCTTCTTGCTGATGACACTGTTCTTGGGGAGTGCAAAGGTCGCCATTAAGTTCGTCCCGTTGGATGCAGCCGCAAGCGGCCCGGTCTTGCGCCCTCTCTAGCGATTCGCGCGGTCAGGGCAAGCCTTGCGACGCTGCCCCGTCGGGCAAGGTTGTGGGGCGCGCCGTCGCTGCATCCAGCCATCGCCCGTCGCCCCGGTCCTTCGGCCTTTGCCCTTGCCAGCATGCCGCCTTGGATGAGACCATGGCAAGAAGGGACAGAGGAGAACGCCATGGCCGGGAGAGGTCACAGGGACATTTTCGCCAAGGATATCGCCTGGGGAAGGGGGACGTCGGACGGGATCCGCTATGCCCGCTTCCTGATGGATGAGGACGATACTTCGTCGCCGCTGGTCATCCTCACCGAATTCCAGCCGGGCGAAGTCGTGGAGCCGCACACCCACGGCACCAACTACTTCGAATATGTCGTCTCGGGCGAGCAGACCGTGGGCAAGACCCGCTTCGGCCCCGGCGACGTCCGCTTCGCCAAGGCCGGGACCGGCTACGGCCCGATCACCATCGGACCCGACGGATGCACGGTGGTGATCGTCTTCCAGCAGGCGACCGGGGCGAACACCATCCCGCTGGGCAAGGCCAGCAAGGCCGTAGCGGCCGGCAGCTAGGCGGCGCTGTAGCCTGCGATCGTTCGCCCGATCGGTTCGATGGCGATCCGTTCGTCCTGCGTCGTGGACCTCTCCCCCGCGCCGACATCCCTCCGGCGATGGCCGCCGGCGATTCCCCGCTTGCCCCCCGGTGGCCCCGGTGCTTGCATGCGGCCGGCATGAACTAGGGAGAGGTCGAGTTCCATGGGAGATTGGTCGGGCAAGACCGCGGTGGTCACCGGCGGCGGCCGGGGCTTCGGCAAGGCGTTCGGCGCTGCGCTGGCGGCCGAGGGCGCGCACGCCGTGCTGGTCGATATCGACGGCGCGGTGGCCGAAGCGGCGGCTGCGGAAATCAGGGCGGCCGGCGGCGCGGCGACGGGACTGGGCGGCGACGTCACCGACGAAGCGCGGATGAACGAAGTCATGGCCCAGGCCGCCGCGGTCGCCGGCGGGATCGACTTCCTCATCAACAATGCCGGGCTGCACAGCGACGAATATGGCCAGCCGATCTTCAAGATGGGGCTCGCCAAGGTCAGGCGGCTGTTCGAAGTGAACGTCATGGGCGTGGTCTGCTGCACGCTTGCCGCCGTGCCGCACATGCGGGGCCGGCCGGGCGCGAGCGTAGTCAATATCTCCTCCTCGGCGGCGCACATGCACGGCTCGGCCTACGGCGACAGCAAGCTGGCGGTAGCTGGGCTGACGATCACCTTCGCGCGCGAGCTGGCGCCCGACGGCATCCGCGTCAACGCGATCTCGCCCGGCCTGATGCTGACCGAGACCATCGCCGCCGAGCTGCCGCCCGAAACGAAGGCGCGAGTCAAGGCGATGCAATTGCTGGCGGAAGACGGCAAGGAAGGGCACATTGTCGATGCGATGATGTTCCTGACCTCGTCGAAGGCAGCATTCATCACCGGCGAGACGCTTCGCGTCACCGGCGGCATGGCAGCGGGAGTTTAATGGCGGTGCTCAAGGGAGATATCAGTCGGGAACGGATGCGCAGCGGCGACAGCGCCTATCCGCCGCCGCACAGCGAGAAGGTCAAGGGGCGCAAGACCTGGCCGCTGACCAGCCAGTGGAAGCTCACCCAGTTCGGCGTCAACCGGGTCGAGCTGCCGCCCGGCGCCTGGTCGACCAACCGCCACTGGCACCGCACCAACGACGAACTGGTGATCGTGATCTCGGGCGAGCTGACGCTGGTCACCGACGAGGGCGAGGAAGTGCTGCGCGCCGGCGACTGCGTCGGCTTCAAGGCCGGGGTGCCGAACCCCCATCATCTCCAGAACCGCAGCGACGAGGTCGCCGTCTACTACGACGTCGGCGGCCGCGACCCCTGGGACGTCTCGACCTTCCCCGACATCGGCCTCGAGGCGCGCAGCCACATGGAGATCCGCTTCAAAGAAATCGGCAAGGCCTAGGGCCGGGGCAATGGACAGGGTCAAGACCTTTTGCCGCAACTGCAGCGCGCTCTGCTCGATGGAGATCGACGTCGAGGAGGGGCGGATGGTCCGCGCCCGGCCGGACGGCAGCGTCTCGCCCTATGGACCCTATCTCTGCCCCAAGGGGCTCGCCGCCGTCGACTTCCACAACGGCGCCGAGGACCGGCTCTTCGCCAGCCTCGAGCGGCAGTCGGACGGAACATTCGCAACCGTTCCAGTCGAGACTGCGCTCGACCGCATCGGCGCCAGGCTCAAGGCGATATACGAGCAGCACGGTCCGCGAGCGATCGCCGTCTACCACGGCACCGGCGCCTATCGTTCCGTCCTCGGCAACCTGTTCGAGCGCGCCTGGGTGGCGGCGATCGGCACGCCCAACTTCTTCTCGTCGATGACTATCGACCAGTCCGCCAAATGGGTGACCATGGCGCGAATGGGAGTCATGGCCAGCGGGCGGCACAATTTCCGCGACGCCGATCTGGCCCTGCTCGCCGGCGGCAATCCGGTGGTGACGCACCAGGGCGCCCCCTTCGCCGTCGCGGAAGTGGGTGCGCCCGGCCGCGCCTTCGAGGCGGCGAAGCAGCGGGGCTGCAAGGTCATCATCGTCGACCCGCGCCGCACCGAGACGGCGCGCTATGCCGACCTCCTCATCCAGCCGCTGCCCGGCCACGACGCCGAACTGTTCGCCGCCATCGCCCACGTCATGCTGCGCGACGGGCTCTACAAGCGCGACTTCGTCGAGCGCTGGTGCATCCAGCTCGACGAACTGCACGCCGCACTCGCGCCGTTCACGCCCGAAATGGCCGCAGCGCGCGCCGACGTTCCGGTGGAACAGATCGCGCTTGCCGCCCAATGGCTGGGCGAGGCGCAGCGCCCGCTCGTGGGCAGCGGGACCGGGCCCTCGATGGCCACGCACTCAAACACCGCCGATCACATGATCGAAGTGGTGAACGTGCTGGCCGGCGGCTATCGCAAGGCAGGCGACCGCATCCGCAATCCCGGCGTGCTCAAGGTCAAGGACGCCTTCGAGATGGCGATCTCGCCGAGCCGAAGTTTCGAGAAGGAGCCGAAATGCGTCAGCCAGGACGTCGGCCAGCTCGTCGGTGAATTCCCGACCGCGCTGATACCCGGGGAGATCGCCGCGGACTCGCCCGATCGCATCCGCGCGCTGATCTGCTTCGGTGGCGATCCGCTGATGGCGATGGGCGATCCGGCAGTCGCCAAGGCCGGCTTCGACAAGCTCGACCTGCTGGTGTCGCTCGATTGCCGGCTGAACGCCACCGGGCGCGAGGCGGACTACGTCGTCGCCACTACGCAGCCGTTCGAGCGCCACGAAATCAGCATCCCGGGTGACAGCAGCTATCCCGAGCCTTTCGTCCAGTTCACGGCGCCGGTGGTGGCGCGGCCGGGCGAGGTGATCGACGACTGGGAATTCTTCTGGGGGGTGTCCGCGCGCATGGGCGTGCCGCTGACGTTCAAGTACTGGAACTACGGCCTGAGGTTCGAAGACATTCCCGGCGGGCTGGAGCTGAGCACGACGGACAAGCCCGATCCCGAAGCGCTGTGCCGTTTCCTCGCGGCCGACAGCGTCGTTCCCTTCGACGAGATCAAGGCCAACCCTTCGGGCGTGCGGCCCGACATGCCGCCGCGCTACGTCCTGCCCGCGCCGGCCGAGGCTCCCGGCCGTCTCGAACTGTGCCCGTCCGACGTTGCGCGCGAACTCGCCGGGCTGGCGCTGGAACGGCCGGAGCAGGGCTTCGCCTACCGCCTGACCTGCCGGCGCATCCTCCATGCCCTGAACGGAGCCTATCGGGATTCGCGCGAAGTGCGGCGCCGCTTCCCGGTCAACTATGCCCACATGAATCCCGAGGACATGGAGCGCGACGGCATCGCCGACGGCGACCTGGTCGAGATCGCTTCTGAATTCGGCACGCTGCGCACCCTCGCCAAGGGCGAGAAGCGGCTGCGCAGCGGGGTAGTGTCGATGACTCACATGTTCGGCCCCCTCGTCGGCGGCGACGACCCCCTGGCCGATGGAGGCGCCAACGCCGGCCAGCTGACTTCGCTGACCGAACGGATCGAACCGATCAACTTCATGCCGCGGTTCTCGGCGATCCCGGTGAACCTTCGCGTGATCTAGCGTGGCGTCATCCCCGGCTCGACCAGGAGCGACGAGGTTAGCGGGACCTACGATTTCGCCGCCCTAAGCCCGCATTCGCCAGCGGGGTTGAGCTGTGCCCAAGATCCTCCCCCGTAGGGGGAGGGGGACCGCCGGCGCAGCCGGTGGTGGAGGGGTGTCACCATCCGATCCAACGCTGACACCCCTCCGTCATTCGCTGACGCGAATGCCACCGCCCCCTACGGGGGAGGATCTGGCTCCGGACAATCGCGCGGGCTCAATACCCCCAGCCAGCCTCAACTCTCGGGCGCGCCGTATTTCTCCGCGAGGGCCAGGAGGTCGGGCAGCCGTTCCGCGCCGGTGGAGCGCATGACGCCCGCCACCATCACGTAGCAGCCGACGGTGAACAGGAAGTCGAGCATCTGCTTGTCGCTCCATTCCGCCCGGAGCGCTTCCCAGTTCGCATCGCCCACCTTGCGGTCGTTCACCAGTTCCTCGGTGGCGAGCATCACCACACGCTCGAACGGCGTGAAATAGGGATCGTCGGGGCCGCGCTGGATGGGGCCGTACATCTCGGGGGAGAGGCCGCAGCTGACGCTGGTCTGGAGATGGCTCGACCACATGTAGACCGCCCTGGTCAGCCATGCGGTCCGCATGATGGCGATCTGCCGCAGCTTCACCGGCAGCGTGTTGCTGCTGAGCAGGTGGATGTTGAGCGGCGAAAAGGCGTTGGCCAGCGCGGGATGATGGCCGAAAGTGCGCAGGACGGGGTTCTTGTCCGCATCCTTGAATATGCCCCCGGTCCATTGCCCGAAGAACTCGCGGGTTTCGTCGGTGAAGTCCTCGTCGCGGATCTGCGGCAGGCGGGCGGGGGGATCGGGTTCGAGCATGGGCCGAGGATTGCCGGAGCGCGCCGCCCGGTCAAGCGGGCGAAGTCAATTCCCGGGCTAAGAAGGGAGCAGGGAAGGCCCGGGGGGACGCAGCGTCCCCCCGGGCGACTTCCTCAGCCTTCGTTGCCGAACGTGCGCTGCCACCAGCCGCGACGCGGCTGGCCGGACTGATCGGCTTCGTCGGCCATCACTTCGTCGCCGTTGTCCGACGGATCGGCCGGGGCCGACATTTCCGCGACGACGACCGCTTCCGCATCGGCCTTCTTGCGGCGTGTCCGCTTGGGCTTGGCGGCGGCGGGCTCTTCGACCGGCGGCGGAGGCGGCGGTGCAGCGGCTTCCTCGACATCGGCTTTCTTGCGCCGCACGCGCTTCGGCTTGGCCGGTGCGACTTCGGTCGTCTCGGCAACTTCGGCAGCTTCGGGCTCCGGAGCAGGCTCCTCGGCCACGGGAACGGCCTCGGCCTCCTCGACAACCGGCTCGGCGACCTTCTTGCGGCGCGTCCGCTTCGGCTTGGCCTCGGCGACCGGTTCCGGTTCGGCCGGAGCCTGCTCGAGCGCGGCCGGCTCGGCTTCGGCAGGAGCCAGCGCTTCGGCTTCGGGCTCCGCCTCGTCGGCGGCCTCGTCGCCGGTCAGTTCGGCGCCGTCCTCGCCGCGACCGCGGCCGCCACGCCGGCGGCGACCGCCACGGCGGCGGCGCTTGCGCGGCGCATCGCCGTCGTCGGTCTCGCCTTCGGCTGCTTCCCTGTCCTCGTCCGAGGTCTCGGCGGCCTCGGCCGGTTCACCGTCCTCGTCGCCGCTCTCGGCCGACTGATCGTCGCGACGCTCGCGCCCGCGGCCACCACGACGGCGCTTGCGGCGCCGCGGGCGGGAATCCTCGTCGGTCGCTTCGCCATCCGCTTCGGCCTCGATCTCCTCGTCCAGATCCTCCGGCAGGTCCTCGAAGTCGTCGTCGTCGATGATCGGCTCGAACTTCGGGGGCGCTTCGGGCGGCGGACCCGACGAGGTGACGCGCATCTTCGCGCCTTCGTTCTCGCCTTCGGGGATCACTTCGACCCGCACGTTGTAGCGCGCCTCGATCTCGGCGAGATCGTTGCGCTTCGAATTGAGCATGTAGATCGACGCTTCGGTGCTGGCGAACAGCGTGATCACGCTGCCCCGGCCCTTGGCGGCTTCGTCCTCGATCAGGCGCAGCGCCGAAAGCCCGGCCGAACTGGCGGTGCGGACGAGACCCGAGCCGTCGCAATGCGGACAGGTGCGCGTCGTCGCCTCGAGCACGCCGGTGCGCAGGCGCTGGCGGCTCATCTCCATCAGGCCGAAGCTGGATATCCGGCCGACCTGGATGCGCGCCCGGTCGTTCTTCAGCGCATCCTTCATCGCCTTCTCGACCTTGCGGACGTTGGACGAGTATTCCATGTCGATGAAGTCGATGACGACGAGGCCGGCCATGTCGCGCAGGCGCAGCTGGCGGGCGATCTCGTGCGCTGCTTCGAGGTTGGTGTTGAGGGCGGTCGCCTCGATCCCGTATTCCTTCGTCGAGCGGCCCGAGTTGATGTCGATCGAGACGAGCGCTTCGGTCGGGTTGATGACGATGTAGCCGCCCGACTTCAGCTGGACGACCGGATCGTACATCGCGGTAAGCTGGTCTTCCGCGCCGTAGCGCTGGAACAGCGGCACCGGATCGGAATAGGGCTTCACTCGCCGGGCATGGCTCGGCATCAGGAGCTTCATGAAGTCGCGCGCGGCGCGGTAGCCGCCTTCGCCCTCGACGACGACTTCCTCGATGTCCTTGTTGTAGATGTCGCGGATCGCTCGCTTGACGAGGTCGCTGTCGGAATGGATCAGCGCCGGGGCCGAACTGTTCAGCGTGGTTTCGCGGATCTCGTCCCACAGCCGGGCGAGATAGTCGAAGTCGCGCTTGATTTCGGGCTTGGTCCGCGAGACGCCGGCGGTGCGGACGATGCAGCCCATCGTCTTGGGCAGGTTGAGCTCGGCGATGATGCCCTTGAGCCGCTTGCGGTCGCTGGCCGAATTGATCTTGCGGCTGATGCCGCCGCCGTGGCTCGAGTTCGGCATGAGCACGCAATAGCGGCCCGCGAGGCTGAGATAGGTGGTCAGCGCAGCGCCCTTGTTGCCGCGCTCTTCCTTGACGACCTGGACGAGCAGGACCTGGCGCCTGTGGATGACGTCCTGAATCTTGTAGCGGCGGCGCAGCGCCAGGCGCTTGGCGCGCAGCGCGTCGGCGTCCTTCGAGCGGCCACGGCCCTGGCGGCGGCCGCGACCGCGCCCGCGGCGCGAGCGACCGTCGTCTTCCTCGCCGTCGCCGTCGCGATCGCGATCGCGATCGGAACGCTCCTCGGCGTCATCGCCTTCGTCGTAGCCGTCGTCGCCGTCCTCGAAGCCGTTCTCGACGCGGCCGTCCTCGATAGTGGCGACCTGGTCCTTTTCGGACGTGTCGATCTCGGTGACGCCGCCGTTGTCGTCGAGCTCGCCGCTCGAGTACTCGTCGAGCTCACCGTCGTCGTCGTCGTCGCCTTCGGCAGCCAGCAGCGCGGCTTCTTCCTCGGCGTGCGCGGCTTCTTCGGCGAGCAGGGCTTCGCGGTCTTCCTTCGGGATCTGGTAATAGTCCGGGTGGATTTCGCTGAACGCCAGGAAGCCGTGGCGATTGCCGCCGAAGTCGACGAAAGCCGCCTGCAACGACGGTTCGACCCGGGTTACCTTTGCTAGATAGATATTGCCCTTGATCTGCTTTCGATCGGCAGATTCAAAGTCGAATTCCTGAATACGGTTGCCTTTGAGCACCGCCACCCGCGTTTCTTCCGGGTGGCGCGCATCGATCAGCATGCGCGTTGCCATTGTCAAATCTCCAGTCGCGCCGCGGCACAGCCTTAGCCGGCACGGCAGCGCGATTCATTGCAAGACGGCTGCGCCACCGGGCGGAGCCGAAGGCTCTCGTCCAGGTGGCAGCAGCCAGTTTCAAGGATTGCGGGCACGGATGCGCCCGATCGGTTCGATGTGCGTCTGCGAGCGAGAAAATGCGCGGCGAATTCTGACACGCAATGTCTGCCGACCATGCCAGCCGCGCCCCTTCGGACTGCAGCGGACAAGACGGCAAAAGGCTTTTCATGTGCTCGCTTCAACCTGTTTGGACCGGGAGAAATGTCCCGTGCCACGACCGGATTTCAGCAGTTACCGTCTCCCCGGGATGCGCCCTTTCACGGCGTCATTGTGGTTTCGGAGGGACGGTGCTGGCTTGCTCCGGTCCGGTGGCAGGTAGCATCCATATGCTTGATCGGCAAGTTTTCTCGCAATCGTTCGCCCGGGTGTCGATCGGGACCATTGCCGGGCGGGCGATCGCGGCTTACGCAGACATTCCTATGGTACGCCGCTTCCCGCTTGCACTGCCTTTGCTTGCATTCGTGGCCGTCTTTGCCGGGATCGTTGCCGTCGAACGCGCGGGCCCCACGCGCCGGAGCTACGACTACGTGCAGCGGATCGCCTTGCCGCCCGCCGGCGGCGAGATCGGCCTGCCGCCCGTAGAGGGCCCGCCGGACGCCAGCCGGCCCCTGGTCGTCCTCGATCCCGGCCACGGCGGCCATGATCCGGGCGCGGGCACGGGCGAGCTCAAGGAAAAGATGCTTACGCTGAGCCTGGCGCAGGCGCTGCGGCGCGAGCTGCTGAAGGCGGGCGGCGTCCGCGTGGCGCTGACTCGCAGCGACGATCGCTATCTCATGCTGGCCGAGCGCTCGAGCATCGGCCGGCGGCTCAAGGCCGACCTGTTCCTGTCCATCCATGCCGACAGCGCGGAAAACGACGGAGCGCGCGGCGCCAGCATCTACATCCTGTCGACGCGCGGCAGCAGCGAAGCGGCGGCACGGATGGCCGCCCGCGAGAACAGCGCCGACATGATCAACGGGGTGCCGCTGGGCGATACCAGCAATGTGGTGAGCGCGATCCTGGTCGATCTCTCGCAGCGCGAAACCCTGGCCAGTTCGGACGCGTTCGCCCGCCTGGTCCTGCGCGAGCTGCGCGGCCGCCTGCGCCTGCGCGGCGACGAGGTGCAGTCGGCCGCCTTCGCTGTCCTGAAATCGCCGGACTTGCCTTCCGCCCTGTTCGAGGCGGGCTATATCAGCAACGAGGAGGATCAGGCCGTGCTGGCATCGCCGCAAGGGCAGGAGGCTTTCGCCAAGGCTACCGCCCAGGCGATCCGGGTCTATTTCGCCCGGCGATCCAGTGCTTCCCCTGCGACGTGACTGAGTCTAAAGCGACCGATCATGGCCGAGCCCGCTTCCCCAGAGACTGACGAACTCCACTACCGCATTCGCCGGGAAGCCACCGGCTTTCTCGCCCGATTGCGCGTCAACTGGCGGGAAAAGCGCTGGTTCCGCTGGCTCGGCTATGCCGCCGGCGGAGTGCTTGTCGCCGTCCTGCTGTTCTGGGTGGTGCTGACTCGCAACCTGCCGTCTGCGGACAAGCTGCTCGACTACCAGCCGCCGCTGCCCACCATGGTGCGCGGGGTCAGCGGCGAGATCGTCTACAGCTATGCGCGCGAGCGGCGTGTCCAGCTGCGCTTCGTCGATTTTCCCAAGCCGCTGATCAATGCCTTCCTTTCGGCCGAGGACAAGACGTTCTGGACGCACGGCGGTGTCGACTATACCGGCCTGATCGGCGCAGTCATCGACTATGCCGCCAAGCTGGGCTCGGGCGAGCGCGCCAAGGGCGGCTCGACCATCACCCAGCAGGTGGCAAAGAACATCCTCATCGGCGACGAGTACTCGGTCACCCGCAAGCTCAAGGAGATGATCCTGGCGCGGCGGATCGAGGACGTGCTCGACAAGCAGCAGATCCTCGAACTCTACCTCAACGAGATTCCCCTGGGCCGGCAAAGCTTCGGCGTGCAGGCGGCGGCGCGCGCCTATTTCGGCAAGGACGTCGATCAGCTCCAGCTGCACGAGGCCGCGTTCCTCGCGATCCTGCCCAAGGCGCCGGAGCGCTACGGCCGCGCCAAATATGCCGACCTCGCGATCCAGCGGCGCAACCACGTGCTAGACCAGATGGTCGACAACGGCTGGGCGACCAGCGAGGAAGCCGATCGCGCCAAGGCGCAGCCGCTGGGGATCGTGCCCCGGCGCATCCAGGCCTACGATCCCTCGGTCGGCTATTTCGTCGAGGAAGTGCGCCGTCGCCTGATCGAGAAGTACGGGGAAAAGGCGGAAGACGGTCCGAACAGCGTCTATGCCGGCGGCCTCTGGGTCCGCACTTCGCTCGACCCGCAGATGCAGAAGGCCACCCAGGAAGCGCTGCGCGCGGGGCTGCTGCGCTATCACGGCGGGCAGGGCTGGCGTGGTCCGATCGCCCACATCGATCTCGACGACGGCAACTGGCAGTCGCAGCTGGTCTCCAGCAACCTGACCATCTCGTACAACGACTGGCGGATCGGCGTGGCCCTGTCGCGCGACGGATCGAGCGGGCAGATCGGCTTTGCCGACGGATCGACCGCCCAGCTCGTCGGCATTCCCGATGCCCTCAAGCCCGGGGACGTCATCGCCGCAGCGCCGGCATCTCGCGGAGTCTACGCCGTGCGGGCGATCCCGGAAGTCTCCGGCGGCATGGTGGTGGAAAACCCCGACAGCGGCAGGATCATGGCGATGCAGGGCGGCTTCGACAGCGGCCTGGGCTCGTTCAATCGGGCCGTCCAGGCGATGCGGCAGCCGGGCTCGACGATCAAGCCGTTCGTTTATGCGACCGGGCTGGACTCCGGGATGACGCCGGCGAGCATGATCCTCGACGGGACGTTCTGCGTCTACCAGGGCGGCCGCCTGGGCCAGAAGTGCTTCCGCAACTTCGGCGGCAGCGGCGGCAGCGGCAATCACACGATGCGCTGGGGCCTGGAACAGTCGCGCAACCTGATGACCGTGCGGATCGCCAACGATGCCGGGATGGACAAGGTCACGCGGACGTTCAAGAACCTGGGCATCGGCGAATACAGCAACTACCTGTCGTTCGCGCTCGGTGCCGGCGAGACCACCGTGCTGCGGATGGTCAACGCCTATTCGGCGCTGGCCAACAACGGCGTCCAGTTCACGCCTTCGCTGATGGACTACATCCAGGACCGCAACGGCAAGGTCATCTGGCGCTCCGACAACCGGCGCTGCCCGCAGTGCCGCATGGCCAACTGGGACGGCAAGCCGATGCCCCGGCTCGCACCGCGCGGCAAGCAGGTGATGGACGCAAGGACCGCCTACCAGGTCGTGCACATGCT
Source organism: Pseudomonadota bacterium (assembly GCA_963205265.1). Classification (GTDB taxonomy): domain Bacteria; phylum Pseudomonadota; class Alphaproteobacteria; order Sphingomonadales; family Sphingomonadaceae; genus Novosphingobium. Next base: position 34,787 of record CAUJJI010000141.1, read on the forward strand.
GGAAGGCGTGGTCACGCGCGGCACTGCCGTGGTCCTGCGCGATCTCAAGCTGCCGCTGTTCGGCAAGACCGGGACGACCAGCGGCCCGACCGACGTCTGGTTCGTCGGCGGGTCGCAGAAATATGTCGCCGGCGTCTATCTCGGCTTCGACAAGCCGCGCTCGCTCGGCGGCTATGCCCAGGGCGGCCGCATCGCGGCGCCGATCTTCACGCAGTTCGTCCAGAACACCAGCGACCGCTGGTCGCACACGCCGTTCGTAGCGCCGCCGGGCATTCGCATGGTCCGCATCGATCGCGTCTCCGGCAAGCGCGTGTTCGGCGCCGAGCCGGGCGACGATCCCAAGTCGTCGATCATCTGGGAGGCCTTCAAGCCTGATACCGAGCCCAAGCGCTCGGCGCGATCGGAAGACCTTGCCAGCCAGCGCGACGCCCTGCTGGCCGAGATTCGCCGGGCCCGTGCCCAGCGTACCGCGGCGCGGGCGGAAGCGTCGGGCGCCGGCGAAGTGCGCGATTTCGCCGAGGAACGCGGCGGGGTCTACTGAGCGGGCCGCTCATCCGCCCAGGTGGAGTAGGATTTGACACGATCGTGTCAAAGTGACACCGTCGGTTCCATGAGCGGCAAATTCGATTCCCGGCATCCTCTCGTCGGCCTGTCCGACGAGCTGATCCGCCTCAACGGGCGGCTCAAGGGCATGTTCGCCGGCGCCCGCCGGTCGGAAGGGCTCAACGATTCGGAACTCACCGTGCTCAATGCCGTGGTCGAGGCCGACCGGCCGCCGACCGTGCCGCAGATCGGCCGCTCGCTCGGCCAGCCGCGGCAGCTGGTGCAGCGCGCCGCCCATTCGCTGATCGACGCGGGCCTGATCGAGGTCGAGCCCAATCCCGACCACAAGCGCGCCGTGCTGTTGCGCGCCACTGCCAGGGGTCTGGCCCTGAAGCGCGAGATCGATGGGCGCGCCGACGCCATCGCCGACGAGATCGCGGCGGGAATCGACACGGCGCAAGTCCATGCCGCGACCGCGGCGCTGCGCACCATCCGCAAGCAACTCGAAGCGCGCCTGCGCAACACCGATACGGGGAGGAATTGAATGGACGTCAATCTCGACGAACTGGTCAATGTCGCCAATCTGACCGACTGGCTCGACGCCAACGTGCCCGAACTGGGCAAGCAGCCGCTCAAGATCGAGCTGCTGCACGGCGGCACCTCGAACGTGGTCTTTACGCTCGACCGCGGCGGCCCGCAGATGGTGCTGCGCCGCCCGCCCGCAGTGCCGCCTCCCGGGGCAGAGAAGGGCGTCCTGCGCGAAGCGCGGGTGCTCACCGCGCTGAACCAGACCGACGTGCCGCATCCGCTGTGCTACGGCTCCTGCGAGGACATCAGCGTCATCGGCGGCTGCTTCTACGTGATGGAGAAGATCGACGGCTGGGCGCCGAACCTGCGCGACGAGAAGATCCACAACGAGCCCCCGTTCGACAAGCTGCCTTACGAGTACGGCATTCCCTTCGCCATCGTCGACGGGCTGATCGCCCTTGCCAATGTCGACTACAAGGCGGTCGGGCTCGAGGATTTCGGCAAGCCCGGCAAGTTCCTGGAACGGCAGGTCGATCGTTGGGCCGGCCAGCTCGCTTCCTACAAGGAACGCTACGGCTACGAAGGACGCAAGCTCGAAGGCTACGAAGTCGTCGAGCAGTGGCTGCGCGCCAATACGCCCGAGGACGAGCATGTCGGCATCATCCACGGCGACGTCGGCACGCCCAACATGATGTTCAAGTGGGGGCCGCCGGCACGCCTGGCCGCGATGATCGACTGGGAGCTGTCGACGATCGGCGACCCGATGATCGACATGGGCTGGTTCACCGGCGGCATGATCGACGAGCGCTTCCCGGACCTGACCAATACAGCCGGCCTCAACGACGCGACGCACTTCCCGACCCGGCAGGAACTGGTGCGCTACTACTGCGCCGGCACCGGCCGCGGTCCCGCGGAGATCGACTATTACACGCTGCTCGCCGGCTTCAAGTCGGGCTGCCTGCTCGAATACAAGGTCGCCCAGGCCGAGGCGGGGATCCTGCCGAAGGATGTGGGCCGCTTCTTCGCCCGCATCGTCGAGGAGAGCTTCAAGAAGAACGCCGAGCTGGTGCGACGGATTTCGTGACGATCCTCCCCGGAACGGGGAGGGGGACCGCGACGCGAAGCGGCGTGGTGGAGGGGGCGGGCCGCAAGCGCGGCGTCCCGTCGAGAGCCCCCTCCACCGTCCTGCGGACGGTCCCCCTCCCCGTGCCGGGGAGGAATTAGGAGATAGTACAATGATCGATTTCAGCGTTGAACCCGAGTTCCAGGCCAAGCTCGACTGGATGGACAATTTCGTCCGCGAGGAATGCGAGACGATGGACCTGCTCTTCCCCGAGATGGGCACGCCCTACGACACCTCGCACCGTCCCTCGCGCAATCATCTGAAGCCGCTGCAGGAACAGGTGAAGGCGCAGGGCCTGTGGGCCTGCCACCTTGGTCCCAACCTGGGCGGGCCGGGCTACGGCCAGGTCAAGCTGGCGCTGATGAACGAGATCATCGGCCGCTCGAACTGGGCGCCGACGGTGTTCGGCACTGCCGCGCCCGATACAGGCAATGCCGAAATCCTGGCCCTGTTCGGCACGCCCGAGCAGAAGCAGAAGTACCTCGATCCGCTGATGCGGCAGGAGATCGTCTCGTGCTTCTCGATGACCGAGCCTCAGGGCGGCGCCGATCCCGGCGAATTCGTCTGCAAGGCCTGGCGGGAAGGCGACGAATGGGTGATCGAGGGCGAGAAATGGTTCTCATCCAACGCCCGCTATGCCGCGTTCTGCCTGGTCATCGCGGTCACCGATCCCGAAGCCAAGCTGACCGAGCGGATGAGCATGTTCATCGTGCCGACCGACACGCCGGGCTTCGAGATCATCCGCAACGTCGCCATCGCCGGCGAGGGCGATCCCGAGGACGGCGCGCAGTGCCACGTCCGCTACAACAAGGTCCGGGTGCCGCTGGACTACATGCTCGGCAATCCGGGCGAGGGCTTCAAGGTCGCGCAGGCGCGGCTCGGCGGCGGGCGCATCCACCACGCGATGCGCACGGTGGGCAAGTGCCAGCGCTTCATCGACATGATGCTGGAACGGGCCGTCTCGCGCCGGACCAAGGGCAGGATGCTTGGCGATCACCAGCTGGTGCAGGCCAAGATCGCCGATTCGATCATCGAGCTCGAGCAGTTCCGCTGCATGGTGCTCAAGACCGCCTGGATCATCGACGAGATCGAGGCCGGGCGCATGCCGCACGGCGCCTCGCGCAACCACATCGGCATGTGCAAGGTCGCCATGGCCAATGTCTACGGCAACATCTGCGGCAGGGCGCTGGAGATCCACGGATCGCTGGGCATCTCGCTCGACATGCCGCTGGCGCAGGCCTTCGGCGGCTACATGTCGCTGGCCTTCGCCGACGGTCCAACGGACGTCCACCGCTCGCAGCTGGCCCGCGCCTATCTCAGGAAGGCGACGCCGGCCCCGGGCATGTTCCCGACCGAGCATATCCCGACTCGCCTCGCCGAGGCGCTGAAGCGCTATCCCAATGCGCGCGAGAACTGGAGCTGACATGGACCCGCTGTTCGATTTCACCGGCAAGATCGCCCTCGTCACCGGCGGCTCGCGCGGGCTCGGCTACCAGATGGTCAAGGCCTTCGCCGAGCGCGGGGCCGACGTCGTCATCGCCTCGCGCAAGCTGGAGAATTGCGAGAAAGTGGCCGATGAAGTCCGCGCGCTCGGCCGGCGGGCGCTGGCGGTATCCGCCCATGTCGGCAAGTGGCCCGAATGCGACCGGCTGGTCGAGGAAGCCTATGCCGCCTTCGGGCGTGTGGATATCCTTGTGAACAACGCGGGGATGAGCCCCCGCATGCCGAGCCACGAGGTGAGCGAGGCGCTGTTCGATTCGGTGCTCAACCTCAATTTCAAGGGGCCGTTCCGCCTGGCCACGCAGATCGGCAAGCGCATGTTCGACGGCGATGGCGGATGCATCATCAACGTCACCTCGTCGGGATCGCTGATGCCGCTGCCCGAAGTCGTGCCCTATGGGTCGTCCAAGGCGGCGCTCAATGCGATGGGGCGCAGCCTGGCCTGGGAATATGCGCCCAAGGTGCGGGTCAACACGCTCTCGCCGGGCGCCTTTCGCACCGACATCGTCGAGGCTTGGCCGGACAAGGGGCAGGGGCCGATCCCGATCCCGCGCGGCCATGCGGCGAACCCGGAGGACATCGTCACCGCCGCGCTGTTCCTCGCCAGCCCGCATTCGGTGAACGTGACCGCCTCGCTCGTCCGCTGCGACGGCGGGCAGCACTAGAACAGAGGTCTCCCTGTCGGGGAGGAATGAAGGAGACAGAAATGCCGCGCGCCATCATCGCCGACGAATTCGGCCCGCCCGAAGCCTACAGCCTGCGCGACTACGAACCGCCGGCGCCCGGCAAGGGCGAGATCAGGGTGGCGGTCAAGGCGATCGGCATCTCCTATGTCGACGTGCTGACGGCCGCCGGCAAGTACCAGGTGACCCCGCCGCTGCCCTTCATCCCGGGCAGCGAATGCGCCGGCATCGTCGAAGCCGTGGGCGAGGGGGTAACCCGCTTCTCGGTCGGCGATGCGGTGATGGGCAGCAGCTTCGGCGGCATCTTCGTCGATGTCGGGACCTTTCGCGCATCCAGCTTCAACAAGGTTCCCGCCGGCCTGACGCTGGACGAGGCGGCAGTCTTCCCGCCGAGCTACACGACCGGCTTCCACGCCCTGGTCGACCGCGGTCGGCTTCAGCCGGGGGAGACGCTGCTCGTACTCGGCGCCGCCGGGGCGACCGGGGTCGCGGCAATCCAGGTCGGCAAGTGGCTGGGCGCCCGCGTCGTCGCTTCGGCCTCGAGCCAGGAAAAACGCGATGTCTGCCTGGCCGCGGGCGCCGACGCCGTTGTCGACAGCCGCAGTCCGACCTGGCGCGAGGACGTGAAGGCAGCGGCCGGCGGCAAGGCCATCGACGTCGTCTTCGATCCCGTGGGCGGCGACATGACCGATCGGGCATTCCGCTCGCTCGGCTACGACGGGCGCTACCTGGTGATCGGCTTCACCGGCGGCATTTCTTCGCTCAAGACCAACCTGCCGCTGGTCAAGACCGCCAGCCTGATCGGCGTCCAGCTGCGCGCCTTCGGCATGGCCGAACCGGAAAGGGCTGCGGCCAACATGGACAAATGCCTGGAGCTGGCCGGGCAAGGCCTGCTCAAGCCGGTCATCGGCCGGCGCTATCGCTTCGAGGAGTTCCGCGAGGCGATGAACGCCGCGTTCAAGGGCGAGGGCGTCGGCAGGGTGGTGATGGTGGTGGGGTGATACGTCGTCCGGCGTTGAGCCGGGACAACGTATCACCCTAGCACCGCGCTCTGAACTGCTGCGGCGTCACCCCGGTCCAGCGCTTGAATGCGCGTCCGAAGCTCGTCTGCTCACCGTAGCCCAGGCGGTCGGCGATCTCGTCCAGCGACAGTTGCCGCTGGGCGAGGTGGGCCTTGGCCAGGGCGGCCCGCTGCCGTTCGACGATCTCGGAGAAACGGGCCCCTTCGGTTGCCAGGCGACCCTGCAGCGTCCGTACCGACATGCCGATCTTCTCCGCGCAGCGGTCGATCGTGCAGTTGCCCGAAGCGAGCGAGCCGCGGACATAGCTTTCGACCCGGTCGATGATCGACTGGCTGTGCACCGCCTTGACCTGCTCGAGGTAGCCGCCGAGCAGGCGATAGAGCAGCCGGTTGGCGCTGGGAACGGGCTGGTCGAGCGCATGGACCGGAAAGGCCACCGAATTGCGCGAGCTGCGGCTCGTCACCTTGCAGCCCAGCGCGCGCTCGAGCTCCGGCATGTCGCTGGGCCGGGTGTCGGCCGAAAGGCTGACCCATGAAGGCTTGAAGCCGGGACCGCCCATCGCTTGCAGCAGCTTCACGTTGAGCATCGCCGCCTGGTAATTGGCCTGGTCGTTGATGCCGATGTCGGTGTTGACGAGCCAGGTCAGCTCCGCGGTCTCGCGCCCTTCGATCAGCACGACTTCGCAGTCCGGCGCGTGGACCACCGGCAGGTAGTCGATCAGGCAGCGTACGCCGGCGCGGAAGGTCGGCGCGGCGCGGCACAGCGCGGTGACGCAGCCGAAGACCTCCGGGTCCTGGCTCGTCGCCATGTGCAGTCCGAACAAAGGATCGTCGAACAGGGCGCTGCAGTATTCGAAGGTGTCGGCGATCTGCTGCGGCGCGACCAGGCTCTCGGGATCGGTGAGCACCCGCGCTTCCATGCCGTGGCGCTCGACGATGCCGCGGGGATCGCGACCGAGAATGCGGGCGACGTCGGCGAGGCCGCTGAAGTTGGCGGCGCGGCATTGCCCGCCGCCCGGGGCGACGTCGAGCGGACCGTCGAGACTGAAAAAGCTCTGCTCCTTCATGCGCGTCATCCTCTCTCACCCGGCCTCCTCGCGGCCCGCGTGTATTATCGAGTCTGTTGCGCGAATTGCCAGAGCTTTTTGTCGCGCGTGGCCGGCAGAGGCGTGAGGTTGCCGGCCAGGGCAAGTGTCGTGCGCTGCAACTTGTCGCAGGCTGCGATGAGATGATCGTATGGTTGCCGCGCGATATGTCGATGAAGCTGCGCCGCCTGCATAGTGCTGCCCTGGTTTCCGCGTACATTCGATCTGCATAATTGACGGGCGCGCCGTGACAGCCGGCCTAGCATGGAGAGAGGTTTATGGCGGAGACGCTGTTTTCCTTCGATCGGAGGAATTTCCAGGATTGCCAGGACAAGTTCCGCGGCGATCGGGAACAGGAATATTACCGCGGCGACTTCTGGATCGAGGACGCATCGAACATCGAGGTCCGCTCCGAACGCAAGGCGGTGGGCCCGATCTCGATCATTCGCCAGCGCTCGGCGACCAACCTGTTCTTCCGCCGTACCCGCCAGCACATCCGCGAGGATGCCACCGACCTGTCGATCCTGTGGTTCGTCAAGCACGGCAAGCTCGCCTTCTCGAACCAGTGCGGCAACAAGATCGCGCAGCCGGGCGACTTCGTGATCACCCGTTCGATGTCGCCGTTCTTCATCGAATGCCAGATCGACAAGGATTCGGTGCAGGAACTGCTGCACGTCACGGTCCCGACCCATATCCTGCGCCGTCATATCCAGCAGGACTTCTCGACCGGCCTGTTCATGCCGGCCAAGCGGCCCGAGCTGGCCATTGCCGAGAACATCCTGACCGACGTGTTCGAGGATGACGGCGCGCTGGGCGAAGAAGCGGCCCGGTTGCTGGTGGAGACCGCTTTCACCATCATCGGCATGGCCGTGCGCTCAAGCGACGAGGCAACCCCGGCGCGGCAGACCATTGCCGACCGCCGCCTGCAGGACGTGCTGCGCTTCATCGAGGTGCATCTTTCCGATCCCCAGCTTTCCACGGCGATGGTCGCCAAGGGCTGCGGCATATCGCCGCGCTACCTGTCCTTCCTGCTGCGGCTGAAAGGGACGTCCTTTTCCGAGCTGGTCTGGGAGCAGCGGCTCGAGAAGGCCAAGGACTGGCTGTCGAATTCCGATCCGCGCGAGATCTCGATCAGCGAGATCGCCTATGGCGTCGGCTTCAAGAGCCCGGCTCACTTCAGCCGCATGTTCAAGCGCGTGTTCAAGCTCAATCCGCGCGAGTTCCGCGGCGAATGCGGCGAACACGCAGACCTGGTCCACGAAGCTGCCCACGACGCCTTCGTGCAGATCAGCGGAGGCAGCGGCCTGCTGCAATGATCGCCGGGGCGGTTACGCCCCGCGCCCGCCCTTGCATCGCTCGGTGCAATTGCCGATGGTGCCGCGTCACCAATCCGGAGGAGGATTCCCATGCCCAGCTGCAAGCTTGTCGCCCTGACCCGTCCGCTGCCCGGCCGCGAGGCCGACTATCACGACTGGTACCAGAACGTGCACCTTCCCGAGCTGGTCAACACCTTCAAGATGAAGGGTGCGCAGCGCTACAAGCTGGTCGCCAAGCTGATGGGTGCCGACGAGAACGAGTTCCTCGCCATCTACGACATCGAATGCGACGATCCGGCCGCGCTGCTTGGCGAAATGGGCCAGGCAGCCGCCAGCGGCAAGATGACCCAGTCCGACGCATCGGACATGGGCACCACCTATACCGCCCTGTTCCAGGAATATGCGCCGCGGGTGGTGCCGGCCTAGGCAAGGCGAAGCGCCGCCGGAATCTCCCCGTTGCGGGGCGATTCCGGGGAATTAGCTTCCGAACTTCGGCGCGCGCTTTTCCCTCAGGGCGGCGATGCCCTCGAGGTGATCGGCGCTGCGCACGCTGAGCGATTCATAGGCGATCCCCGCGTCCATCACCGCATGGGCGATGCGCTTGAGCTCGATATTGGTCAGGACCTTGGTCGCTCGGATCGCGCCCATCGCGCCGTTGAGCAGCCTGTCGCAGAACGCGTCGACCGTCTCGTCGAGCTGCTCCTTCGGCACGCAATGGTTGATCAGGCCGATCTCGGCCGCCTTCTGCGCGGTCAGCAGGTCGCCGGTGAACAGGAATTCCTTGGCGCGGGCGAGGCCGATGCGCGCCGCCCAGATCGCCGCGCCGCCGTCGCCGGCGACAAGGCCCAGGCCGACGTGGGGATCGCCGATCTTGGCGCCTTCGGCAGCGATGACGATGTCGCACATCAGCGCGATCGTCGCGCCCAGGCCCACGGCGTGGCCGTTCATCCGGCAGATCACCGGCTTGTCGATGTCGAGCAGGGTGAAGATGATCCGCTTCGCCATCCGCGCCTCGTGGTCGAACAGGGTCGGGTCGGCGGCATTGCGGGCGATATGGTCGAGGTCGCCGCCGGCCGAGAAGGCGCGGCCGGCGCCGGTGATGACGACCAGGTCCGAACCGGTATCGCCCTGAGCGAACCACAGCGCCTGGGGCAGTTCGTCATGCAGGTCGAGGTTGACCGCGTTCATCGCGTCGGGGCGATTGAAGGTCAGGCGCAGCAGCCTGCCTTCGCGGGAAAGCTCGATCGTCTTGAATGTCGGCAGGGCAGGGGCGGTGCTGGTCATCGTCGTGGTCTCTCCGTTTTGCCGTTCTCATAAGCCTTAGGCGCGGGCTCGCCAGCGTAAAATGCGACGCCGGCAATGCCCGCGCGACGCCGCTGGGGCGATCCGATCGAAGCTCGACGATCAGCCGCTTGCCAAGCGCCCGCAGTTTCGGTCTATCGTGCCGGCCATGCGTGCAGCGGGACTGCGCCGGTTCACGATTGAGAGGATGGAAGATGGCTGAATTCGACGAGACTTTCGATTGGGTGGTAGTCGGCAGCGGCGCGGGTTCGATGAGTTCCGGCCTGCTGATGCGCCAGGCCGGCAAGTCGGTCGTCATTCTGGAAAAGTCGCCCTATGTCGGCGGCACCACCTGCAAGTCGGGCGGGGTCATGTGGATCCCTAACAATCCCTTCATGGATCCGGGCGAGGACAGCACCGAGCAGGGCATCACCTACCTCGACAAGGTCGTCGGCGACACTTCCGATGCGCCGGGTACCACGCACGAGAAGCGCCTTGCCTACGTCGTCGAAGGTCCCAAGATGGTCGAGTTCCTGGTCCGCCAGGGTGTCCAGCTGGAACGCGGTTCGCACTTCTGGCCCGACTATTACGACGAGCTGCCGGGCGGCTGCAAGACGAGCCGGACCGTCGTCGCCAAGCCGTTCGACAAGAAGGAACTGGGCGAATGGGCACCCAGGCTGCGCCAGGGCTTCCTGGAAGTGCCGGTTCGCCTCGACGACGGCATGAAGCTGGCTTTTGCCAACCAGAGCTGGGCGATCAAGCTGCAGTTCGTGAAGATCGGGCTCAAGATCGCCGCCGGCAAGCTTACCGGCAAGCACTGGGTGACGGCCGGCGCCGCGCTGCAGGGGCGCATGCTCAAGGCGGCGCTCAAGGCCGGGATCGACATCCGCCTGGAATCGCCAGTCACGGAGCTGGTCGTCGAAGCCGGCAAGGTCACCGGCGTAGTCACGGTCAAGGACGGCAAGCCCTGGCGGGTCGGCGGCCGGCTCGGCGTGCTGGTCAATGCCGGCGGCTTCGCCAGGAACCAGGAGATGCGCGACAAGTACATGCCCGGCACCCGCGCCGAATGGTCGATGGTCAACGAGAGCGACCACGGCGACATGCACAAGGAAATGGAACGCCACGGCGGCGTGCTCGCCCAGATGGACGAGATGGTCGGCTTCCAGATGACCCGCGCCCCGGGCTGGGAGAACGAATACGTCGCTCCCGGCGCGCAATCGGTGACGGCCAAGCCGCATGCCATCCTCGTCGACCAGTCGGGCGTCCGCTACATGAACGAGGGCGGCTCCTACGAGGAATATTGCGAGCGGATGCTCAAGCGCTGCGCCGTCGTCCCGGCCGTACCGAGCTGGGCGATCATGGATTCCCGATATATCGACAAGTACATGGTCGCCGGTGCCGGCCACGGCAAGATTCCGCGCAAGTACGTGGAGAGCGGCTACCTCAAGCGGGCCGACACGATCGAGCAGCTGGCCGAGCTGATCAAGGTCGATCCGGCCACGCTCAAGGCCACGGTCGAGCGCTGGAACGGCTTCGTCGACAAGGGCAGCGACGACGATTTCCACCGCGGCGACCGCGAGTACGACAAGTTCCTCGGCGATCCCTTCCGCCAGGGCACGCTCACCACGCTGGGCCGCATCGACAAGGCGCCGTTCTATGCCGTCGACGTCGTCCCCGGCGACGTCAGCACCTATGGCGGCGTCATCACCGACGTGAATTCGCGGGTCCTCAAGGCCGACGGCACGCCGATAGAGGGGCTCTATGCCACCGGCGTCTCGACCGCCTCGCCGATGGGCCGGGTCTATCCGGGCGCAGGCGCCAGCGTCGGTCCGTCGATGACGTTCGGGTGTATCGCCGCAAAGCATGCTGCGGGGCTCGGGAACCAGGCGGTCTAGTTGGGCCAGCGTCGGGCGTCGTCCGCGTCGACGGAATGTTCGACCAAGCTCACACCGGTCCCGGGT
>CAUJJI010000142.1 GCA_963205265.1 Pseudomonadota bacterium
CTGATCGGCGTCTATGACCTCGATATAAAGGTGGCGGGTATGCTGGCAGCGACGTTCTCGCTCTCGGCCAGCCTGTTCCGTGCCTACGGCGGCATCCTTTCCGACAAATACGGAGCCAGGAAGGTCATGTATGCCACCTTCGGCGTTTCGATGATCTGCCTATTCATGCTGTCCTACCCGGCTACCGATTACACGATCCACGGGATCGAGGGGGACATTCGGTTTTCAACCTCGATGGGCCTGGTGCCGTTCGTTTTGACCGTCTTCGTGCTCGGCTTCTTCATGTCGCTCGGGAAGGCTGCGGTCTTCAAGCACATCCCGGTCTATTACCCCGATCATGTCGGTTCGGTCGGCGGACTCGTCGGCATGGTCGGCGGGCTGGGCGGCTTTGTCCTGCCGATACTGTTCGGCGCAATGGCTGACCTGACAGGCATCTGGACGAGTTGCTTCATGGTGCTGTTCGGTCTGGTCGCCATCGCACTGGGCTGGATGCACATCGCGATACGGCAGATGGAACAGAAGGCCAGCGGGATCGATGTGCGCAGCCTGCCGCAATTCCCGGAAATGGCATCGATCCACGACGAAGCCCGGCACGGGCGCGTCGAACCCTCGAAAGTGCTCACCAGATGGCAACCGGAAGATCCGGGCTTCTGGGAGGAAACCGGCCAGCACATCGCCCGGCGCAACCTCACCATATCCATCCCGGCCCTGTTGCTTGCCTTCGCGGTCTGGATGGTCTGGTCCGTGGTGGTAGCGAAGCTTCCCCTCATCGGCTTTGCCTATACCACCGACCAGTTGTTCTGGCTGGCCGCGCTGCCGGGACTGTCCGGCGCGACCTTCCGGATATTCTACAGCTTCATGGTGCCGATCTTCGGCGGCCGGCTGTGGACGACGCTGAGCACGGCCTCGCTGCTGATCCCGGCATTCGGGATCGGCTATGCGGTGCAGGATCCGAATACGCCTTACCTCATCTTTCTCACCCTTGCGCTGCTATGCGGCTTCGGCGGTGGCAACTTCGCCTCGTCGATGTCCAACATCGGCTTCTTTTTCCCCAAGGCACAGAAGGGCAACGCGCTGGCGCTCAACGGAGGCCTGGGCAACCTCGGCGTTTCGGTGATGCAGTTCCTTGTGCCGATTGTCATCACTGCCAGCGTGTTTGGGGCACTTGGCGGTGATCCGCTGCCGTCGAGCGACGGTGGCCAGCTATGGCTGCAGAACGCAGGCTTCATCTGGGTGCCGTTCATCATCGCGTCCAGTCTGCTCGCCTGGTTCGGAATGAACGATATCGCCGATGCCAAGGCCAGCTTCGCCGAACAGGCGGTGATCTTCCAGCGCAAGCACAACTGGCTGATGTGCTGGCTTTATACCGGCACGTTCGGATCCTTCATCGGCTTTTCGGCCGGTTTGCCCTTGCTTGCAAAACAGCAGTTCCCGGATGTCGACGTGTTGAAATTCGTGTTCCTTGGCCCGCTGGTCGGCGCGTTGAGCCGGGCGGCGACCGGCTGGATCGCTGATCGCTTTGGCGGCGCGCGCGTCACTTTCTGGGTTTTCATCGGCATGATGCTGGGCACGCTGGGCGTGATGTATTTCCTTGAGGCGGGCAGTTTTGCCGGATTCCTGGGAATGTTCATCTTCATGTTCTTCGTCACAGGCGTCGGCAATTCCTCCACCTTCCAGATGATACCGGCGATTTCGCGCCTGGAAGTGCCGCGCTTGATGCCGCAGCTTTCACGCGCAGAGGCGACCCGCCAGGCGGAGAAGGAATCGGCGGCCATTGTCGGCTTCACCTCCGCCATCGCCGCCTACGGGGCGTTCTTCATCCCCAAGGCATTCGGGAGTTCCATTTCCGCCACGGGGTCGCCGATGGCAGCGCTGTGGGGCTTTCTGGCCTTCTACGTCACCTGCGCGGCACTCACCTGGTTCGCCTATACCCGCAAGGGCGGGCTGCTGCACGACATCGAACGGGGCAAGGCCCCGGCAACATCTACTGCAATGGGAGCACTCGCATGAGCCATCTGCTCGACCGCCTGACCTTCTTCCGCCAGAAGAAGGAGGCCTTCTCCGACGGTCACGGTGTCACGACCGCGGAGTCTCGTGACTGGGAGGATGGTTATCGCAAGCGCTGGCAGCACGACAAGATCGTGCGCTCAACCCACGGCGTGAACTGCACCGGCTCGTGTTCATGGAAGATCTACGTCAAGGGCGGGATCATCACCTGGGAAACCCAGCAGACCGACTATCCGCGCACCCGCCCGGAATTGCCCAATCACGAGCCGCGCGGCTGCCCGCGCGGGGCGAGTTATTCGTGGTACATCTATTCGGCGCAGAGACTTAAGTACCCGATGGTGCGCAAGCGGCTGGTAAAGCTCTGGCGCGAAGCGCGCGCCAAGCTGTCACCGGTCGCGGCCTGGGCCTCGATCCAGAACGATCCGGTTGCCCGCAAGAGCTATACCGCGATCCGCGGCCACGGCGGCTTCGTCCGTTCGACCTGGGACGAGGTGAACGAGATCATCGCCGCAGCCAATGCCTACACGGCAAGGACATACGGACCCGACCGGGTGATCGGCTTTTCGCCAATCCCCGCCATGTCGATGGTCAGCTATGCGGCGGGATCGCGCTACCTCTCACTGCTGGGCGGGACCTGCATGTCGTTCTACGACTGGTATTGCGATCTGCCGCCCGCGAGCCCGATGACCTGGGGCGAACAGACCGACGTTCCCGAAAGTGCCGACTGGTATAATGCCGGCTTCCTGATGCTGTGGGGTTCGAACGTGCCGCAGACGCGCACGCCCGATGCCCACTTCATGACCGAGGCGCGCTATCGCGGCGCCAAGCTCGCGGTGGTCTCGCCCGATTATGCCGAAGCGACCAAGTTTGCCGACCTGTGGCTGAACCCCAAGGCCGGGACCGACGCGGCGCTGGCGCTGGCCATGGGCCATGTGATCCTGCGGGAGTTCCACCTGGATCGCCAGGTGCCCTATTTCGAGGATTACTGCCGCCGCTACTCGGACATGCCAATGCTGGTCCGGCTGGTGGAAAAGAACGGCCAATTCGTTCCTGACCGACTGCTGCGCGCCAGTGACTTTGCCGGGAGCCTTGGCGAGACCAACAACCCCGAATGGAAGCCAGTGGCGATCGATGAGGTCAGCGACGCAGTCGTCGCTCCCACCGGTTCGGCGGGCTTCCGCTGGGGCGAGCAGGGCAAATGGAACCTCGACGAGCAGGATGGCCAGGGCAGTTCGGTCAAGCTGCGTTTGACCGCGATACTCGATCAGGATCACGACGAGGTGGCCGATGTCGCCTTCCCCTATTTCGGGAATCGCGAGCATGATTATTTCGAAGGTACGGATCATCCTGACGTACTGGTGAAACGCGTGCCGGTACGCGAACTGGAACTGGCCGATGGCCGCGCTTACGCGGCGACGGTGTTTGATCTGCTGTGCGCTAACTACGGTCTCGACCGAGGGCTGGGCGGTCGACACGTCGCGCGCGACTATGACGACATGACCCCTTACACGCCCGCCTGGGCTGAAAAGATCACCGGTATTCCCGCCGATCACATCGTCACTGTCGCACGCGAATTTGCCGCCAACGCCGAGGCGACGAACGGCAAGTCGATGGTGATCCTGGGGGCGGGGCTCAACCATTGGTATCACATGGACATGAACTACCGGGGGATCATCAATCTCCTGGTGATGTGCGGCTGCATCGGCAAGTCAGGCGGCGGCTGGGCGCATTATGTGGGCCAGGAAAAGCTGCGTCCGCAGACGGGCTGGCTGCCGCTGGCCTTCGGGCTGGACTGGAGCCGCCCGCCGCGGCAGATGAACTCGACCAGCTTCTTTTATGCGCACACCGACCAGTGGCGCTACGAGACGCTGGGCGTGGAAGAAATCCTCTCTCCCACCGCGCCCGATGGCGACTGGGACGCCAGCCTGATCGATTACAACGTGCGGGCCGAACGCATGGGCTGGCTGCCATCTGCGCCGCAGCTAAAGACCAACCCACTGGACGTCGGCAAGGCGATCAATGCCTCGGGCAAGGTGGCGAAGGACTACGTTGCTGCTGCGCTGAAGTCCGGCGAGCTCGAAATGTCGTGCTTCGATCCTGACGATCCGGCCAACTGGCCGCGCAACATGTTCGTCTGGCGCTCGAACCTGCTTGGCTCGTCGGGCAAGGGTCACGAATATTTCCTCAAGCACCTGCTTGGCACCGCGCACGGCGTGCAGGGCAAGGATCTGGGCGAGATGGGCCACCAGAAGCCCAAGGACGTGAAATGGCACGACGAAGCACCCAAGGGAAAGCTTGACCTGCTGGTCACGCTCGACTTCCGCATGTCGACCACCTGCGTCTATTCCGACATCGTCCTGCCGACCGCCAGTTGGTACGAAAAGGACGATCTCAACACGTCCGACATGCACCCCTTTATCCACCCGCTGTCGGCTGCCGTCGATCCGGTGTGGGAATCGCGCAGCGACTGGGACATCTACAAGGGGATCGCCAAGACCTTTTCCGAGATCGCTCCGGAAGTTCTGGGGGTGGAAGATGATGTCGTGCTGGTCCCGATCCAGCACGATACCGCGAATGAAATTGCCCAGCCATTCGATGTAGCGGACTGGGGCTTGGGGCAGGTCGAACCCATTCCGGGCAAGACCATGGCCAATGTCGCGGTGGTGACGCGCGATTATCCAAACCTCTACAAGCACTTCACTGCGCTTGGTCCGCTGATGGAAAAGCTCGGCAATGGCGGCAAGGGCATTGCCTGGAACACCGAGCGGGAGGTGGAAAACCTGCGCAAGCTCAATGGCGTCGTTACCGAAGAAGGGCCGAGCAAGGGCATGGCGCGGATCGACACCGCAATCGATGCGGCCGAGGTGGTGCTGATGCTGGCGCCTGAAACCAACGGCGAGGTTGCGGTCAAGGCTTGGAACGCGCTGTCTCTGAACACCGGGCGTGCCCACGCTCACCTGGCCTTGCCCAAGGAAGACGAGAAAATCCGCTTCCGCGATATCCAGGCGCAGCCGAGGAAGATTATCTCGTCGCCCACCTGGTCCGGCATCGAGAGCGAGCATGTCTGCTACAACGCAGGGTACACCAATGTCCACGAACTGATCCCCTGGCGCACCCTGACTGGACGGCAGCAGCTGTACCAGGATCACAAGTGGATGCTGGCCTTTGGGGAAGGGCTGTGCGTCTATCGCCCGCCTATCGACACCAAGGCAGTCAAGCCCATGCTTGAACAGGCGGCAGGGCAGAAGCACGTGGTGCTCAACTTCATCACTCCGCACCAGAAATGGGGCATTCATTCCACCTATACCGACAACCAGCTGATGCTGACGCTGTCTCGCGGCGGGCCGATCGTCTGGATGAGCGAAGTGGATGCGGCCAAGGCAGGCCTGATCGACAACGACTGGGTGGAAACCTTCAACTCCAACGGCGCGCTGGTCGCCCGCGTGGTGGTTTCCCAGCGCATGAAGGAAGGCACGCTGTTCATGTATCATGCGCAGGAAAAAATCGTGAACATGCCCGGTTCGCCGCTGACCGGTCAGCGCGGCGGCATTCACAATTCGGTGACCCGCGCGATCGTGAAGCCGACCCATATGATCGGGGGCTATGTGCAGCAGAGCTATGGCTTCAATTATTATGGTACGGTCGGTTCCAATCGGGATGAATTCGTGATCGTTCGCAAGCTTGAAAAGGTCGACTGGCTGGAAGAAGCCTTGGCCGAAGGGGAGACCTTGGCATGAAAGTCCGCGCCCAGATCGGTAAGGTACTGAACCTCGACAAGTGCATCGGCTGCCACACCTGTTCGGTTACCTGCAAGAACGTGTGGACCAGCCGCGAAGGCATGGAATACGCCTGGTTCAACAATGTCGAGACCAAGCCCGGTATCGGCTATCCCAAGGACTGGGAAAACCAGAAGCGTTGGAATGGCGGTTGGGATCTGCGGCACGGGCGGCTGCAGCCCCGCATGGGCGGGAAGTGGCGGCTGCTGGCGAAGATTTTCGCCAATCCCGATCTGCCCGAAATCGACGACTATTACGAACCTTTCACGTTCGATTACGGCCATTTGCAGACGGCGGGCGAAAGCAAGGCATTCCCTACTGCGCGGCCGCGCAGCCTGATTTCCGGCGAACGGATGGAGAAGATCACCGGCGGCCCGAACTGGGAGGAAATCCTCGGCGGGGAGTTTTCCAAGCGCTCGGAAGATTACAATTTCGAAGGTGTGCAGAAGGAAATGTACGGCCAGTTCGAAAACACCTTCATGATGTACCTGCCCAGGCTATGCGAACACTGTCTCAATCCCACCTGCGTCGCGGCCTGTCCCTCCGGCTCGATCTACAAGCGGGAGGAGGACGGCATCGTCCTGATCGATCAGGAAAAATGTCGGGGCTGGCGCATGTGCGTCTCCGGTTGTCCCTACAAGAAGATCTACTTCAACTGGAAAACCGGCAAGAGCGAGAAATGCATCTTCTGCTATCCGCGCATCGAGGCCGGCCAGCCGACCGTCTGTTCCGAAACCTGCGTCGGGCGCATCCGATATCTGGGTGTGATGTTGTATGATGCAGACCGGATCGAGGAAGCGGCGAGCGCCGAAAATGTCGAGGACCTGTATCAGGCCCAGCTCGATATTTTCCTGGATCCGCACGATCCGGCGGTGATCGCACAGGCGAGGGCCGACGGCGTGCCGGAAAATTGGTTGGAAGCCGCCCGTCACTCGCCGGTGTGGAAGATGGCGATGGAATGGAAAGTCGCTTTTCCGCTTCATCCCGAATACCGCACCTTGCCGATGGTCTGGTATGTCCCGCCGCTTTCACCGATCAGCGCGGCTGCGAATGCGGGGCAGATGTCCGTCAACAACGGCATGCCGGATATCCGCTCCTTGCGCATCCCGCTGAAGTATCTGGCCAACCTGCTGACCGCCGGGGACGAGGAGCCGATCGCCGTCTGCCTGGAACGGATGCTGGCTATGCGTGCTTATATGCGGGCCAAGACCGTGCATGGTGTGATCGACGAAGCCATTGCGGAGCAGGTCGGGCTGACCGGCGCCC
Organism: Pseudomonadota bacterium; assembly: GCA_963205265.1. GTDB lineage: Bacteria > Pseudomonadota > Alphaproteobacteria > Sphingomonadales > Sphingomonadaceae > Novosphingobium. The sequence goes on from CAUJJI010000142.1 coordinate 7,050, forward strand.
AGATCGACGACATGTACCATGTGATGGCCATCGCCAATTACGAGGACAGGTTCGTCATCCCCACCGGCCACCGCGAGGATGCCGAGGATATGTTTGAAGAGCGCGGCGGCTGCGGCTTCTCGTTCGGCAATGGCTGTTCGAGCGGCACCAGCAGCACAAACCTGTTCGGGGTACCTGCACGCAAGAAGCTGCAAACCCCGTCGGAGGTGTTCTGATGCGCCACACGTTACTCATCTTGTCACACCTGCTGCGCTATCCTTGCGAAGAAGTGCAGCAGGCTGCCCCTGAACTGGTGATGGCCCTCGAACTCGATGGTGTGCTGGAGAGCAGCCAGATCGAAGAGGTCAAACCACTTGTCCAATCGCTGATCGATGAGGAACTGCTCGATCTGCAGGAAGGCTATACTTCGCTTTTCGACCGAGGCAGGGCGTTATCGCTGCACCTGTTCGAGCATGTCCATGGCGAAAGCCGTGATCGTGGTCAGGCCATGGTCGACTTGCGCGATCGCTATGAGGCTCAAGGGCTGGAGATCACGGCCAACGAACTGCCCGATTACCTGCCGCTTTTCCTGGAATACCTCTCGGTCCTGCCGCCTGCACAAGCGGCTGAAGAACTGGCGCAGCCGGGCGTGATCATTGCCGCGCTGGCGCAGCGTCTGGAGGAGAAGGCTACGCCCTACGCCGCGCCGATGCGCCTGCTGGCCGAACTTGCCGGGGTAGAGACGGCAAGCCTTGAACTCGCTCCTGCCGACAACCCCGACGATCTGGCGGCGCTCGACGCCGCATGGGAGGAAGAACAGGTGCGGTTTGATGTACCGGTCGCTCCTGACGCGGCGGCGCCTTGTCCGCAGGTTGCCGAGATTGTTGCCCGTTTCGCCGAACCGCAACCGTCCGCAGCCGTGAGGAGGAACTGACATGTCGGATTATTTCAACCACTTGCTGTTCGGCATCTATCCCTATATTGCGCTCGCCACCCTGGCGGTTGGATCGATTATCCGCTTCGACCGCGAACCCTATTCCTGGCGGGCCGGTTCAAGCCAGTTGCTGCGGCGCAAGCAACTGATGTGGGGTTCGATCCTGTTTCACCTGGGCGTTCTGGTCGTATTCTTCGGGCATGTTTTCGGACTGCTGGTGCCCATCTGGATTTTCGACAGCCTGCAAGTGAAGCATGAATGGAAACAGGCACTTGCCGTGGCGGCTGGCGGCGTTGCCGGCGTAATTTCTTTCATTGGCGCCAGCATGCTGCTGCATCGCCGCCTGTTCGATCCACGGATCAGGGCGAATTCCACCTTTGCCGATACGGGGATCATTCTCCTGCTATGGCTGCAGCTTGCCCTCGGGCTGGCGACCATCCCGATCTCGCTGAGCCACATGGACGGCGAACAGATGGTTCGCTTCATGTCGTGGGCCAACGGGATTTTCACTTTCAACCCGACCTCATCCCTCTTTCTTGATGGGTCGCACTGGATTTTCCGCATCCACATTTTCCTGGGTCTGACGATCTTTCTGCTGTTTCCCTTTACCCGCCTGGTACACATGCTGTCGGCGCCGGTGCGCTATATCTGGCGCCCCGGATACCAGATCGTGCGTTCGCGCAAGGCGGCGGCGCTGCACAATGGTTGACGGGGTCTTCAAGGAGCGCCTGATTGTCAACGGGCGGGAAATCCCGGCTGATGCGATAGCAGCCGAGGCGCAGCACCATCCTGCACCCGACGCCGTCAGCGCCTGGCAGGCGGCGGCCGAGGCGCTGGCGATACGCCAGCTCCTGCTGGATGAGGCCGACCGGCTGGGGATCGAAGGGTCGTCATCGACTGACGACGAGGGGCGTCCGCTGACGCCGGAGGAAGCGCGGATCGAGGCGCTGCTGGCGGCAGAGGTGCAGACGCCCCAGGCAGACGAAGCAACAGCGCGCCGGTTCTACGATACACATCGCGAACGGTTCCGTTCGGCCCCGCTGGTCGAGGCGGAACACATCCTGTTCGCTGCTTCGCCTGATGATACGCTGGCCTGCGGGCTGGCAACCGGGGATGCGCGCATGGCCATTCGCCGCCTGCAGGCGGAACCGGCCGACTTCGCCGAACTGGCCAGGAAGCATTCTGGCTGCCCCTCCAAGGAGCAAGGCGGCAATCTCGGCCAGATCGGGCCGGGCCAGACAGTGGCGGAATTTGAGCAGGCGCTTTTTGCCCTGGGCGAAGGCGAATTGTGTCCCGAGCCGGTGAAAACCCGCTTCGGTGTTCACGTGATCCGGGCGGGACGTCGCTTGGAGCCGCGTCAACTCCCGTTCGAAATGGTGCAGCAGCGCATTGCCGATTACCTTGAAGAAGCAAGTTGGCGGCGCGCGATCGCACAATATGTTGCCATCCTTGCTGGCCAGGGGGAAATCAGCGGCGTGGCGCTGGGAGATGCTCAGGGAGCACTGGTGCAATAGCCCACCGGGCTCACCTCAGCCCCAGGTCGATTGCGGCACCGCCCGATGATCCTTGACCGCGGTAACGTAGGGAATATCGGCCACCACCTTTCTCGAACTGTCGAGAACGGCTTCATCCTGGACCATTCCGCTCAGGGTCACGACACCCTGGTCAACGTCGACTTCCGTCAGCCAGGCACTCGCGCCGGGAATGGCGATAAGTGCCTCGATCACGCGCGCGCGGATGATGTCATCATCATTGCTCATCGGGCCGTGCGAGTTGTCGGGCCGCAGGATCAGCGCCCGCACGATGTCTGCCCGGCTGACGATGCCGACTAGGTGTTCTCCCCGCACAACGGGCACATGCTTGATGTGCTCACGGTCCATGATATCCGCGATTTCTGCCAGCGTGGCTTTCTCATCGACCGTGACGACGACTGGCGTCATCAGATCTTCGGCACAGGTACCAATGGCCTTCCTGCATGACGGATCAGTAGAATCGGTTTCGCAGATAAGGGGCACGTTGCCCAGTTCCTCGCGATGCAGCAGGTCAGATTCCGAAATGATGCCGACGATTCTGCCCTGGTCCATCACCGGCAGAGCACTTATGTTCTTCTCCACAAGCAGCCGGGCAACATCCTTGACCGTCGCATCGCGATGCACTGAAAAGACATGACCAGTCATAATATGTCCGGCCCTGATCCGTGCCGGGCCGGGGACGTCTGGATGGATGGCCACGGACTTGGGCGATCCGGGGTGAGGCACCGCTTTCTTGCTCGTATCCATTTCATCATCCTCCGTTATCGGGAGGGAAATCGACGTTCTGCCTCTTGAAACGGTAGGACGCTGTCTAACCCTTCCGGCTATGTGGTGGTCAAGCCCGCGGGAGCAAGGCAAAACCGAGCTGCGCGCATCTTTGAACAATGAAAATATAAGCCATCAATTTCTGGTATGCATTGACGTCGCTCAAACCGCGGACAGGCCAGAGTTGCCCGTGATCACGAACATTTGCCGTCATCGGGAGTTCTACCCTTATGTTTTGTCCAGAATGCGGTCTACCCACTGATCCAGCGCCATTCAATCCACACGGCGCCGCCGGGAAACCGCGGAGCTTTGCCTGGGCGCGCGGTGGCTATGCGTTGAGCGCTCTGGACACGCTTCAACGGCACCTCAAAAGTCTGAAGGCCCGTTCAGCATCCTGCCTAAAAAAGAACTCATTTGAAGGAAGGCTCAATCATGGCCAAACATCATGCCGCTGCCGGTGAAGTTATGAAAATATCACCAATTTCAAAATCGGGCGTAAAGACGAGTGCGCTAGTGAAGACGGATAGTTTTGAAGCCATTCACTTGGTTTTGCGCGCCGGTGAACATATTCCGGATCACCAGATTGGGGGTTCGATGTCGTTATATTGCATCGAGGGCGATGCCACGATTGATACGCCCGAGGGCGAGCGCCTACTTTGCGCGGGCGACTGGCTACACCTCGAGCCTGCCACCCCCCACGCAGTTCGCGGCATCACCGATGTGAGTTTAATACTGACAGTCCTTTTTGATCGGCCCGCACTCCGCTAATTTACGCTGCGAGTTGCGCCAAAAGTTCTGACGACGGACATCCGGTTCCGCTTTGCTCCACCTACGGCTAGCCATGGCGCCGAAGGCAATCTTGGACTGACAAACCATGAGGACCATTCAGTGGAGGCCGGTCAGCGTGCAATCACCTCAGGTGTTTATCCCACATGTCTATAGAATGGAAAAACGTGGGATAAATCGGCCGAGCATCTCAGATCGCGAGACAGGTGTTGGGGGCAACGGGTATGCGGCTTGCGTCAGCGATTCCAGTTCGCAATGACCTTTCCGGTCTGCGGATCCTCGAAAGCGATTTCCGCAAGCTCGGCGGCGATAAGGCAGCGCGGCGCAAGTGCCGGGTCCTCGTTCAGGCAGTGTACCGGCTGGCCATCTGAAAATCCGACAATTCTGCCGGTGATCGTCAGGATGAAGCCACGAATCTCAGTTGAGTTGAGCTCCGGCACCCTGAGGGTGAAGGCATAGGGCCGCGCGCCGCGCTGCAATGTGCGAGGTGCTCCTTGCGCGAAAAATTGCGCAATGCCAAGGGTCTGACGAGACACAGAGGCGGGTGGCTGCGCGGGAGAGGTGGCCTCGCGCTGGGCAGAAGGCGGGCAGGTTTCGGCACTTGACCAAGGCCGTTCGATCCAGAACCCTTCGGCCGATTCAAAGGTGAGGTCACCAGCGAGAGCCTTGACCCAGGGCTCGTCACGCCAGCGTTCGGGGCGTGCGGTCAGCTTGAGCACCTCGCTTTTGGAATCGTGAGTCCATCCGGCCCAGTCGCCCGGCTGCCCGGCGCTGCAACCGAAGGGGAGGCGCAGCACAAATGCGCGATCTTTCAGATTGAGGTTGGCAGCCGGCAGGGCACGGCCGCTCGCCACTGCATCGGCAGCGGCATTTGCCGCGAAGAGAAGGTCGGCGCGGGTCAAAGGCGCGACGGCAACCGGGGCCTCGAAACTGCCGCCTGAAATGGGCTCGGCAGAAGCACTCGGGGGCGCAGTCCCTTCGTCCTGGGCATCTTGACCGATTTCACGTTGGCAGGCGGTGGTCAGCGCCGCGAGCATTGCCAACACCGCCGTTGCACGCGCTCTATGACGCCGATCAGACCAGTCGCGCCCGTTATCGCTCATGGCCAACTCGTAGCACGGAGGAATCGTTCGGGCGAGTGCGGGTGCGCGTTGTCGTTACCCCGTTCGGCGGATAAGCCTGATTGCGAAACCCGCCATGACAGTTGAACAGATCATCACCCTCGCCGTGCTCGTCGGCGTCATTGTCGCGCTGATCATGGACAGGGTGCGCGCCGATGTCGTTGCTATTGCTGGCGCGGCAATATTGTTGGTGACTGGAGCCGTCCGGCCGAGCGAGGTGCAGGGCGCCTTCGGCAGTCCCGCCATTATCACGCTCGCCTCGCTGTTCGTCATTGCCCATGCAATGGAACTTTCCGGGCTTCTGGATAAAGCCATCTCACACGCCGTTACCTTGTGCCGCCGCACAGGCGCTGCGGGCATTTGGGGATTGATCGGCTTGTCCGGGTTTGGATCGGCCTTCCTCAACAATACGCCGATCGTCGTTGTCGCCGCGCCGGTGATCCGGGATGTCGCGACATCGATCCGTCTCGATCCGCGCAGATTCCTCATGCCGCTGTCCTATGTTGCGGTGCTCGGAGGAAGCTGCACCCTGATCGGCACATCGACCAATCTCCTGGTCGATGACATGGCCCGCTCCTCCGGACAGGCACCATTCGGTCTGTTCGAGATCACGCCTGTAGGTCTGGCGATGGCCCTTGCCGGCATCCTCTACCTCCTGCTTTTCACGGGGCGTCTGGTCGGCCGCGGGGGCACCGCACCTGAGTTCGATCCGGCGGAGGACGAGCGGCATCCGGTTTCCCATGTCGATATTTCCGGCGATGCTCTGGAAGACATGCGTGTCTTTGCAGCCCATCATGCCTTCCAGCCGGCCAAGGCAGCGATATCGGTTGCGGTGTTTCTTGGCGTAATCCTTGTCGCTGCGCTGGATTTGGCGCCGATCGCCGCCTCGTCCTTTGCTGGGGCAGTACTTCTTATAGTCCTGCGGGTGATCTCGCCTGACGAGGCCTATGCAGGCCTTCGTCCCGAAATCCTGTTGCTGATCGCCGGCATGGTGGTGGTCGGGATCGCCATGGAGCAGACCGGCCTCGCCGCCGAGGCTACAGGTTGGCTGGTCAATTCGGTCGACAAGGTCGGGCCGTTGACCGCGCTGATCATCTTGTACGGCGCAACCCTGCTTTTGACTGAACTGCTGTCCAATGCGACGGTGGCGGTCCTGTTGACGCCGGTCGCTGTGGCTCTGGCTGAAAGCCTCGGGGTCAGCCCGCGACCGTTCCTTGTGGCCATCATGATGGCCGCAAGCGCGGCCTTCGCCACCCCATTCGGCTACCAGACCAACGTCCTAGTCTATCAGATGGGCGGATATCGCTATCTTGATTTCGTCCGGGTCGGCTTGCCGCTCAACCTCCTCACCTGGGCCGTGGCAGTTATCGCCATTCACCGGTTTTTCCCGTTTTGAAAACCAATATGACTGGCAGTCGATTCGCTCCCGATTATCGGGCCGAGGGGGCGTCGTTGACGCATAAATCGCATTGCCTGATGACCCATGAAATCAGCTCGTCGGATCCCTGAATCGTTTCATCGCAAGGACCCATATTGGGGGTACTGGAGGGGGTATTTCTGGGAATATCGGAAAAATTATCTAGTTATATCATGTAGGTGATCGGGGATCGTGGATCCCTCCTCCGCTACCATAACCTCGGCAGCTGGCTTGATGCAGTCGGGCTGTCCTGCGACCGGACCCGGCCATGCAATCCCCTTCGCGACTGGTCTGGAGCATCGCATTTCCTGCGATGTTGACGAATGTCGCCACGGCGCTGTTCGGGCTCGCCGATATGTGGGTGATCGGCCGGCTGGGCGATGCCGCGGCACAGGGTGCGGTCGAACTCGGCGCCAAGTTCATGATGGGGCTGCTGATCGTCTTTGCCTTTCTGCGCACCGGCACGGTGGCCCTGACCGCCCAGGCAGCGGGCAGCGGCAATCGCGGGGAACAGGCGGCCGTACTCGTCCGAAGCCTGGCAGCGGCCCTGGCGATCGGTATGGTCCTGCTGCTCGTGCGGCCCTGGGCGGTCGAGGGAGGGCTCGCCCTGCTCGAAGCCGAAGGCCGGATCGCCGGCAACGCCCGGGTCTATATCGATATCCGCTACTGGGTGGGAACCGCCTGGCTGCTGAACTGCGCGCTCGGCGGCTGGCTGATCGGCCAGCGGCGCGTGCGCCTCATCCTCGTCACCGAGATCGTCGCCAACGTGGTGCATGTCGTGCTCGACCTCGCGCTCGTGCTCTGGGCCGGCTGGGGGATAGCCGGTGTCGCGGCCGCCACGGCGTGCTCGGAACTTCTCAAGCTGGCTCTGCTGGCCGCTGCCGTCGCGCGCGAGCCTGCAGCCGGCGCTGCTCTGGCCGCCGTCCGCGGGCGTGCGACCTGGGACGGGACGGCGCTGCGCCGCCTGTTCAGCCTCAATCGGGATCTGTTCCTGCGCACCGTGCTGCTCACCGTATCCATGCTCCTTCTCGCGCGCAGCGGGGCCCGGCAGGGCCCGGTGGTGCTCGCCGCGAACGGCATCCTGTTCCAGATATTCATGCTTTCGTCGCTGATCGTCGACGGTTTCGAAAGCGCGACGCAGGTCCTGTGCGGCGAGGCCAAGGGCAAAGGCGACCGCGCCCGCTTCGTGCTGGTCGCCCGCACGGCACTGGCCTGGGCCTTTCTCACCGGCCTGGCGATTTGCATCGTCTACCTGGTCTTCGGCGGCGCGCTTGCGTCGAGCTTCAGCACCAATCCGGAAGTCATAGCGGCGAGCGCCTCCTGCATGGGCTGGATTGCCCTGCTGGCCGTGCTCGGTGTCTTCGTCTCGGTTTTCGATGGGATCTTCGTCGGCGCCGGCTGGACACGCGCCATGGTCGTCACGATGGCAGGGGCTATGGCAGTCTATGTAGCAGCCCTTCAGCTGGCCGCGCCGCTGGGCAACGGTGGTGTCTGGCTGGCGTTCAGCCTGCTTTTCGTCGTCCGCTCCGCCGGCCAGCTCTATCTCTTGCCCGGCCTCGTGCGTCGCGACCTCGCCTGGCCCCAGCCATCGCATCGCGCCTGAGGATGGCGAGGCCGGCAGCAACCGGAATGCAACAGGCGCGCGTGAACCGGCTCTAAGGCACGATGGTCGTGAACAGGTACACGCCGAAGATGACCAGATGCACGGCGCCCTGCAGGATCGTGGTCCGCCCGTTTCCAAGCGAGAGCGCCGACACCAGCAGGGTCAGCAGCAGCAGCACCGTCCCCTTTCCGTCGAGGCCGAGGGCGATGGGCAACTCGGCAATGATCGACAGGCCTGCAACGACGGGTATCGTAAGGCCGATCGTTGCCAATGCAGAGCCAAGCGCAAGGTTCAGGCTCGTCTGGATGCGGTTGGCGAGCGCCGCTCTCGTTGCGGCCACGCTCTCGGGAAGAAGGACGAGCCCGGCGATGATCACGCCGACGGTCGCCGCTGGCGCGCCCGCCGCCGCCACTGCGGCTTCGACCGGAACGGCCAACTTCTTGGCCAGCAAGACGACAGCTGCAAGTGCAGCCAGCAACGAGAATGCAGACAGCGCCGTGGCGCGCGTGGAGGGCGGCTCCGCATGGACGTCTTCATCTTGCGCCAGATGCCTGGGCGGCAGGAAATAGTCGCGGTGCCGTACCGTCTGGACCATGACGAACGTCGCATAGAGCACCAGCGAGACGACCGCGACGAAGGCGAGCTGGGCCGGCGAATAGACCGGCCCAGGCTCGGTCACGGTAAAGTTCGGCAGGACGAGGCTCAGCACGGTCAGCGCGGAGAGCGCAGCCAGGGCCGCACTCACGCCGGTCTGCTGGAACGACTGTTCCCGGTGCCGCAATCCTCCGATCAGCAGGCAGGTGCCGACAAGGCCGTTCAGGATGATCATGACGGCGGCGATGACGGTGTCGCGCGCCAGAGTGGCAGCGGCCGCGCCGGTGCCGGTCATGAGCGAGACGATAAGCCCGACCTCGATGATGGTGACGGCCAGCGCAAGTGTCAAAGTGCCCAGCGGCTCGCCCACCTTGTGCGCGATGACTTCGGCATGGTGGACCGCGGATATCACGCAAGCGGCGAGTACCATTGCAAGCAGCGCCGTCGGCAGGCTCGCTGCCGAAGCGATCGCCAGGACGATCCAGGCCGCTGCGGGGACCAGCCAGGTCGAAATCAGATTCCAGGCATTGCGCATCGGGCCAGGGTAGAGCCATCGCCCGCCTCGTCAACGCCGGCGGTCGTCCGACGACGGGCGCCGACGAGCAGCATCGCACCGTGGTAGCAGGGCAGGGCGGGCCTTCCGGCGGCTACGGTCTGCCGGCGATGCCTAGGACGAGGGGGCCGGCAGTCTGGCGGGAGTCATGGTGATCGCGTTGTCGATCACGAACTCGCCGGCAGTAACGAAGCGTGAGGCGGGCGAGGCCAGATACAGCACCATTTCCGCGACGTCCCTGGCTGAGCCGAAGGAGCCGCTCGGAAGCGGCATCCAGCTGTTCTCGCGTCGCTCGGCCTGTTCCGGGGTCGCCTTCTCCCCATGCATGTTGGTGTGGATATTGCCGGGATGCACGGAATTGCACCGAATGCCGTAATTTCGTTCGAGACAGTGGGTGGCGATTGCCTTGGTCATCGATCGGACGGCGCCCTTCGCCGCGCTATAGGCCAGCACCGCGGAAAACCCTTGCAGCGCAGCGGTCGACGAGATGTTGACGATCGAGCCGCCGCCTGTTCGCGCGATCAACGGGATCGCATGCTTGCAGCCCAGGAAGACGCCTTCGGACATGATGGCATTCTGCAGCCGAAAATCCTCGAGCGTGCAGCTCTCGATGTTGCCGAACCGGACGATACCGGCATTGTTGACGAGGATGTCGAGGCGCCCGGCACTGCGTTCCACCTGGCTCATCAGAGCCTCCCAATCCGCCTCGCTGCGCACGTCGCATGCCAAAGGACAGGCCGGCGGGCCGATTTCCTCGGCGGCCGAATGCACCCCCTCCGAATCCAGGTCGGTCAGGAACACGGTCGCGCCCTCGCTGGCTAGCAGTCTCGCGCTGGCCAGGCCCAGGCCCGAAGCCGCGCCGGTCACGACGGCGACGAGGCCATCCACTCTGCCCGATCTGCGCTCCATCCCATTCCTCCATCAGTGTTGCAGCCCCGGATGAGGCGCAGCGTGCAGAGTCGATACAACCAGGAACCCGCATCGATGCAGAGGCGAGAAGCCGGTTCGCATGCAGAGCAAAGGACATTGTCACGCCAGGACGAGAACGGAGCCACCACCACCACCCGGCAGGCGGGCGCCCCCATTTGCCCAGCACTACTATCAGGCTTGCCTTCAGGTGGCCTCGCGATTGCGAATGCAGATTCGGATCGGAACACGACTACCCATGATCGCAACGACGTGCGTGGGAACCTGCCTCGGCGCGAAGGCTTCGGGCGCGGCAATCCCCAGCCGCTCGGCCGGAATGCCCATCGGCGTCAGGCCGATATACAGATCAAGGAGAACGGGAAATGGACGGAGTCAAGGTTACCTTCACCGTGAAGTTGCAGCCCCAGGCTGCCGATGCGTTTTGCGCAGCCTTGCCGGAAATGATCAAGGACACGGCCAAACGCCCGGGGTTCCGGGACATCTGCATCGTGCGTCATGCCACCGAGCCGGGTAGGGTGATGTTCATCGAGACCTGGGACAGCGAGCAGGCCTATCACGACTACATCGCCTGGCGCACGGAGCGCGGCGACATGGACGGCATGGCCGCAATTCTGGACGGGCCACCCCAGCTCGACTTCTGGCCGGTGACAGTCGCGGCCTCGTGACGCGCAACGGGAGGACCCCATGAAATTCTGCAACATGCTTTCGTTCATCGAGAACGAACAGCTGATAGACAGCGCCGTGTTCAGCGAGGAAGTCGGGTTCGATGCTATCAGCGTGTCGGACCATATCGTGCTGCCAGAAGTCATAAACAGCTGGTATCCGGATACGCCCGACGGCAAGCCCTTCTTTACCGCGACGACGGACTGGACGTTCCCGGAGCCGTGGGTCGCGCTGGCGATGATGGCGCAGGCGACCAGCCGGGTGGAGCTGATGCAGAGCATCTATTTGCTTGCGGCGCGCCATCCGATCGAAGTCGCAAAGGCGACCGGCACCTTGTCTGTCCTTTCGGGCAACCGCTTGGCGCTGTGCTGTGCCGTGGGGTGGATGAAGGAGGAATTCGACATCTACGGTGTCGACTTCCACACGCGCGGTCGTCGCACCGACGAGGCCATAGAGGTCCTGCGCAAGATGTGGTCGGGCGAGATCATCGAGCACCATGGCGAGTTCTTCGACTTCCCGCGCCTCAGGATCCTGCCGCAGCCGGGCGACATGCCGATCTACGTCTCCGGTCCTGCCGATCGCGTCATCAAGCGTGCGGCGACGCTCGGCAACGGCTGGATGTCGCGCATGAGCAAGGTGGAGGACATGCCGCCCTCACTGGCCAAGCTGAAGGGCTACCTCGCGGAAGCCGGGCGCGAGAACGACCCGTTCGAGGTGATCATGGTGGTGGAAAATCCCTGGGGCCTCGACGACGTGCGGCGGGCCGAGGACATGGGCGTCACCCAGATGATCCTGCTGCCGGCGTACTTCGCGCTGCACAGCAAGTCGTCGTTCGATGAAAAGCGGCGCTACTGGGAGGACTTCGCCGAGAACGTCATTCGCCACTGCCGGAACTGACCGAGCCGTTCCCGCCGGACGCGAGGTCGAGGATCGCGGCGGCGACCGCCTCGGGCGCTTCCTGCGGGAGGTTGTGGCCGATCGCCGAAAGCGTCCGGGATTCGAAGTGCGAGAGGAATCGGCCGCGATCGCGGTCCGGGGCAGGGGGCAGCAGGCCGGCGTCGCCGTATAGCGCGATCGCCGGTACGCTGATCGCCGGTTGCTCCTGCTCGAGCCTGGCAGCCAGCTCGTGCAGGCCTGGATCACCCACCACGAGCCCGGAGCGGTGGCGGTACGAGTGGAGCACGACCTCGACGAAGTCGGGCGAATCGAGGCTCTCGGCGGATTGCTCGAAAGTCTCGTCGCTGAACTGCCACTTGGGAGACCACAGCTTCCACAACAGCCGGCAGAACCCGCGCCGGTTGGTTTCGAGCATGGCCCGGCCGCGCTCGGTGTGGAGGTAATACTGGTACCAGAGCGCGTGCTCGACTTCGGGTGCCAGCGGCTGCGTGGCCGGTGGACCGAACAGGTTATAGCCGCCGCCCGTGACGAGACCGCGGAAGAGGTCGGGCCGGATCGCGGTGGCCACGCAGGCAGCCCGGCCGCCCCAGTCGTAGCCGGCGACGATCGGGCGATCGAGCCCGAGAGCCGTCACGGTCTCGACGAGGTCGGTGCCGAGCGCCGCCTGCTCCCCGGAACGCACTGCCTCGGCGTCGAGGAACCGTGTCGGCCCGAAGCCCCGCAGGTAAGGGACGATCACGTGAAGGCCGTGGCCGACAAGGATCGGAACAACCGCATCGTAGGTGCGGGGTGCATAGGGAAAGCCGTGCAGGAGCACGGCCGGGATTCCATCCGGCGGCCCGTGTTCTTCGTAGGCCACCGACAGGCGGGAAGTGACGACCTGCCGGACCGAGATCATGCCTTGCCTCTCGGGTCGCTCAGGAGACGTGATAGTCCGCAAGGTTGGCGTGTCGGATCGATTCGTAGGTCACCGACGGGCGGAGCGGGTTGTTGACGGCCTGCCGCCCCTGCTCGTTGATATAGTACGACCTCGCGCCCTCCAGGCTCCAGATGCATTCGTCCTGGGCGGCATCGAGCTTGGCGTTGTAGGCATCGAAGACCTCGCGCCGGCACTCGATGGTCCGGTGTCCGCCCTCGATCATCTGGACGATGCAGTCGAGGCTGTAGCGCGCCCATAGTTCGAGCCAGGCGAACAGCCCGCCCGAGCGCGCCTGCATGTTGGGACCGTAGATGACGAACAGGTTGGGAAAATCGGGCATGGTCACGCCGACATAGGATCGCGCGCCGTCCTTCGCCCAGGCCTGTTCGAGCGTGATGCCGTTGCGCCCCCTGTAGGCAACCGGCCAGAGGTAGCGCTCTGCCTTGAAGCCGCCGGCCACCACGATCATGTCGAGCTCGCGCTCGACGCCGTCGCTGGTCACTATCCCGTGCGGCGTAATCCGCTCGATACCTTGCGTGACGAGATCGACGTTGGGCTGCTTCAGAGCGTCGAACCAGCCGTTGTCGACCACCAGCCGCTTCGCGAAAGGCGGCCATTCGGGCATGAGCTGCGCGGCGAACTCCGGATCGTCCGGAAACTCGGACAGAATGTTGTCGCGAATGTTGGCGCGAAGGAGGTCGTTCTTGCGATTGATGAGCCCGCCGTCGCGTTGCCACTCGGGGTCGATCTGCTGCAGGGCACCGTCGTCGGAAAACAGCGTGTAGAAGACATTGAAGCAGTGCCAGTTCCAGTAATGCGGCACGTTGTCCATGAGCCACTGGAAGTCTGCGGGGATCGGCTCGCGGTAATTGTCCATCCGGGACACCCAGTGCGGCGAGCGCTGGAATACCGAGACGTGGCCTGCCTTGCGTGCGACTGCGGGCATCAGTTGCGCGCCGGTGCAGCCGACGCCGATGATGCCCACTTTCTTGCCGGCATAGTCGTAGTCGTGCGGCCATTGAGTGGTGTGGAAGATCTTGCCTTCGAATTGTTCGATGCCGGGAATGTCGGGCATGTTCGGAGCGTTGAAGAGGCCGGCGGCGCTGATGATGACATTGGCGCTGAGCGCCGTTTCGGCGCCGTCCTGGCCCACCAGCCGGACGTCCCACTTCGCGGTCGCCTCGTTCCAGCGCGCGTCGGTCAGCTCGGTATTGAAGCGGATGTCGCCGCGCAGGTCGAAATCGTCGGCAATGCCGCGCAGGTAGTCGAGCAGTTCGCTCTGGGTCGCGTACCAGTGTTTCCAGGGGTAGTTGCGGGTGAGCGTGAGCTGGTAGTGATGACTGGCGATGTCGACGCGCGAGTCCGGGTAGTCGTTGGTCAGCCAGGTGCCGCCGACGTCGCTGTTCCGCTCGATCACGGTAAACGGAATGCCGAGCCGGCGCAGGTGGACGGCGGCCACCAGCCCGGCCGCGCCTGCGCCGATGACAATGGCCTTGAAGTCCGAGCGCGCGGCGGCGGGCGCTTCGCCGGACGGCCATTCGACACCGCGTGGGAAGGGGGTGAAGTTGGCTTCTTCCTTGCCGAAGCTGAACAGGTAGTCGTTGACCGGACGGTCGACCAGCTTCTCCATCAGGCCGCGAAGGGTGGCGTCGTCGGGGCTCTCGCAGCGGCTTGCCGCTCCCGACCGCAGGAACTCGATGGCCTTTTCGCGTACCCGCTCTTCGTGTTCGGGGGCAAGGACCGGGACTTCGTAGGCCCCGGCCCAGAACGGCGCATAGTCGACACGCATCCGCGCCAGTTCTTCGTCGCCCGTGGCCTGGTAGAGCGCGATGCGCAGGACGTTGGTCGATGCCATTGCCAGCGCCCGGCGGGCCGTGGCCTCGTCGAAGGTGCTGGCGTCCTGCTCTAGCGTCGAAGTCATAGATCCGCTCCTGGAAACTCACTGTTGTTCGGCGCCTGGAAGTGGCGCCGGCGATCAGGCCACCGCTTCGAGTACCGGGGCCGGCTGCCGGCCGCGCACCAGCTGGCCGGGCAGGCTGCCGGTGGGGACGCCGTTGCGGTAGGTGACGACACCGTTGACGATCGTGGCGACGTAGCCTTCGGCATGCTGGCGCAGCCGGCGGCCGCCCTTCGGCAAGTCGTGGGAGACGCGCGGCGAGGGCAGGCGCATGGCATCGAAGTCGATCACGTTGATATCGGCGGCATAGCCCGGCGCGATCACGCCGCGATCGTTCAGGCCGACGGTCCTGGCCGTGTCGTGCGTCAGCGCGCGGATCACCTCGGCCAGTCCAAGCCGCTCGCCGCGCACGCGATCGCGGACCCAGTGGGTCAGCAGGAAGGTCGGGTAGCTGGCATCGCAGATCACTGCGTAATGCGCGCCGCCATCGCCAAGGCCGAGAACGATGTCGGGATGGCGGAACATTTCGAGCGCAACGTCGAGGTTGCCGCCAGCGTAATTGGCGAACGGCATGTACAATGCCGGCTCGGCGCCATGGGCCACGAGGATGTCGTAGGCGAGCGCTTCGGGTGTAATGCCCAAGGCTTCCGCACGTGCCGCGATCGAGCTTTCCGGCACCGGCTCGTAGTCGATCGGGTTGAAGATCTCGTACATGCCGGCGAACTTGTCGATCGTCGCGGCGACGGGCAGGTGGTACTCGATCGGGTCGTCGGCGAGGATGCGTGCGCGCCGCGCCGGATCGCGCATCGCGGCAATTCGTTCGGGCAGCGGAAGGTCGGCGATCTCGCGGTACGAGGGCTTGAGGAAGAACGGATGGGCCGACAGGTCGAGGCCGAATATCACGCCGATGCCGCGCGGCAGCGCCTGGGCGCTGATCCTTGCCCCTTCGGCATTGGCCTCGCCGACCTTGGCCATGATTTCGCGCCACAGGTTGCGGTTGGAGTGGATCTCGGCAATCGGCAGGGACATCGCGTGACCCGAAGCCTTGGCGACGCGCGAGAGGATGCCGAACTCCTCGTCGAGCGCGCGCTGGCCGCCGAAGTCGACGGCGACCTGGAGAACGCCCGATCCCGGCTCGCCCAGCGCCCGGGCAATATCGAGCAATTCGGCTTCCTCTGCATCCTGGGTGCAGATCGGCTCGCCGGTGGTGCTGCGGTGGAACAGGCTGCGCGACGTGGCAAAGCCGAGAGCGCCGGCCGCCATCGCCTCTGCAGCGATCCGGGCCATCTCCTCGCGATCCTCGGCGGTAGCCACCTGGCCGGCGCCGGCACGGTCACCCATGACATAGAGCCGCAGCGGCGCATGCGGCAGGTAGGAAGCGAGATTGACGTCGTGCGGCCGGCTGGCGACGGCATCGAGGAACTCGGGGTAGCTTTCCCATTCCCAGGTCAGTCCTTCGGCCATGACGACCTCGGGAATGTCCTCGACGCCCTCCATCAGCGCGATCAGCCCCTCGCGGTCGCGCTCGCGGCAGGGGGCGAAGCCGACGCCGCAATTGCCGATCACGACAGTGGTGACGCCGTGCTCGCTGGCGGGCGACATCCGCGTTTCCCAGATCGACTGGGCATCGAAATGGGTGTGGATGTCGACAAATCCGGGGGTGACGAGCAGGCCGGTCGCGTCGATTTCCTCGCGACCCCGCCCGGATACCTGGCCGACCCGCTCGATGCGCCCGTCGCGCAGGGCGACGTCGCCCGTGACCGGCTTTCCGCCGAGCCCGTCGACGATGGTGCCGTTGCGGATCACGATGTCGTAAGAAGCCTGTTCGAGCGCCATGGCTTGTCTCCCGTTACACCTGCAGGACGCATCGATTGTAGTGCGGATCATTGGCCGCCGTGCGTGCCGGGCGTAGATTGCCGATGGAATGACCGTGAACCCTGTCGAGGGGCCACGTCGAGAGGCAATAATTGTTTGGATGAACAATAACGGATGCGATTTCAGGTAGAGGCATGAACGGCCTGAACGGCAAACCAGAGCGCGCGCGTGGCCGCCCGCGACGGAACCAGCGCGGGGATATTCCCGACGACCTGATGCGCGCCTTTCGCGAGGTCCTGGCCCAAAAGCCCGTCGCGGAAGTGACTCTTCGCGAGGTCGCTGCTCGCGCCGGTACTTCGCCGGAGATGGTGCGATACTACTTCAGCGGCAAGGAAGGGCTGATCAGGGCGCTCATCGATGCCTCGCGCGCGCGCGTGCGGGCAAGCCTCGAGCGGCTCACGATCGCGCTTGCGGAGGCCGAGCGGGGCCATTCTCGCCTGATCGTGGCCTGCCTGGGGACGATCTACCTTGAGGAGCGCGACGTCGGCAAGCTGTTCAACAGCGAGTTCGCCCGGGCACGCTCCCGTCACCGCGAGGTCGAGTGGTCGGGCCGCCCCGATGCGATCGTCGAAGTGTTGCAGGACCTGGTTGCCGGGCTGATTCAACGCGGCATCTACCGGGCCTCGCTCGACCCCATACGGACAGCGATCCTGATCATGTCGCTGACCGGGTGCCCGGTGCGCCTGCTGGATACGCTGGCGCCTCGCTGGATCAGCGAGGAGGCGTTGTGCGACCCCCTATGGATCGACGATGTCGCCGCCATGGTCGACGGCTGCTGCCTCGCCTGATTGCGCTCAGGATCCTTGCTGACGGTAGCGCCGGGCGACGACGAGGAAGTGGATCCCGGCCAGCAGCGGCAGGACGCTCATCGCCAGCAATGCCGCTTCCATGCCTTCGGCCATGGCTGCAGCGCAGGCCGGGGGCGAGCGGCCCGCAGGCTGGAGGCAGGTTCGCGCGAAGCCGGCAGCATCGAGGTCGAGGGCCCGCCGCGCCCAAAAGTCGCTCGCTGCGCCGATCAGGGGCGGGCCGATGCCCAGGCCGACGAGGTTGGTGACCAGATAGTAGATGGAGGTCACCGTCGCTCGGCTTCTCGTGCTCGCCAGGGCATGGACTTGCGCGAAGGCCGGCGCGACGTAGCCGTAGATGGCGATCATGGCGAGAAAGCTTCCCGCCACCGCCAGCGGCAGCGAGCGCGACATGATTCCACCGGCAAGCAGTAGGGGAGCCGGGAAAACCGCCAGAGCCGTGACGAGCGCGAGGCGCCGCGGCTGCCCACGGCCCCAGCGGTCTCCGGCCAGCCCACCCGCCATCGTCCCGATGGCGCCGCCAAGACCGGCGACGATCCCGGTGATCAACCCCACCTGCGCGAGGGGAAGCTGATAGGTCCGCACCAGCAGCGCCGGCAGGAAGGCGGCAAGGCAATAGCCGACCAGCACGACCAGCGATCCGCCCCAGACGAGATGGCGGAACGCCGGATTGCGCAACAGGTCCCGCACGACGCTTCGCAGCGAAGGGGCGGTATCGGAAGCCGCCGGCTTGTCACCGGCAACGGCCTTGCGGTCCGGATCGCGCAGCCAAAGGACTATCGCCGCGACCAGCACGAAGCCCGGCAGTCCGAGCAGCAGGAACGCCTGCCTCCAGCCGACGGAGGCGGCGAGCCAGCCGACCCCCGCAGCCCCGAGGAACGTTCCCAGCGGTGCACCCAGCGTGTAGATGGCGATGGCGGTGGCACGGCGGTCCTCCGGGAAGAAATCGGCGATCAGCGAATGCGAGGCTGGATTGCCGCCCGCCTCGCCGATGCCGACCCCCATCCGCGCCAGAAAGAGCCCCACGAAGTCGCGGGCCAGCCCGCAAGCCATCGCCATGATCGACCAGACCGCGACACACCAGGCCAGGAGGTGTGCGCGATTGTGCTTCTCCGAGAGCCGGGCCAGCGGAAGGCCGGCGAGCGAATAGACGATGGCGAAAGCCGGACCGATCATCAGGCCGATCTGCCAGTCGGTCAATTGCAGCTCGGACTTGATCTTGCCCTGCACGACGCTGACGGCGGTGCGATCGACGAAGCTGACCGTGTAGGCCGCGGTCAGGAGCGCGAGCCCGGTCCAGGATGCCGCAGGCACGGATTCCGACTTGGCGTGATTTGGAATGGCGCTCATGGTCCAGTCGCGTTGCGGGCCCGCCACCATCTCAGACTTCGCCCGCTTCTGGAAGCTGCCGGACTTGTCTGAACCTGCAGCGCGTCATGCCAATGGGTTAGCATAGGCAACGCGCATTGGCGCGGGCGAGGGCGATCACGCTATGGCCTCTCGCAACAAGCGGATAGATGGCCGGACCGCAGGCTGCTAGGGTGTCGGATCTGGATATATGTCGTTCGAAAACATCGTCTTCTCCATCGAAGCCGGCGTAGCCCGGCTGCGGCTGAACCGGCCGGCATTTCTCAATGCATTGAGCAGGCCCCTGCTCGGCGAGTTCCGCCAGGCGCTCGACCTTGTCGCAGCCTCCGGCGAGGCCCGGGTGCTGCTGCTGAGCGGGGAAGGGAAGGCGTTCTCCAGCGGCGCGGACCTTGCCGCGGGGGCGTCGCCGGTGGGATCGCCGGGCTTCGACGCAGGCGCCGTCCTGGAGGAGCATTACAACCCGATCATGGAGCGCATGTTCGACCTGCCCGTGCCCATCGTTGCCGCGCTGCATGGCCCCGTGGTCGGGGCAGGATGCATGCTCGCGCTGGCTGCCGACGTCGTCATAGCGTCGCGCTCTGCATATTTCCTCCAGGCGTTCGTCAACATCGGGCTGGTGCCCGACGCCGGCAGCAGCTGGTGGCTGCCGCGACTGATCGGCGTCGGCAGGGCATCGGCGATGATGATGCTGGGCGAGCGCATTCCGGCGGAAAAGGCCGCGGCCTGGGGCATGATTTACGAGATGGTAGAGGATGACGAGCTTGCCGAGCGCGCCGATGCAATGGCGGAGAAACTCGGCGCGGGGCCGACGATCAGCTATGGCCTCATCCGCCAGGCGATCCGGCGCGGCCTGACATCGGACTTTTCCCAGGCGCTGGAGCTCGAGCGCCAGAACCAGCGGACCGCCGGCAATTCGCGCGATTTCAACGAAGGGGTCGCGGCTTTCCGCGAAAAGCGCAAGGCCGCCTTTACCGGGACGTAGTGCTGCGGTCCCGAAAGGCGCCCGCAGCGTCCGGAGCATCTTCGCCGGAGAGCAGCTGCGTGCTGACCTCCGCCTCGATCGCCAGTGCTTGCTGCAGCGGCAGGTTCTCGCCTTCGTGCACGGCTTGCCGTGCCGCGCGCAAGGCCGGCAGTGAGCGCTTGGCCAGCACGGCAGCGCGTTCCAATGCCACCGCCAGCGCGCCGCCGGGTTCGTCTGCCAGCCAGTTGACCAGGCCCATGCGTTCCGCCCGCACGGCGTCGACAGGTTCGCCCATGCACAGCAGTTCGAGCGCGCGTGCGGCACCGAGCAGCCGGGGAGCGAGCTGCGTCCCGCCATAGGAAGGGATCACGCCAAGCCCGATTTCGGGCAGGCCAAGCTTAGCCCCTGCGGCGGCCGCGCGGAACGTGCAGGCCATCGCCAGTTCCAGTCCGCCGCCGAGTGCCCAGCCCTCGACCGCGGCGATGGAAAGGGCTGGAAATGTCGCCAGCCGTACGACCAGTCCGTGCATCCGTGCAATCCGCGCCTCGCGGTCGGCCAGTTCCTCCTTGAGATCGGCGCCGACTGAAAAGCAGGTGTCGGATCCGGTGATGATGATGACCCGGACTTCCGGCTGCCCGGCAATGCCGTCGAGCGCCGCGTCCAGTTCATCGAGCAGTTCTCCGCTCAGCGCGTTGAGAGCTTTCGGCCTCGCGAGCCTGACGATGGCTACCCGGCCTTCCAGCATTGTTTCAGTTTCGACCAGCATGGGCCGGGGCCTCCTTGGATAGCCGGGAAATCAATGCGCCGGCGCGCGCGCCACTGCCGGGCCGCGCGCCATGTTGCCGACCAGCAGCAGCCCTACCGACGCGACCAGGCTGATCGCGACGATGACGAAGGCAGGTCGATAGTCTGCCATCTGGACATAGGCATATCCGACTGCGGGCGAGGCGAGGAACAGGAACGGAAGCTTTATCGCAAAGCTGTAGCCCATCGCCTTGCCGACACCATTGATGCCGAAGATCTGCGCCATCGCGGTGCCGTGAAGCGTCGTGAGTGGAGTCGTCGCGGCTCCCAGGGCTGCGGAAAAGAACAGGAAGCTCTCGGTCGGGGCGAAGGCCAGTCCTGCCCAGCAGATGCTCTGGGCGCCCCCGGTAATCGCCAGCGTGCGCGGTGCGCCGATCTTGTCGGCCAGCATGCCGAACAGGGGAACACCGGCAAGTCCCGCTCCGGAATAGACCGACATCATCAGGGCCGATGTCGACACACTCATGCCTGCGGACGCTGCGAAGGGGATCGCGTGGACCGTGTATGCCGTACCGGTGCAGGCAATCAACGAGATGCCAAGCGAAATCAGCCAGAAATCGGAGCGCTTGAGGATGGCGCCGGCCGGCACTTCCTCTTGCGCCTGCTTGGCCCCATGTCCGGCTGTCGCGCCTCCGGTGCGAAGCCTCACGACCAAGACCAGCACGGGCAGCAGCAGGGCTGCCATCAGCAGGTACGTGCCGTCGCGCCCCAGGGCCGGGAGAATGGCGGTGATCGCCCAGGGGCAGAGGAACAGGACCACCGGCATGTTGACCAGGGCGAGCACCTTGCCCGATCGATCCGGGAAATATTCGGCTGCAATGGCCACGGGCCCGAGGATCGCGGCCATTGCCGCGCTGAAGCCGAGCAGCGCCCATAGGATCAGCGCAACTGCGAGATTCGTGGTCAGACCCAGCCCTGCGAAGGCGCAGGCGGCGGTGCCGACGCCGATCGCGATCGAAACCCTGGGCGTCAGTCGGCGGACAAGGTTGCCCATCACCAGGGCGGACAGGCCCAACGTCGTCGACACTGCGCTCATCCCGAAAGAAATGATGTCGCGCCCGGCGCCGAACGCCTGCTCGTTGCTGACGAGCAGGGCACCGAACGAACCGTAGGTGAGGCCGAGGGTGAAGTTGTTCGCCAGCATGCAGACGAGGACCATCCACGCGCCGGCCTTGCCTTCAGTGGTGCTCGCCATGGTCTCTCCCGCAAGTCCGATTTATCGGGTCGGACTATTCTATGGACAGCGCTCGGACCAAAGCGGCGATAGCGGCGGTTCGTGTCTCGGGTGGCAAACGGACATGCCCACCGTTGTGGCCGGGCCAAACGTACAAAAAAATTCAACGATGCGCCGAAAGATCGGGATTTATTCTCGACCCCGGTGATGAGATTAAGGGACATCACCAGAACAAACGGGAGAATCGCCATGGTCGCGGTCAACGAGATTGTCGCCAACCCTGCCAACGAGTGGCGCCTCGATGCCCCCAAGGTGGAGGGCTGGGTCCGCGACGTGCGGCCCGGTACCGACAAGCACTTCATCGTCTCGGTCGACACGCACCTGTCGCCGCCGGTCAAGCTGTTCCACGAACGCATGGACCGCAAGTTCCACGACCTGTTGCCCCGGATCGAGAAGCGCGAAGACGGCGAGCGCTACATCATTATGCCCGGCGCGCGACCCGAGCGGCTGATCGACGTCGATTTCGACGGAGACGACCTCCTGCGATCGAAATCCGGCGCGGACTTGCTGGCCAAGGACCTCGACAGCGGTGTCATCACCGGACTTCCGCGCATTGCCGATCAGGATCGCGACGGGGTCGACGCCGAAGTCATCTTTCCCAATGGCGCGGCGCTGCTGATGTGGTCGACCAACAACAACGAGATGGTCGACGCGCAAGCCAGGGTCTGGAACGACTGGGCGATGGAACAGTGCGCGCCCTTCCTGCACCGTTGCAGTCCGACAGCGGCGATCTGCACGGCCGACATCGACCTCGCCGTCGCGGAGATCGAGCGTGTCGCCAAGCTCGGCTACCGTATCCTCGCCCTGCCCAACAAGCCGATCTTCGGCGAGCACGACGTCAACGACATCAACTACAACCTGCCGGTGTTCGATCGCATGTGGGCCGCGATCCAGGACCACGACCTTGCCATCACCTATCACGTTTCGACCGGTCGGGATCCGCGCGCGGCACGCGGCAACGGCGGCGCCATCATCAATTACGTCTGTCACTCGCTGTCTCCGACCATCGAGCCGATCGTCAACATGTGCGCCTCCGGGGTGTTCGAGCGTTTCCCCAAGCTGCGCGCGGCGACGATCGAGGCCGATGCCGGCTGGGTCCCCTGGATGATGCAGAAGATGGACGAAGCCTATCTCAAGCACCACTTCTGGGTCCGTCCGAAGATGAAGAACCTGCCCAGCGATTACTACCGCAGTAACTGCTTCGCCTCGTTCGGCGAAGACAAGGCGGCCATCGCGCTGGTCGAGGAATTCGGCCTCGAGGACAACTTCATGTGGGCGAACGACTATCCCCACCATGAGGGGAGCTGGCCCTATTCGGCCCAGGCCATCTACCGCACCTTTGGCAGCGGTCTGCGCGAAGAAACTCGCGCCAAGCTGCTCGGCCTCAATGCCGCGCGTGCATTCCGGTTCGAGATTCCCGAGCGCTACCGCACGCAGGGCTGACGGTCGACAGGGCAGTGCGCGCGGACTTCGTCATTCGGTGAGGGTGCGGGCACTGCTGCGGACCATTTCGCGCAGCCAAGCCTGGCCGCGTCGCTCGGCAAAAGCGCGCGGCCAGATCTGCGTGAGCGTTCCGCCCTGATCCGAAGGCCAGTCCGCGCGGACGGCGAGGTCGAGGCGCGTTGCCAGCACCGCGGCGAGGCGCGAGGGTACCTGCGCGAGGCAGTCCGACCCGGCTACCATCAAGGCGGCGGCGAAGAAGTTCGGCACCGTGACCTTGGGCGGCAGCGATGGCTGGCCGATGCCGTAAAGCCGCCCTGGCGCGGTCCGGGTCCACTGAATCACGCCATTGCGGGCAGCAAAGCTGTCGTCATCGTCGAGCGCGGCACCGATGCTGTAGTCGACCGCGACGACAGTCACGGCAGATATGTCCCATTCGGACAATGGCCGCATCGACAGCGGATGGCCGGCACGATGGACCCAAACGCTCTTCTCATCGTAGAGCGGCTCGAATGCGAGGCGGTCGGGCACTTCGCGGGCACCGGCGATGACGAGGTCGAGCTGGCCTGCCGCAAGGCGTTCGGTGGTCCGGCCGTCGAGCGATACCACGGTCAGCGTGACGCCCGGCGCCGCTGCAGCGAGCCTGGCCTGGAGGCGGGGCAGCAGCACCGCCATGGTGTAGTCGCTGCAGCCGATGCGAAATCCTGTCGTCGCACGTGCCGGATCGAATGCCCTCGTCTCGATGGCATTTTCCAGGGCGAGGAACGCGGCTGGTAGGCGGTCGGTGATGTCGGCCGCGAGTGCCGTGGGCATCAGGCCGGTTCCGGTGCGCACGAACAGTTCGTCGTCGAAATAGGTTCGAAGCTGCGCCAGCGTGTGGCTGACGGCCGACTGAGTGACGCCGAGATTTTCCGCTGCCTGGGTTACCGAGCGGACAACGCAAAGCTCCGCCAGAACCTTCAGCTGATTGAGGTTCATCCGGCTGAGCGGGCGCTCGGCGGCTTCGGTTCTCATGATCGCAGCTCCGTTCCGGTGATATGAATGCCCTTCATATCATACCTTAGAAGAATGCATTTGCCTTCATATGGCAGAGTTGGAAAGATCAATGCGGCTGCGCCGAGACCAAAGTGGCGGAATGCGCGGCCCGACGCTCGCGAGGGCGAAGGCCAACTGAGAGGAAGTCCAAATGGTTGATTGCGTCAGGCTTGCGGGCGCGTGCGGCGCCGAAGTGCGTGGACTGGATGCGAGCCGGCCGATCGAGGCGGCGACAGCCGACCTCCTGCGGGGCTGGCTGCTCGAGCACGGGCTGATCATCATTCGCGACCAGGACTTGTCCAAGCAGCAGCAGGTCGAATTCAGCCGGCTGTTCGGATCCCTGGCAATCCACCCGCTCGCGCATCAGGTCGACGATGAGGTGCCCGAGCTGCTCGTGCTCGATTCCCATGGCAAGTCCGGTACGATGGAGCCGGAAAATCCTGAGGAACTGGCCGGCAAGATCGACTGGCATACCGACCTGGGCTATGTCGTCAAACCGAACTATGCCGGTGTCCTGCACGGGAAGATCCTCCCTCCCGAGGATGGCCTGACAGGCTTTGTCGACCGCCAGGCGACGTTCGATGCGCTGCCCGAAGGCATCAAGGCGCAAATCGATGGCCTGACGGTTGTCCAGAGCTGGCGGCATTCGCAGGAATCGATCTCGAAGAATCCGGCGTTCCGCAGCGACGAGGGCGCCAAGGTCATGTCACTCGACCTGTTTCCCGACCTAGGCTTTCCGCTGGTCGTCTCGCATCCCATGACCGGCCGGAAGATCCTCAATGTCTCGCACATGTGGTCGTCGCGGATCGTCGAGCTCCCGGACGAGGAGGGCGCGGCCCTGCTCAAGCAATTGCTCGATCATTCGTTGGAAGAGCGCTTCGTCTACTGGCACTCGTACCGACTCGGCGATGTCGTGCTGTGGGACAATTACCGCATGATGCATGCTGCCGGCGGCACCCTGGGCAAGTATCGCCGCCAGATGTACCGGACCACGATCGATGGCGACTGCGAACTGGGCGGCCTGCCGATTGACCGCGAGGCGATCGCGGGCGCGCAGGAGCGGATCGCTGCGCTCCGTGCCGAGATGGTGGGGCGCTGACATGGCAACCTACGACCTCGTCATACGCGACGGGCTCGTCGTCGATGGGGCGGGCGGCGAACCGCACGTGGCCGACGTCGCTGTCCGCGACGGCAGGATCGTCGCGGTCGGCACGGTTTCCGGCAAGGGCACCGAGGAAGTGGACGCGGCCGGCCTTTTGGTGACGCCCGGCTTCGTCGACATCCACACCCATTACGATGGCCAGGTCACCTGGGAGAACCGGCTCGTTCCCTCCTCGCTCCACGGGGTGACGACCGTCGTCATGGGAAACTGCGGCGTCGGCTTCGCGCCGTGCCGGGCCGACGACCGGGGAGCCCTCGTTGCGCTCATGGAAGGTGTCGAGGACATCCCGGAAGTCGTGATGAACGCGGGGCTTCCCTGGAACTGGGAGACGTTTCCCGAATATCTCGACAGGGTGAGCGCGCGTAGCTTCGACGCCGATGTCGCAGCCTTCCTGCCGCACAGCAGCCTGCGGGTCTATGTCATGGGACATCGCGGAATCGATCGCGACCCCGCCACGGCCGAGGACCTCGAGGCGATGAAGCGCCTCACCACCGAGGCGATGCAGGCCGGCGCGCTGGGCTTCGCGACTTCGCGCAGCGTGTTCCACCGCAGCACCACGGGCAAGCCGATCCCCACCAAGGACAGCGCCGAATCCGAACTGCGCGCCATTGGCGAGGGCATGCGCGCGGCGGGGCATGGCATGCTCGAGGCACTGATCGATTACGACGACGTCGATGCCGAGTTCGGCCTGCTCCGCCGCGTTTGCGAGGACAATGGCCTGCCGCTGACCTTCACGGTCACGCAGCTGCTCGACAAGCCGGTTGAATGGCAGCGAGCGCTCGAGCTGATCGACGAGGCCTGCGCCGATGGCATCGCGATCAAGGGGCAGGTGATCGGCAGGCCGACCGGGCTTCTGCTCGGCCTCGACTGCTCGTTCAACCCGTTTTCCCTCAACCCAGGCTACCAGGCGATCGCGCACCTTCCCTTGGTCGAGCGCGTCGAGGCGATGCGCCGGCCCGACGTGCGCTCCCGCATCCTTGGCGAAGTCCCGGCCGGGGCAAAGCTGAAGCTGCTCGAGTATCTTCATGCCTTCGAGCGGATGTTCGTGCTCGGCGATCCGCCCGACTATGTGCAGCCGCTAGAGCGCAGCATCGCCGGCATGGCGCGCGAGGCCGGCACGGGGCCGCTGGAAGTCGCCTATGACCTGCTCACCGCGAACGCCGGAAAGACGATTCTGTTCGTCGCCGTGGGCAACTACGCCGATGGCAACCTCGACGCCGTGGGCGCCATGCTCAAGGGCGAGAACACTGTCCTGGGTCTTGGCGACGGCGGCGCGCACTATGGCGTCATCAGCGACGCGGGATACCCGACATTCATGCTCACCTACTGGGCGCGGGACAAGGACGGCGAAAGAATTGCGCTGCCTAGCCTCATCCGGGGCCTGACCAGTGTTCCTGCGCAGTTCGTCGGACTGAACGACCGTGGTCTGCTCAGCCCGGGCTACAAGGCGGACATCAACCTGATCGACTTTGAAAAGCTGCACCTGCATGCGCCGCAGCCGGTCTTCGATCTGCCCTCGGGCGGTCGCCGCCTGATCCAGCCGGCGGACGGCTATGTTGCGACCTTTGTCAGCGGAGTGAAGACCTACCAGCACGGCCAGTTCAGCGGCGCCTTGCCCGGCCGGCTGGTGCGCGGGCCGCAACAGGTCGATGAGACCGCGGTTGCCCGGCTTGTCGAGGCCTGACGGTCACTCGAAACGAAGGAGTTTCTCGGGCGTGTGGGAAAAGTCCCTGGCCATTCCGGTGGCGCCGATCGCATCGCCGATGCGTTCGGGAGCATAGCCGAAGCAGGATCCCGTGACTGCCTGCTGAAACGCCTCTGGCAGCGGCCCCTCGGGCAGTAGCAGCCGGCGAGCGCCGACCATGAAGAAGCCCTTGTTGAGGACGAGGCATTCCTCGACCGAGAGATCGGGCAGGCCGGACGCGGTCGTCAGCCAGCGGGTGAAGCCGGCGGCCAGCGATTGCCCCGCCAGGTGGGATGGAGAGACGACGATGTCGTCCTTGACCTGCCAGTCCTGCACAATGGTACCGTTGCGTCGAAGCGTTCCATGCATGGCGCCGGAAGGGGCGTCGGGGATCGCGATCTCGTAAAGCCACTCCACTGCCCCCCGGCCGGCATGCCGCATGGCCAGCCAGGCGAGATCGAGCATGTGCGTGCAGTTCCGGCGCGCGCGGCCATCGGCGAAGAACTCCGGTGTCGTCGTGGTCAGAGGCAGACCGACGATCGACTGCAGCGGCTCGCTCGCCCCGGGGCAAAGTTGCAGCGTATAGCGCCGGAAATCGGCCTCTACCGCAGTGACGGTGTGGCCATCGTGCGTCAGGGTGCAGATCATGGCATGGCGCAGGTCCTCGAGCGCCGCCTCCACCACGCCAGTGCCGCCGCGCAGGCGGATGGCTCGGCGGGTAACGCCGCTGCCCCAGTCCCCCGCCGGGACCATATGTTCAAGCCCTGCTTTCGCCATTGGAATGCGCCAGCTCAAAGCTTGGCCGTCAGCTCCGGCACGGCGCTGAACAGGTCGGCGACGAGGCCGATGTCGGCGACCTGGAAGATCGGGGCATCCTCGTCCTTGTTGATGGCGATGATGGTCTTCGAATCCTTCATGCCGGCGAGGTGCTGGATGGCGCCCGAGATG